>CAZDHR010000080.1:0-19979 GCA_964505295.1 uncultured Planctomycetaceae bacterium
CCAAAGCTGGAGGAGGCCATAATCACATCAGCTTGCCTTTCCCATTTCCCCCTTTTTTCCTCTTTTCTTATTACACATCGAGTCACTTCATTTGGCTGAACTGTTACGAGCAAGCGAGGTCTGAAACGACGTGGGTGGGGAGTTGACCGCGAGAGAGCCCGATTCCATTTTAGCTCGCGCGCGTGGTCACTCGCAGCCCCCTGTTGCCCGTGGGCGATGAACGTTAGGCGCCCGTCGAGTTCGGCTCCTCATCCAGCAGTTCGTCGAGGCACTTCAGGACCGAGTTCCGCAAGTCTTCGCGCCATTGGTCCTTGGAAGCCGAGCGAGGCTCCTCAGGCGGCGTCGCCTGGAAAAGGCCGTCGAAGAACTGGGTACGAAAACGGACGGAGTGGGCGTCTGTGGTTTGCAGGGTAAGATGGTAGCCCCCTGCCTCTGTCTTCACCCCTTCAAAAACGACGGACTCCCCGATAATGTATACGTTCGGTGGTCGATAGCGAGCCCGTTTCCACTCGATGAACCGATTGGCCCGCTGGGATCGGTTCTGCAGGAAAGCTTTTAATCTTTTTACCCGGGTAATCCATATGGGCGATCTATGGGGCACGTCCTTGTTCCAGTGGATGAGACACCGCATTTGGTGCCCTTGCGCCACAGCCTCGGCAAGCAGTCTCTGTTCGTCCGCAAGGGCGCGAAGATAGCGTCGCTGTTTCTCATTCTCGCACTGGTTGACGGCTGTCGCCGAAATCTCTTCTTCCGAGATTGCGAAGGCCGAAAGCCCTCCTGAAAAGCGAACCGAGAACCTGCCCAGTTCTCTCGGCTCTCTCCGCACCAAATCCTGAAGTGCCGCAACAATGGCCTCGGTTCGCTCCAGCGGGGTGTCAAGGATCGGCGGCGGCCGTCCGATCCCGAACTCCTCCAGCCATGCATCGAATCGTCTGATAAGATCACTGCGTGCCTTGGTGTGCGTGAGATCTTCGAACGTGACGGCGTTACGGTTCCGAATGTCGACGCACGGACGGCTCTCCGCCCTCCAGAGCAGGAACACGGGCTTGTCCAGTCGATCGAGCATTCCGAGCTCGTACATCACGTTCGGATTGCAGCGCGTGGCGTCGACGACGACCCCGTCCGCAGCGTGCATTTCGGTCACGATGTTCTCGATGATTGATGCGCCAACCCGCGATCGGTCCGCCCTGCGAAGAACCAGCCCGAGTGCTTGACAGTAGCCGGCGAGGGTCTCGTGAAGCGCGTCGGAATGGTCTTCTCCGTAAGGCATGCAGAGGAAGATCCGGCCGCGGCGCCGGGTCTTATCCGGGGTCGCGGGCTTTGAGCGTCTTGACTTCTTCTTCGGCATGGGCGTCACCTCATCCTCGTGTCGAGCAGACTCGCGGTCGCGTCTGCCGGGAGCCCTGAACGCAGAGACCCCCGCGGGCGGGAAGTTAGCGGTCTTCTCTCCACTCTATCGAGACGGAGTGAGCGGGGCAAGCCGGCCAACCACGTCTGGATGGGCGCCCGTCGCAAGTCCCCAGAGTCAGCTTATGGCTACAAACGCACTATGGAGGTCCTGGAGCGGCGGGGACGACTTGCGTTCCTCGGCCAGTCGTGCCGGCCCCATCGCCCTATGGCGAATCCTGGAGATTCACAAACCGCATCACGGCCCGTCTGAACAGATCGTTGTCGTCGCTCTTTTTGGCGACGGCGATGGCGTCCTCGGCCACTTGGAGGGCCAGGGCTTTCTTGTGGGCGGCGGCCGCGTCATCGACCAGGGCGACGCCCTTTTCGGCGAGGGCCCGGGCCACGGACGGCGTGGTCACCGACTCGCGGAGCATCCGGAAGGTCCCGACGCGGACTTCCAGGGCGTCGACTTCGTACCGCCGGATGATCTCGTCGGTTGCCGCCAGGGCCGTGTCCACGTCTTCTGCGGCGGCGGCCACGTCTCGGGCCTTCTCAAGGAGGACGAAGGACTCGTCGGACGGGCGCCCGTCGGCGCGTGCACCGCTTAGCAACTTCGTGGCCGGGGCGCTGGCCAAGGTCGGCTCGAGCCGGGTTTTTGCGCCGGCCTGTGCGGCGGCGTCGGGGACGGGGACTTTCTCGGGCGAGGCTTCCGCCGGCTTGCTCACGGCCGGATCGTGACCCGAGCCGGTTCCGGGGCCGGTCGATGTGCCCGGCTCGACGCCCCCCGGCGGCTCGTTCGCCTTGGCCTTGGGCGGCTCGGACCGGCCGGGCTGCGGGGACGAGGTCGCCTTCTCGGGAGGGACTTTTCGCGAGTTCTCGGGTTCCTTGACGGCGACGCTCGGCACATTCGGCGTCCCGGAGGACTCGTTGGGCTTGGGTGGGGGGGGAAGCGGTTCCGACGGCTCCAGCTCGGTGGATGGCGGCGGTTTGGGGTCCGGACCGGCCGCCTGCTGCGAGCCGTCACGGGACGTCAGCACGGTCCAGGCCCCGACGAAGACCGCGGCCGCCACGAGGATCGCCGTCAATGCCTGCCACGGCACCCTCCTCCGACGCAACCGCCGGCTCGGCAGCGGTCCCTCGAAGCGGGGAGGCACCGGCTCGTCCAGCGGCGGCGTGGCGATCGGCTCGCCGGTCGGCTCCGACGGCGGGCGGTTGATGCCCAGTTGCTCGCGCAACCGCCGGTCGTATTCCGCCTTCTTCTCAGGGTTGAGAAGGCAGACTCGGGCAGCGGCGATCTCGTTGAGTATCTGTTGAGAAAGCGCGGAATGCTTGCCCGTCTGAAACGCTCGGACATGTCCCATCCGTTGGTCGGCCGCGCTGGAGATCACGTCGGGGTCCGACTCGAACAGGTCGATCGCCAACAGCCGATAGTGGTGGGGCGGCTGATCCCTGGGGGAGATGCCGAGCCACTTATGATAGGGATCGAACGACCCGGACATGATCGGCGTGCGTTCTCGCGGGTTGCCGGCCTGAGCAGTCGGTTGCGGAGATCGTATTCTACACCACCCATGCGGGGCCGACAACCAAACTACCCCTCGCTAGTGGCACTTCCCCGGGGTGGGCATATTCTGACCGACCTTCCCTTGAGTGCCCCGAAAACCGCGGTCGACCCAGAGCGAGGCTGGTGCTAGAATTCGGCCCAGTTGGCCGGGATTGTCTGTTCTCTACATGCCCCCAATTGCCTGGGATGCCACGGATGGCCGATCAACTGACCCAATTGCTTACCGCCCCCCGTCGTCCTGGCATCTTGGTGGCCGGCGATGTGATGCTCGATCGCTATCTCTGGGGCGACGTGGAGCGGATCAGCCCGGAAGCCCCCATTCCGGTCCTCCGCGTAGGGAGGCAGGAACACCGCTTGGGTGGGGCCGGAAGCGTGGTGGCCATGCTGGCCGCCTTGGATGCCGACGTCGCCCTGGCCGCGGTGACGGGCGACGACTCGGAGGGCGAGATCGTCTGCCAATTGCTCGACGAGGTGCGGGTCGACCGGCGGTGCGTCGTCCCCACGGCGGGTCGTCCGACGACGGTCAAGGAGCGACTTCTCGGGCGGACCCAGAGCCGGTATCCGCAGCAGATGATCCGCGTCGACCGGGAGCACGTCGGGCCGATCGAGGCGGAGCTGGTCGAGCGACTGGTCGGCCTCGTTCGGCAGCAGCTCGACGCGGTCGACCTGGTTCTGGTGAGCGACTACAAGAAGGGCGTCTGCACCGACGAGCTGGTCTCGCGACTGGTGGCCATCGCCCGAGATGCCGGCGTGCCGGTCGTGGCCGACCCCGCGCGCGCGGCCGACTACCGACGCTACGCCGGGTGCTCCTGTATCACACCCAACCGCACGGAAGCCGCCGTGGCGTCGGGGGTTCCGATTCGCTCGCCGGCCGACGGCCTGGAGGCCGCGAGGCGCTTGCTCGAGTTTGACGTGGAGGTCGCGGTGGTGACGCTGGACCGCGACGGGATGGTCTGGGCCGATCGCTTGGGCCGGTCGGCTCACTGTCCTGCGCGTCCACGCCAAGTGTACGACATCACCGGGGCGGGCGACATGGTGATCAGCACGCTTGGCTACTGCCTGGCGGCGGGCGCCGACTGGCCCGAGGCCATCGAGCTCTCGAACCTGGCCGGAGGGCTGGAGGTCGAGCGCCTGGGCGTGGTGCCGCTCAGCCGGCAGGAGCTTCTGGCCGAGGTCTGCCGCGGCGGGGGGGCGCGAGGGTGCAAGATCCTCTCCGCCGAGGAGCTCGACGCCGAGCTCCAGCACCGACGCAAAGCCGGCGCCCGGATCGTGATGACCAACGGCTGCTACGATCTTCTCCACCCCGGCCACGTCGCCTCGCTGGAGGAGGCCCGAAAGCTGGGCGACTGCCTCGTGGTGGGGTTGAACAGCGACCGGAGCGTGCGCGAGATCAAAGGGCCGGGGCGTCCGATCATCGACGAGCGGGGCCGGGCGGAGATGCTGGCCGCCCTGGGGTGTGTCGACTACGTGGTGATCTTCGACGACGCAAGCGTCACGAAGCTGGTCGAGCGCGTATTGCCCGACGTGCTCGTCAAATCGGCCCAGTACCGCGTCGAGGAGGTGGTGGGCCACGAGATCGTCCAGCGCCACGGCGGGCAGATCGTGCTGGCGCCGTTCAAGGGTGAATACTCCACGACGGAGCTGATCGAGAAGATCGCCGGGCTGGCGGCAGACGCCGCCGAGGGCCCTTCGCATACTAACCGCTGCGAGAAGCTAACCGGTCGAGCGCTCTCCGAGCCGAAAGGCCCCACCGAAGCAGCGGCTTGACCCTTGGCGCTCTGATCATCGGTCGTCATTCATCGTTCATTGTTCATCGGTGATTCTCTCACGCATGAGCCGCTACGAGCTGTTCGATCCCGCCCGCGTGGAACTCGGCGATCTGGCCGAGCGCGGGCACGACGTCACCGCCGAGGATTGCCTGGCGCTGGCGGCGCCCGAGCGTCCGTACGCCGACCCGCAGTTCGACGAGTTGATCGAGCGGATCGCGGCGGCCCGGCAGGCAGGGCGCCCGGTGATCGTGATGATGGGGGCGCATCCGATCAAGCTCGGGCTGTCGCGGTACGTGGTCGACTTGATCGAGCGGCGGCTGATCACGCACCTGGGCACCAACGGGGCCGGCATCATCCACGACTTCGAGCTGGCCGCCTACGGAGGCACGAGCGAGAGCGTGGCGCGATGGATCCGCACCGGACAGTTCGGCCTGTGGCGCCAAACGGGCCGGCTCAACGAGGTGATCGCGGAAGCCGCTCGGCGCGGCGAGGGGCTGGGCGAGGCCGTGGGTCGAGTGCTTGAAGAAGAGCGTGCCCCCCATCGCGATCTGAGCCTGGCGGCGGCCGGATGGCGCGCCGGCGTGCCGGTCACCAGCCACGTGGCCGTCGGCTGCGACATCATCCACGCCCATCCCAACTTCGACGCGGCCGCGCTGGGAACGGCCAGCTACACCGACTTCCTCATCTTCGCCCGGGGCGTGCAGGATCTCGAAGGGGGCGTTTTTCTGAACATCGGCACGTCGACGATCGGGCCGGAGGTGTATCTGAAGGCGCTTTCGATGGCCCGGAACGTGGCCCGGCCTCAAGGCCGGCCGATCCGCGACTTCACCACCGCGGTGTTCGACCTGGTCGAGTTGCCGTCCGACTGGCCGAAGGGGCCGCCCTCGAAGGAGCACCCGCAGTACTACTACCGTCCGTGGAAGACGATCCTCATCCGCACGGTGGCCGACGGGGGAACGAGCTTCTACTTCCGCGGCGACCACCGGCAGACGATCCCCACGCTCTGGGACCGGCTGGTCCGTCGCGTCAATCCGCACGGCGCAGGACCATGCGCTGATTCAAGCCGCGAGTGACGGCGGCCCGTGGCGTCGCCGCCTTCCCCGGCCGCTTCTGCCCCCATGGGTGTCCCGGTTCATTGCCTCCTTGGGCCCCGGGCCCTACGATGGGAGGATGTGCCGGACGGCAAGCCGGCGTTGCCCGGTTGGCCCGAATCGACCGGCCCGGGCAACGATCGCCGCGGGCCGCCGCGGGGACGAGCGTGAATCGCAGAAAGGCGGGGAGATGAGAACGATCTTGAGTTGCGTGCTCGTGCTGGCCGTGGCCGATGCGGCGTGGGGCGAGCTGGCGCCGGACGAGGTGGCCCTGATCGCCATGGACGCAAGCCCGGAGTCGCGCCGGGTGGCCGAGTATTACGTCAAGGCCCGAGGGGTCCCCGAGTCGCACGTCCTTCTGCTCGCGGGACAACCCGGCGTGTCGGTCGGCCGCGCGAAGTGGGAGGACGAAATCCGGCCGGCGATCCGCGGTTGGCTGGCGGAGCAGGGGCTGGAATCGAAGGTCCGCTGCCTGGTGACCTGTTGGGACGTGCCGCTGAAGATCGGCAGACGGGACCCGAATTCGCCGGAGATGGTCGCCCGCAAGGAATACCTGGCCGAGGCCCGCGAGCGCTTCGCCGCCCAGTTCGACGACACCATCAAGATGCTCGATTCCCTGGGCCCGGGCGCGGAGCCGGCCGATCGGCCGACCTACGAGGTTGATACGCCGTTCGAGCAGCTCGCCAAGGACTTCGACGCGGCCACCAACGGGCTGAAGAAGCGGGTCGACGCGATCGCGTCCGACGTGGAAAAGAGACAGACGATCGCCGCCTACGAGAAGCTTCTTGCGGCCGCGGGCGGGGGAACCGCCGTGCTGAATCTAGTGTCTCAGGCCGGCGACCCCGCCAAGGCCACGCCCGACGTGCTTCGCCAGCTCGAATTGGCCCGGGGCAAGCTCCAGGGGCTCCAGTTGGGAGTGTCCGCACTGGTCGCGATTCCCGGGAGCGTCGCCCGCGACGTTCAGGTATTGGCCCTCCTCCAGCAGACCTCGGGGATCCTCGGGGCGATCCGGTGGATCGACGAGCAGCGGGAGTTGCTCGAGAAGAACGAGACGCACGCCAGCTTCGACAGTGAGCTGTCGCTTCTTTTGTGGCCGGAATACCCTGCGTTCCGCTGGACCCCGAACCTCTCGCGCTACGCATTCCGGGAGGTCTCCGCCAGGTGGCCGACGCTGATGGTCTCGCGGCTGGCCGCCCCCAAGGTCGAGCTGGTCGAGAAGCTGATCGACACGTCGATCGCCACGGAGGAATCGGGACTTTCGGGCAAGGTGTATATCGACGCCCGGGGGCTGAGTCACGATCTCGATCAGGCCAAGCGGGGCAGTTACGGCGAGTACGACCAGTCGCTCCGCGATCTGGCCAAGCGGCTCGAGGAGCATACCGACCTGGAGGTGGTGGTGAACGACGACGACAAGCTGTTTCAGCCCGGCGAGTGCCCCGACGCCGCCCTCTACTGCGGCTGGTACTCGCTGGCCAAGTACGTGGACGCTTTCGATTGGCACGCCGGGGCCGTGGGCTATCACATCGCCAGTTCCGAGGCGACGAAGCTTCGCCAGCCGGGCGCCAAGGTCTGGTGCAACGCCATGCTGGAAGACGGCGTCTCGGCGACGCTCGGCCCGGTCGCCGAGCCGTACCTGGCCGCGTTCCCCCGGCCGGACGATTTTTTTCCGCTCCTGCTCACCGGCCGCTACACGCTCGTCGAGACCTACTACCACACCAAGCCGTTCAACTCCTGGCAGATGGTCCTGGTGGGTGATCCGCTCTACAACCCGTTCAAGAACCACCCGGCGCTCGACGAGGCCGACCTGCCCGATCGCATGAAGGGCAGGAAGCCCTAGGCGCGAAGCGCCTCGTGCATCGAGGCCGTCCACTACGACGTCTCGTGCCCAGGCTCAATCGCTTGATCGAGGCGGTGGGCGAGGTCTTCCCCGGCGAGGGGCTCTATCCGGACGAGCTGACAACGATTGATCTGTTGAGTTAGCAGGAGTATTCTCTCTCACAGACCTCGAGAGGAGAAAGAGCGATGCGACCAAAGACTACTCGACGAGGCTTCCTCGGAGCGGCCGGGGCGACGGCGACGGGATCCTGGCTGTTGCCGGCCGTACCCGCCGCCGAGCCCAACCGACTCCGTGCCGGTGCCGCCACCTCCGACGTCACGCCCTCGCTGGGTGTCTCGTTGAGCGGGCCGATCTCCAAGCGTGGGCCGGCCCAACGTATCGTCACACCGCTGGATGCCCGCGCTTTGGTGCTGGACAACGGCCGCGAGCGAATCGCGTTTGTCATTTGCGATTGTACGATCATTTACCAAAACATCGTCGACAAGGCCAAACGCCTCGTGCGGGAGCGGACCGGCCTGCCGCCCGAGCGGTTCGTGATCGCGTCCACGCACTCGCACGCCGCTCCGCGCGTGGGGCTGTCAACCTCGGAGTTGGACCTCCAGTACTACGACCTCTTCTGCCGGGGAATCGCCGACGCCGTCTCGACGGCCATCGAGAATCTTGCCCCGGCAAAGGTCGGCTGGGGCGTGGGCAGCAAGCCGGAGTTCGCCCGCTGCCGCCGCAATCTACTCGAACCGGGCACGTTCGCGCCGAACCCGTTCGGCGAACGGAATGATCGTGCCGTGATGTGTGGCTGGGGTAAGGCCGTCCGGCCCACCGGACCTGCCGATCCGCAAGTCGGCGTGCTCAGCGTGCAACATGCCGATGGCCAACCCCTGGCCGTGCTGGCCAGCTACTCGGTCCACTACGTGTCGGGCGACAAGCGGGGCGACGTGACGGCCGATTACTGGGGCCACTTTGCCGATCGACTCGCCACGCTCATGGAGACCGAAAGGGCCGATCCGCCGTTCGTCGGTATCCTGGCCAGGAGCCCCGGCGGCGATATCGCGCCCTACCGTGGCGGCTACGAGGGCATGAAGGAACTGGGCGATGCGCTGGCCGAAGAGGCGTTCCGCGTTTGCCGGCAGATCGACTATCGCGATCACGTGCCGCTGGGCGTGCGTCAGTCGACTATCGAAGTGGACGTGCGTCGGCCCGACGCGGAACGGATCGAATGGGCCGAGGCCGTCCTGGCGGGCACATGGAAGGGCAAGGCCCATCACTGGACGAAAGTCTACGCTCAGCAAACGCTCGAACTGGCCAGGTTCCCAGCGACCGTTCCCGTCTGCCTTCAGGCCTTCCGCGTTGGCGACATGGGAATCACGACCGTCCCATGCGAACTTTTTGCCTCGACGGGACTCGCCATCCGCGAGGCCAGCCCGCTGCGCCCGTACTTCAATATCGACATGGCCAACGGGTTCTGGTGTTATCTGCCGCCGCCGGAGCAGCACAAGCTGGGCGGCTACACGACATGGCCGGCCACGTCGAGCTGCCTGGAGGTGGATGCCGAGCCGAAAATCCGCCGCGAACTGCTGCGGCTGCTGCGCGAGGTTGCCCAGCCGACCGATCCCATGAAGGGCACGAAGCCCTAGGCGCGAAGCGCCTCGTGGATCGCCCGCCGTGCGAGGGCGACTATTCCATGCCCACCCAATAGACCTCGTTCGAGAGAATGTCCGTGTTGCGCTCGCCCGGCGGGCCGCCCGTGTAGATCAGCCCGGGCACGCTGACCCGGTTGTGGCCCGTCGGACGCTCGATGCTCGGGAGCCAATGGGCGCGGTCGGCGTCGGGCGTCGAGGCCAGCCGCGCGGTGAACGTCCGGCCGCCGTCGGCCGACTCCAGCCACACGATCTCGTTCGTGGGGTGTCCCCACGTGTCGCTCCCCGGCGGGGCCTCAAACGCCTGGAGCACTACGAACATCCGGCCGTCGGGCCCGATGGTCAGGCCGCCGGCCATCGTCAGCCGGCGACCGGCCAACGGTCCGCGCAGCTCGTCGAGCACGGGCCGCCGGCGCCAGGTTCCCGAGTCGTCGGGCGACGCGATCCAGGCGGAAATCGGATCGGGAGCCGTTGACGCGCTGAAGAGCACGTGCGGCTTGCCCGACGGATCGACCGCGATCGAGCCGCAGCGCAGGCTCGCTCCGCCTGGCTCCGACCCCTGGGCGATCGCCGTCACCGTCTTCGCCGTGGCCGGCAGCTCGACCGGCGTGCCGTCGCTTTGCTGCCAGGTCTTCCCGCAGTCCGGGCTTTTCAGGTACCCGACCACGCGGGGGCGGCCCGGCTTGCCGTCGTAGATCCGGCCGGAGAGGTGCAGCGTGCGGTGATCGGGCCCCCAGGCGAGCGCCTCCTGGAAGTGGGAATAGCCCTGCTGCTCGGCCCGGAGCAGGGCGGTGGGCCCTTGCCACGGGCTGCCGGGGCGTTTGGTGTAGAGGTTCACGACCCACGGTTGCCGGTCGCTTTCGCGGCAGGTCAGGTAGAGCGTGTCGTCCGGCCCCGAGACGAGCGTGGGATACGTGCACCGCTTGCCGAACTGCGCTTCCTCCCCCCACGCCGAGGCGTCGTTCGGGCGGAGCGAGCGTCGATAGCGGAACGGGTGGTGGTGCGGATAGTACACGATGTGCAGGAAGCCCTGGCCGTCGATTGCCAGCGCCGGGCCGCCGTGATTGTCATGGGCTTCGCCGACCGTGTACGTCTGGGACCACGCTCCGCCGGCGTGGTCGAGCGTTCGCACGCGGACCCGAAAACCCTCGCCTTCCGAATCGAGCCAGGTCACGTGGGTCTTGCCCGCGAGCGTGACGATCTTGTTCGTTTCCGCGTAACCGGTCGCCCGCCCGCAGCCGTGGCTCGACAACCGGAACGGCTTCGTTGGCTTCCGAGCCTCCGCGCGAGCTCGCGCGGCGAGCGGCCCGAGGAGCGTGACCCCGGCAGTCCCGGAGGCGAGCGTCTTGAGGAAATCGCGTCGTTGCATGGTGTTCCCCTTTGTCGGCAGAAGGTTCGCTCAGCGAGATACGGTGGGTGGCCGGGGGCGAGCGGCCATCGTCCCTCACCGTGTTACCATTCTCCGATTCCGCTTACGGGGGAGTGTCTACACTCACGTCGAACTTTCGGTAGGCCGCGGCGACGCAGGGCACCAGCGCCGTGCAGCCGATCGCCACGACCAGCCAGGACACGGAGAGCGCGGCGATCCACGATCCGCCGCCGACCAGGTAGGCGATCCCGCCCAGCGCGGCCGCCACGCCGCAACACGCGACGAGAACGAGCATCTTCGCCGCAAGCAGCACCATCATGCGTCCGATGTGCTGGAGATCACCCGGCGTGGCCGGCTGCATCCGCGTCGGGAACAGCAGGAAGAGCAGGTTCTCCACGCCGATGAGGAGGAAGTTGAACGGGACGCTGAAGACGGCCATCGCCAGCAGCACGGTCCCCGCCCCATCGACCATCGCCGCCGCCACGCCGAGCACCACCAGATGGATGCCCGTCATGATCAGCGTGGGTACGACGAGTTGTCCGGCCGCAATCGGCACCGATCCCAGGGGAAGCGACTTGAGCGATTCCATGTGGTCCAGGTCGCCGCGGAAGTCGAACGGCACCATCTGGGTAAAAAAGACCGTGATGAACATGAGCACCCCGGGCAGGGCCCCGATCGCCACCTTGTGATCTCCGCGCGAGGCGACGAGCATGATGCCGAAGGGCATCCCCATCACGATCAGGAAGAAGAGCAGCCCCCGCGCGGTCCGCACGGCGTGGATCAGTTGTCGCCGCACGATCGGCCCCGCCCCGCCCAGCCAGGGCAACCACGGCAAGTGCATCTTCGGCTGGCTCGCCGCGGTCCAGGCCAGCCCGCCCCCGCGGCGGACTTGCTCCATCCGCCGGTAGAGCCGCCGACTGGCCGCGATCGCCGACTCCGCGTAGTTCACGTCCAGTCGCAGGACCAGAGCCAACAGCGCCAGGTCGATGGCCGCCGCCAGCACCCCCCAGCCGACCAGTTCCGGCACCAGCGACCCGGCCAGGATCGTCCGCCCGAATACCTCCATGGGAGCCAACAGCACGATCCCCGCCCAGGAGTGCCGAAAGGTGGTGAGAAGCGCGAACGGGTCTTGCCCGCGAGCCGCCAGCGCCGCCTCGCCCAAGCCGATTCCGGCCAACGCGGCGACGACCAGAAGCGCGAGCCTCCGCGCCCGGGTGTATGCCTGTTCGGCCACCGTCTGGCCGACCAGCACCACGGCCGTGCTGAAGAGCTGCACGAACAACAACGTTACCAGGCAGCCGACGAAGGCAGCCATCCAGAGGGTCGCGTATCGCAGTAGGAACACCGAGAAGAAGAGGGCGACGAAGATCGTCCCCACTGCACCGCCGGAGAGCTTGTAGACCAGGAGCTCGCGCCGCGTGAACGGCCCGGCGAAGAGGAAGTCGATCTCGGGCGCGGTGAACGGAATCCCCTTCTGCCGGCCGGACGTAAGAACGCTCAGAAGGCACATGCCCGCCAGCGCCAGGGGGATCACGGTCCGAACGACCTCGGGATCGAACCGGTCACGGGCGAAGACTCCGGCCACGGCCATCACCGCGGTTGGGCCGAGCCAGAGGACGAACATCGCCGCGCCGATCGCGAAGAAGACCGCCCCGCGCGGCGTCTTCAAGCCCCGGAACATCACGCGCAGCCTCGCCCGGAGCCGCAGCCAGAGGAGCTTGCGAAGTGCCGGGTCCATCTGGAGATCCGACCCCAGTTGGCCGAGTCTTGCGAAACGGAAGATCTGGCTCAAGGTCCCGGGTCCCCCTTTGTCTCAGTCTCCCCCGCCGGCACGTCCTCTCGCTCCCCAGACGACCCGTCCGACTCCGTCGCCCGGAAGAAGACCTCCTCCAACGTGGCATCCGGGCTGAGATCGGCAAACTGCTCGCGGACCTCGGCCATGCGCCCGAACAGCAGCCGTTGGCCGCGGTGCAGGATCAGAATGTGGCTGCACAGGTCCTCGACCAGGCTCAACAGGTGCGAGCTGATGATCACCGCCGCCCCGCCCCGGGCCCGTTCGAGAATCGAGTCCTTCATCGTACGGATGCCCCGGGGATCGAGCCCGGTGAGCGGCTCGTCGAACAAGAGGGCGATGGGATCGTGCAGGTAGGCGCAGGCGATGGCCACCTTCTGCCGCATCCCGCGCGAAAGCTCCTGGGCCACCGTGTTCCGCTTCTCGTCCAACTGGAGCCTGGCGATCAGTTCCGTGGCCTTCTCCCGGAAGCCGCTCACGCGGTAGGCCGCCGCGACGAACTCCAGATGCTCCCAGACGGTGAGCGTGTCGAAGAGCTTGGGGTCGTCGGGCACGTAGGCCATCGCCCGCTTGGCCGCCACGGGCTTGTGCACCACGTCGCTGCCGGCCACGACCAGCTCTCCCCGGGTCGGCGGGATGATGCCGGCGATCGCCCTGAGCGTGGTCGTCTTGCCGGCCCCGTTGGGCCCGACCAGCCCGAGGATCTCGCCCGCCGCCACGTCGAAGCTCAGCCCGGCGACGGCCACCGTCTCCCCGTACGTCTTGTGATAGTCGCGAACGTGGATCACGGCGAGGACCTTGGTTCGGGGAAGGATGAAGTATGAATAGTGAACGATGAATGGGGAAGCAGGGAGGGGAGTCGGCAGCGACGCCCCTCGTGGTATTCGTCATTCAGCGTTCATCCTTGCATCCCTCATCCCTCATACTTCGTCTTGGGCAAAACCGTGTCGACGAAGTAGTGGAGCAGATGGCGGAGCGGATCGGGCTGGACGTCGTCGGCCGTCTCTCTCGCCCGCTGGCGGTGCTTGGTCACCAGCCCGGCCGCCTTCTCGTACGCGCCGGCCTGCTCGTAGAGCCGGTGGACCCGGCGGAGCATTGCCTCTCCGTCGCCCGCCGCACCGGCGACCAACGATTCGAGCTCGTCTCGGGCCGGCGCGGGAAGTCCCTCCAGCGCCAGCGCCCAGAGCACGGTGGGGCGCCCGCCCAGGACGTCGGTCCCGGTGTGCCGCTTGTTCGCCGGGTCGCCGTCCCAGTCGTCCAGGTCGTTGAGGATCTGGAAGGCGACGCCCAGGTGCCGAGCGAAGCGGGCCACGGGCTGCCGATACGCTCGGGCCGGCCCGGCCAAACGGAGACCCGCGTAGAGGGCCGCCTCGAACGCCGGGGCGGTCTTCAGCGCGTAGATCTTCAGGGCTTCCAGCGGCGTGAGTCGTCGGCCGGGGCCGTCGCGCCAGGCCAGCTCCGCCCCCTGCCCCTCGCAGAGCCGCGTGTGCGCCTCGCCGAGCCGGACCACGACGTCGGCCACCGCCTCGGCCCCCAAACTCTCCCGCTCCGAGGCGATCAGCCGATAGCCCAGGCCGATGAGGTAATCGCCCACGTTGATCGCCACCGGCGTGCCGTACCTGCGATGCACCGTGGGATGGCCGTAGCGGAACGGATCGTCGTCCTCCACGTCGTCGTGCACGAGCGACGCCTTGTGGAACACCTCCATGGCCAGGGCGACCCGCTTGACCGCGTCGGGCGTTTGGGCCACGTTGCGGGCGCCCTCCGGGCCGGAGCCGGCCGCGCCGTTCATCGCATCGTAGGCGGCCAGCGTGATGAAGGGCCGCAGCCGCTTCCCCCCCTTGAGCAAGAAGTCGTGGGCCACCAGCTCCGTCGACGAGAGCGTCTCCATCGCCTCCAGCCCCCGGCCGTCCATCTCCGAGAGCGAGGGCCCGCCCCGCGATCGCGGGACCAAACGCTCCAGCTCGTCCGGCTGAAACATGGCCACGGCGCTCCGCAACAGGTGGACGTAGCTGCGTGTCTCGACCGGGCCCTCGCGATACGGCGTGTCGATCATCTCCCGGACCCAGTCCTCGTCGGTCGAGGTGTTGCGGCACGTCGACGCCAGAAGCGGCACGGCCATCGACGGGAGGCCCACCATGAGGATCTTGTCCAGCGCCTTCTCCAGCGAGTTCAGACAGGCGACCCCGAGCACGGCGTCGACGTGCCCGGCCAGAATGATCTGCATCACGATCGGCGAGCCCTCGGCGATCAGCACGCGATAGCCCTTCTGTCGGGCATACTCCCGCAGACTACTCAGCCGACACGCCCCACAATCTTGACACCGCAGGCCGAACTCGTCGTACTCGGCCGGACACGCTTCCGCATCCCGAAGGCAATGCGGCAGGAGCAACAGCCGCCGGTGGGTGGGGACGGCCGTCACCTGGTCGCGCCAGAACGCCGTGCCCAGGGCGACCATCGCCCAGCCCACGTACCCCTCCGGCAGCCTCAACGTCGCCAGGATCGCCCGGGCGTGCGTTTGCATCTCATCCTTGGCCAGCGGTCGCGACTTGTCCAACTGCGCCGCCAGACTGGTCGCCGCGTTGCGGATCCGCTCCCGATCGGCCCGCGACGGGGGCACTTCCTTCAAGTGATCGGCGGGGCGGCGATCGGGCGATTCCGGCGCCGCGGAGCGCGACTCCTCGGCATCGGATTGTTGGCGGAAGGATAAGCTGGCCAAAGCTGTCGTCTCGTAGCAGGCTGTTCTAGGCGGGGGAGGGAGGGATGCTCAACGGTCCGATTCGGGGCACCATCGACGCACCGCCCGGCCAAGAGCCGATACCGTCAAAAGCAGCGGGTACAACCTCTCATAATACCACAATTTGGCGAAGTAGAAACCGATCGGGCTCGCCTCGCGGTGCCGGCCCGACTCGACCGCCGCAACCAGCCACGTCAGCCCGGCCCGCACCGCCGATTCCATCCCTTCATCCCCTTCATCCACCGCCGGCTCCGCGGTCGAGCCGGTTGCGACCGCAATGAGCGCTTCGACGGCCAGGGCGGTCTCTTCCACGCTGGAGATTCCCCCCGGCACGCCCCCCAGCTTCGAGGGTACGCCGCCCCCCCAGCCACCGTCCGCGTTGCGGGCCTCGACGAGCCAGCGGAGCCCACGCCGTGCGGCTTCCTCGTCCAGTCGTCCCAGGTCGCGGTAGGCCAACAGCGCGCGTCCGGTCCCATACACGGGGTTCTCTTCCGCCGGATGGTCCTGGTTGCCGAACCACAGCGGGACCCAGCTCCCGTCGGGACGCTGCCGGTTGGCCAAGAACCGAAGCCCCCGATCGATTGCCGGCCCGGTCTTCAACGGGAGGTCTCGCCATGCGTGAAACGCACGGAGGGCGTGGGCCGTCAGGTCGACCCCGCTGCGGTCGAACGGAAGCTTGCCCCAGCCACGGCAGAACGTGGGCCAGCCACCGTCGGCGTTCTGGAGGTCCAAGAGCCAGCGAATCCCGGCGGAGGCGGCCGATCTGATCCGGGCCGTATCGCCATCGCCGGCCGATTTGCCCATGGCGGCAAGAGCCAACAGGGCCCCGGCCGTGTCGTCGGCATCGGGGACCGCGCCGCTCAGGTTGGTCCACCCCCATCCGCCCGGGGCTGCACTGGTGAATGGGTGCACCTGCGTGTGTTGGCACGAGAGGAGCCAGTCCAGGCAATCGAGCTCGCCCAGGTCCTCGCCCCCCGCGGCCAGGGCGTTGATCGAAAGCGTGGTGACCCAGGTAGCCAGGTTCGTGTCGATCGGCCAGGCGCCGTCCTGCCGGACCGATTCGACCAGGAACGCGACGCCGCGTCGGACCACGGGGTGATTCGCACGCCCGATGCCGGCCAGGCTCATCACCACGAAGCTCGTCAGCGGGGTCGCCTCCAGAAAGCCCCCGCTCGACGGCTGCATCCGCTCCAGCACCGCCAGGCTCCTCTCGACGGCCCGGCCACGCACCAGCCGGGTGATCGGGTTGAGCGGCTTCTGGTGGAAATACCGGGCCTGGCCGATGGCCACCAGCGCGGGGATCGCGTAGCTGACGACCGGCAAGCGGAGGAACCGGTAGAGCGCGTGAGGCAGACAGGCCAGCTCGAACGGCAGCGGCGACACCTCGCGCCACGGCACCAGTCCGGCCAATGCGCAGTTGGTGAGGATGGGCACCGCGAACGTCTTGTCCTTGCCATAGCGCCGACGCAAGCCCGGCACGCCGCCTTGGCCGTCGATGTACCTCTCGGCCGACTGAAGCAAACTTGCGTGTGGAAAAGGGGACGGGGCTAATTTGCCGGGACGGCCCTCCGGGTGCTTCGCACAAATTAGCCCCGTCCCCTTTTCCACCGCGGCGCCGGCCAGGTGAAACGCCGCGCGCACGAGCATCGTGGTGGAAAGATTCGAGTGACTCTTATCGGTATCGCCCCAACCGCCGTCTGGATTCCGGTGTTGGGCCAGCCAGTCGAGCCCCCCGGCGATCAACCGCCCGAGGCGAGACGTCTCGGCGTGGTCTCGGCGAGAGTGCTCCACGACCACCGACAGGGCACTCACGGCCGTCGCCGTCGAGAGGGCCGAGTTGGAGAGCCGGCCGATCCAGTGTCCCGACACGTCGCGCTCGGCCAACAAGTCGTCGCGAGCGGTCTCGTACGCCTTGCGAAGTCGGTCGGGATCGATCATCGGACAGAGTGAATGCAGAATGATGAATGCGGAATGGTGAATGGGGAAGGACCAAGTCCGGACGCTGAACCGAGCACGGGGCCGCCCCTGCCTGCGTTCGGGGCGCCATGCATTCATCCTTCATCATTCATCATTCCCTCACGTCGTAACACATCAGCACGTCCTTGTCGCGCAGATAGAGCTTTCCGTCGTGGATCACGGGGTGCGGCCACCCTGGGCCATTTCGCACGGCCGTGCGGAACGTGCCCTTGAGCCGGTACGCCTCGGGCGCGGCTTCGATCAGGGCGACCACGCCGTCCTCGTAGCGGAAGTAGAGATGCCCGTCGGCGTAGAGCACGGCCGCGGAGCGACGTCCGGCCGTGTCCTCCTGTCGCCAGGCGATCTTGCCGGTCTCCAGTTCGAGGCAGACGGGCACGCCCTTGTTCTGGCCGGACCCGCCGTAGACGTGATCGCCCACCAACACCACGCCGCCGTGGTGGTTCTCGAACTCCTTCTGCCCGAGGAAGTAGACCTCTTCGACGTCCATTCCGTCCCCGTTGCGCGAGAGCTTTAGCAGCGCGCTCCCCGTCTTGTAGCTGGTGGTCACGAAGACGTAGTCGCCGCGCACGACCGGCGTGGGGATGTTGGCCACGCCGTTGGCGATCCGGTTGTATCCCCAGAGGAACCGGCCGGTCTGGGCCTCGACGCCCACCGCGCCCCGCCCGAGGATCTGGAGGTACTGACGCACGCCGTCGATCTCGGCCACGATCATCGACGAGTAGCCGGCGCCGTCCTTGCCCCGGGCGCCAAAGTCGGGAACGGCACACTTCCAGACAAGAGCGCCCGTCTTCTTCTCCAAAGCGACGATCGTCGCGTCCGTTCCGCCCGGGGTGCAGAGGAGCTTCTCGCCGTCGACCAGCGGCGACTCGCTGTACTTCCAGCCCGTCATCATCTTGCCGCCGAAATCCTCGGGGAAGCTCTTGCGCCAGCGGAGTTGCCCGGTGGCCGACTCCAGGCACACCAAATCGCCGTCCGTGCCGATGGCGTAAAGCAATTCACCGTCGACGGTGGGCGTCGAGCGCGGGCCGTCCCGGTGCGGCGGACCGACCGGCGCGACCCAAAGCTCCTCGCGCGTGGTCAGGTCGAGGGCGATGACGAACTGCTGCTCCGAGCCGTCCCGCTCCAGGTCGCCCATGGTGAAGAGCTTGCCGCCGGCGATGGAGACGGTCGAGTAGCCCTTGCCCAGGCCCTCCACGGTCCACAGCAGCTTCGGACCGTCGTCCGGCCACTGGTCGAGCAGGCCCGTCTCCGGCGAGACGCCGTTATTCTCCGGGCCGCGAAACCGGGGCCAGTCGTCGCTCGCCGCATCGGCAGCCGACGCCTGCCCGTGGATGTCCAGCGGGAGGCCGAGCCACCCGGCCAACACGACCGTCGCGATGAGCCGAAGTCCCCGGGGTGTCGTCGTTCGCAAGCTCAGGGTCATAGTCATCTCTCCGAACCCCGACGTCCATCAAAACGCGAACCATTAGTCTAGACGGCCGGACTGAGGATGTCGAGGTTCGACGAGACGCTTTCGCCTCGTGCCCCGACAATGGGCGGTATGACGAGAGACCGGAGGTCTCGCCTGGTATAATCAACGTCGGGCACTCCCCGCACCACCCGCGACCACGCGCTGACCCGCCATCGTCCGAAGCCAACCGCCAGTCACCATCCGCCGGAGCCCCACCCGTCGATGCTCGCCCGACTCGCCTACCGTGCCGCCGCTGAGATCTCCCCAAAGTTGGCCCTCAAGGCCGCGTATCTCTGGGTCTACAAGAGTCGCGGGGCGATGGCCGCCTACCGGCGGCGCCTGCGCAAAGGAGAACTCTTCCCCCCGTTCCTCTTCCTCGCGCTGACCAACGCCTGCAACCTTCGCTGCCGCGGGTGCTGGATCGAAGCGGGTGGCCCAATCCATAGCCTTTCCTTGGAGGACATCGACGCGGTGATCGCCGCCGGCAGAAAGCGGAAATCCTACTTCTACACCCTGCTGGGCGGCGAGCCGATGATGTACCCCAAGCTGTGGGACGTGCTCGGGCGCCACCCCGATTGCTACTTCCAGATCATCACCAACGGCATGTTCCTGAGCGACGAGAACGTGCGGCGCATGCGAAAGCTCGGCAACGTGACGCCGCTGGTGAGCCTCGACGGGCTTGCCGAGCAGAACGACGACCGCCGCGGTCAAGGCGTCTTCGACACGGTCGTCGAGGGCCTCGCACGACTGAAGAGGCAGAAGATCCTCTTCGGCGTGGCAACCACGGTGACCGGCCCGAACCTCGACGAGGTGCTCAGCGACCGATACGTCCGCTACATCATCGATCGAGGCGCGATGTACCTGTGGTACTACGTTTACCGGCCGGTGGGGGCCCAACCGTCGCCGCATTTCTGCGTGGGGCGCGACGAGATGCTCGAAGTCCGCAAGCGGCTCCTCACGCTGCGGCGAAAACACCCGATCATCCTCATCGACACGTACTGGGACGCCGACGGCCAGGCGGTCTGCCCGGCGGCGCTGGGACTGGGTTTTCACATCGGGCCCCGGGGCACGATCGAGCCGTGTCCGCCCCTCTCCTTCGCCTGCGAGACGATCCGCCAAAACGATCGCGACCTGTTCAAGACGATCAACGAGAGCGACTACTTGCGGCAGTTCCAGGAGTTCGTCAACGAGCGGACCAAGGGCTGCGTGATCCTGGAGGACCCCCAAGCGCTGGCCGCGTTCCTCCGCCAATCCTCGGCCGCCGACACCAGCGGGCGCGACGCCTTCGCCGAGCTCGACGCCTCGGAGCCCCGCACCAGCCACCACCTGCCGGGCGAAGAGATCCCCGAAGACCACTGGCTCTACCGCTTTCT
>CAZDHR010000081.1:0-19844 GCA_964505295.1 uncultured Planctomycetaceae bacterium
GTCAAAACCCAAAAAGGCGTCGGCCATCTCGCCCTGATGGACATGCCCGAGCCCACGCCGGGACCGGGCGAGGGGTTGATCGAGGTCCGCGCGAGCGGGATCTGCGGGACCGACGTGCACGTCAAGCGCGATACGTTCCCCTACTGGCCGCCTGTGATCCTGGGACACGAGTTCTCCGGCGTCATCGTCGAGCTCGGCCCCGAGTGCCGGCACTACGGTGTCGGCGACCGCGTGGTGGGCGAGCCCCACACGCGGCACTGCGGGCAGTGCTACCTCTGCCGCACGGGCAACGTGCAGATCTGCCCGGAGAAGCGAAGCCCGGGTTGGGGTATTCACGGCTCGATGGCCAAGTACCTCGTGATGCCCGAGCAGCTCCTCCACCGCGTGCCCGACGCGATCGACTTCGACACGGCCGCGGTGATCGAGCCGACGGCCAACACGGTGCACGACGTGCTGGAACGGGCGGGCGTCACGGCCGGCGACTTCGTGGTCGTGCTCGGCCCGGGGCCGATCGGGCTTCTGGCCGGGCTGACCGCCAAAGCGGCCGGCGCCCGGCACGTCGTCATGGTCGGCGCGCCCCCGGACGAGGGCCTGCGACTGGACAAGGCCCGCGAGCTGGGGTTCGAGACCGTGCTCAACGCGGGCACCGACGACGTCGCCGAGGCCGTGATGGACCTGACCGGTGGAATCGGCGCCGACCTGGTGGTAGAATGCTCGGGGGCGCCCCAGGCGATCGCCGGCACCGTGGACCTGATCCGCAAGAAGGGCAAGATCTGTGCCATCGGCCTGACGGGCGGGAAGACGGTCGACTTCCCCTGGGAGAAAGCGGCGTTCCGCGTGGCCGACGTCCACTTCTGTCTTTCGACGAGCTACACCAGTTGGGACCGGACGATCCACCTCGTGGCCACGGGCCAGATCCCGGCTGGGCGGGTGATTACGCACCGCATGCCGCTGGCCGATTGGGAAAAGGCCTTTGAGGAGATCGAGGCCCTGCGTGCGCTGAAGGTGATTTTGCACCCGTAGACGAGGACGCCGGGCGAGAGCCTGCGCGTCGCTGCCTTGACCATGCGGAGGGAATTATGTCGAGCAAAGTGACACGGCGGCAGTTTCATCGTGACCTCGGCGCGCTCGGCGGGGCGCTGGTGATCGCCGTCGGTGCCGGCCCATCGCAGGGCGCGCCGGAGGAATCGAAGGGTCAATCGGAGGCGCCCCGGCCGGCGTGCAACTTCCAGGCGTCGTTCATGACGTGGGACTTCCCGCCAGGCCCCGATCCGCGCCCTTACGCCCGGCACAACTGCCCGCTGGGCAACAAGGCCCGCATCCAGTTGGACGCGATCGTCGACGTCGTCGACGAAGAGACCGGCCACAGCGAGCGATTCGTGCTGATCGCCGCCTGCCGGGCCGAGTGGGTCTACGCCGAGGACCGCCTGTTCCAGATCCCCAGCCGCGAGTATCGCGTCATCTACTCGTTGACCCTGCAACGCACCATGGGGCGGAGCATCACCTTCGAGGGTGAGTCGCCGCACGGCCATCCGGTGAGCGACAGCTTCCGATCGCTCGATATCGACGTGAAGACCTTCGCCCAGACCCGCGTCGAGAAGACGCCCGACGAGATCAACGCGGCGACCGCCGCCAACCTCCCGCTGGTCGGGCGAACGACGATCCGCGACCCCAAGCGCCGGGAGCGATACGTGCTCGAGTATCCGATCAAGACGATGAACTTCCGGCCGGAGAACGCGTCGTTCCAGGTCGACACGGGCCCGCTCTTGGTGCCCGACTTCGACTCCGCGGAGCCCGAGGCCATCGACCGGCTGGAGATGGCCCACGTCGCCTACAATCGCCTGGACCGGGCGGAGTTCATTCTCCGGCGTCCGACTCCCATCTGCGACGCCGACGGCAAGGAGCTGTGTCGCGTGTTGCACTATTCGGAGGTGAGGGAGCATCCCGCGTCGACCGAGATCCTCAGCGGCTGTCTCGCTTAGCCGCAAGCCGACGGCGTGCGCCGGAAGAACAGATTTACGCTCGTTCCTAAGCTCCGGCTTGGGAACGCACATGAGGGAGGCCGCCGGTTCCACAGGGGCAAAGCGGAGCTTCGCGGTTCCAGGTTCCCAAGCTGGAGCTTGGGAACCAGTGAAACGTGAACGTACCCCATAAGATGCGTACGAAGCCCACTCCTTACTCTCAACTCCGTACTCCCGACTCCCCACTCCCAACCAAGGAGAATGCGATGGCCACCGGATTCGGAATCCTCGGCGCCGGGATGATCTCCGGCCTGCACGGGGCCGCCCTGAGGGACTCCGCCAAGGCCAAGCTGGTGGCCGTCTGCGACGTGGCGGAGGACCGGGCGCAGAAGCTGGCCGGCGACTACGCGCCGGACGCCGCCGTCTACACGAAGCTCGACGACCTGCTGGCCGACCCGAACGTCGAGGTCCTCAGCGTCGTCACGCCCAACCACCTGCACACCGACGCCGTGCTGGCCGCGTTCGAGGCGGGCAAGCACGTGCTCTGTGAGAAGCCGCCGGCCATGTCGCTCGAGGA
Source organism: uncultured Planctomycetaceae bacterium (assembly GCA_964505295.1). Taxonomy (GTDB): domain Bacteria; phylum Planctomycetota; class Planctomycetia; order Pirellulales; family Thermoguttaceae; genus DATKZH01. The sequence goes on from CAZDHR010000081.1 coordinate 2,539, forward strand.
AACCGATTGGATGATCGCGGCCGCGCGGCGCGCCGGGCGCAAGTTCGGCATCTTCGTCCAGTGCCGGATGCGGGAGCCGATCCGGCAGATCAAGCAGGCGCTCGCAGAGGGCCGTTTCGGCCGGCTCCTGCACGCCGACGCGGTGATGAAGTGGTACCGGACCACCGAGTACTACCGGACCGATCCCTGGCGCTCCGACCGCCGCAGCGGGGCCGGCGTCACCATCCAGCACGCCTTCCACTACATCGATCTATTGAGCTACCTGATCGGGCCCGCCCGGGACGTCCAGGCGCGGATGTCGAACCTCGCCCACCCGGAGCTGGAAATCGAGGATACGCTCGGCGCGCTCATCCATTTCGGCAACGACGTGGTCGGCTCGGTCACGGCCAGCACGGCCCTCTGGCCGGGGGAAGACGTTCGGGTGGAAATCTACGGCGAGCGGGGCGCGGCCGTGATGAAGGGCGCGGTGCTCTCGCTCTGGCAGTTCCAGGAGGAGCGACCGGAAGACGAGGCCATCCGCCGGGCCGGCGACGCCGCCCAGGCTACCGCCGCCAGCGATCCGACCGCGCTGCCGAGCGCCGAGCACCAGATGGTCATCGACGACTGCGTCGACGCCATCCGCGAGGACCGCGAGCCGGCCATCCCGTGTGAGAGCGTTCGCCCTACGCTGGAGATCGCCCTGGCCATGTACAAGTCGGCCCGGTTGGGCGAACGGCCGATCCACCTGCCCCTGGGAGACGAGCGGACCGTCTGGGACTGAGCCTTCCCGATTGCCGCGGCCCCGGCGGGAGCGAGGCTACGGCGCGCCTTCCGGGGAGCCGGGCGTCGCCCCCGGAGGGACGGCCGGGACGACGTACTTCTTGGGAATGACCTTCGACGACATCACGCCGATCGAGAAGTAAATCTGCATCAGGTCGTCGACGTGCATTTCCACCTTGTGGACCGAAGCGGCCGGGGCGAAGATGATCCCCCCGGACATCGGCACGGGGGACGTGGGAATATAGACGATTTTGTACTCCCGATCCCCGAAGCGGTAGACGTCGTCGGAAACCAGAAGGCCGAGGAACCCGGCCCCCCCCTCTGCCCCGAAGGAGCAGTAGACGACGCCCATCCCTTTCACGTTGTCCTGCCCGTCGCCTTTGAGCATGTCGACGACCTGGACCACGGGCTTGTAGAGGATGTTGACGATGGGGATCTGCTCCACCATGGAGTGAAATCTCTTCTCCACCTCGTTTCGGCCCAACGAAATCACGAACACCCCCAGCACCCAGATGGCGGCCAGCGCGACCACCCAGCCGAGAACGCTGGCGACCGTCGGATCGGTGACGAACCGCGCCCCGACCTTTCCGAGCCCCACGCCCATCAGGCTTTCCGGACCGAGCCAATCCTGGAGGAAGGCCCCGACCCACGCCATGACGGCGACGGTGATGGCGATGGGAAGCACGATGAACAGGCCGGCCAGGAACACGGAGACCAAGTTCTGCCACGCCCAGTTGAGCGATCGCCTCATGGGAGTTCTCCTTCGCTTGGAGCCGCCGTATCTTTGTACTGGACAAACTCGACGACCGCGCCGTCGGCCGTTTGGTAAAAGGCCGCGTAGCGGGGGCCGGCGTCGAACGGCTCGATGAGCACCTTCAGCCCTTCGCCGGCCGCCGCGAGGTCGTCGACGCGGTACGCCACGTGCGGCATCCGGCGAACCGGGCCCGTCACCGGGCTGTCCGGCTCGAAACGGAGCCACTCCACCCGGTACGGATGCTTCGTGAAATCCGTCACCCAGACGCGCGTCGCCGGCACGAACCGCTCGTCCGGCTTCTTCTCCGTGGTGACGATGCCGATGTGCTCGAAGTGCAAATCCATGGGCAATCCCCGTCGAGAGATCAGCCGAGGAGCAGCTCCCGCGTTGCCCCCGGGTCTTGCGCCGGGGGAAGGAATCTCCCCCTGCCCCCCGAATTCCCCGACCCCCCTGGTTCCCCGACCCCCCTGGTTCCCAAGCTCCTGCTTGGGAACCGGGTTCCGCGAAGCTCTGCGTCGCCCCCGCGGCGCGTTCCCAAGCTGGAACTTGGGAACGAGCGTGAAAACCCGTCTCGGCCAGACGCAGGCGCTTCAGAACTGCCCGTCGCGGACCTCGAACCGGGTCGGCTTGCGGTACGTCGTGCAGCCGCGCCGCTGCCAATCGGCGATCCAGCGGATCATCTGCTGAGGCGTGACGCGAGGACGGCCGAGAAGCTTGTAACCGAGCTCGCCGTTGCTCAACAGCGCGTCCGGGGCTTCACTCCCGTTGAACTCGACCGGCTTGCCGAACAGCTTGCCGAACTCCTCGGCCACCTGCCGAACGCTCAGCGTATCGGGCCCGGCCGCATTGACCGCCAGCGGCGGCGTGACCGCGTGCTCCAGCGCGCGGAGCACCATCGCGCTGGCGTCGCCCTGCCAGATGGCGTTGAAGTAGCCCATCGACAGTTCGATCGGCTCCTCAGCGAGGACCTTCAGGGCGATATCGGTCAGCACGCCGTACCGCAACTCGTTGGCGTAGTTCAGGCGCACGAGCGTCACGGGGATATCGAGTGTGCGGCTGAAATAGCCGACCATCCGCTCGCGCCCCAGGCAACTCATGGCGTAGTCGCCGATCGGCCTGATCGGACCGTCCTCCTTCGCCCCGCCGCTGTCGGCCGGAACCATCGCGTACACGTTTCCCGTCGAGTAGGCGACGATCCGGCTCCGCCAGAAACGCTCGCAGACCAGTCCGGGCAGGTGGGTGTTGATCGCCCAAGTCGCCTCTTCCCGGCCGGCGGAGCCGAACTTCATCGCCGCCATGTGGATCACGTTGGGCACCTCGGGAAGCCCGTCCAGGTCCTTGCGCTCCAGAAGATCGGCGCAGATCAACTCGATGCCCTGCGACTCGAACCGCTTTCGCATCTTGGGCGGAACGAGCTTGTCCACGGCGATCACGCGCCGCGATACCCCGGCCTCGTCGGTGGCCCGCCGCGCCATGCGGGCGAGCGTGGGGCCGATCTTGCCGCAGGCACCCAACACGAGCAGGTCGCCCTCCACACGGCCCATCATCTCAATCACCTCGGGCGTGGGCCGGCTGAGAAGCTCCTCGAGCATCTCCACGTCTTCAATCGACTGCAAGTTTTCCAGTTCGCTTTCAGGCAGGTTCATCAAAACCCTCCACCAAGACTTCCCTCAGTCCCTATGCGTTGATAACCAATCATCAATCATTATGCATCATTCAACCCGAATCCCATCTCCCCAAGCCGCCCGCGAACCTCGGGCTCCGAAAGCAAGCGGCGGAAGGCCACGACCGCCGGTCGATCGAACCGGGCGGCCGGGACCGCGAAGTCGTACTGCTCCTGTTCCAGGGGCAAGAAGCCCAGTCCGCTGCGCCTCGCCACCCACTCAATCGCCACGCCCCAGTCGGCCCGACCCTGCAACACGGCCGCCGCGACCGCGTTGTGGCTCTTCGCCTGGACGGCGTAGCCGGGCGGCTCCGTGCCCCCCAGCAGCCGGTCGATGAGGATTCGGGTGCCGCTCCCCCGGTTGCGATTGACCATCACCGAGCGAGGGTCGCCCTTCACCGCGGCGATCATCTCGCGAGCGCCCCGCCCCTCGAATCTCGCGTCCTCAGGGCGAAACACAACCCCTTGGAGCCGTCCGTAGCCCCGGACCAACCGGAGTTCGGGCGTCAGGTACGGCTCATTGTACCGACCCGTGTCTGGGTCCAACAGGTGCATGCCCGCCAAATCGCACTCACCCCGCTTGGCCGCCTCCAGGCCCCCGCTGGAGCCGACCGCCAGGAACTTGGTGCGAAACCCACGGTCCTCAAGCTCGCCTAACAGGAAGTCGAGCCCCACGCAATGGCTGCCGATCACTACCAGATCGGCGACCTGCAAATCGCCACCCAGAAGCTGCACCGTCACTGCCGCCCCGGCCTCGACGATCTCCTCGTGCCGCCCGATCGTCACGAACCCGTCCGCCCGGCTGAAAGTCGTCACCGAGCCGGAGCCTTTTCCCATCGGGTAGGCCGCCAACTGATCCTCGCCCCCCACAAGCCCGACGAGCAAGTATTCGGTGCGGCCGATCTCCGAGTTGACCTTCACGGCCAGTCGCGCCTCGACCGACGACCGCTCCATCGCGGGCCGGCCCCCCAACACGCGAATGACCGGAGCAACGAACTCGTGAAACGTAAAGATGGCAGAAGTAGGAAAGCCAGGCAAAATCACCACCGGCTTCCCCTGCTGGGCTGCCAGGCAGATCGGCTTCCCCGGCTTGAGCGCGACCCCGTGAGCAACGATCCCCGGCTCGCCCAACTCGCTCACCACGCGGTACGACAAGTCGCCCGCCCCCTTGCTGGTCCCTCCAGAGAGTAGTACGACGTCCGCCCGTTCGAGTGCCTCGTCGAGCCCCCGGCGCAGTTGCTCCAGGTCATCATGCACGATGCCCAACGCGATCGGGTCGGCCCGAAGCTCGCGCACGGCGTCGGCCAGGATTCGGGCGTTCGAGTCGTAGACCAGCCCCGGGCGCATCGGCTCGCCGGGCGGGATGATCTCGTCGCCCGTCGAGAGGATCGCCACGCTGGGCCGCCGGAAGACCCGCACCCGATCGATCCCCAGGGCGGCCAGCACACCCGTCTCGCGGCTGGTGAGAACCTGGCCCCGGCGCAGCACCGTCTCGCCCGACGAGACGTCGGTCCCCGCAAACGTGACGCCGAAGCCGGGCGTGACCGCCCGGGTGACGATCAACTGGCCGCGTTCGGTTTCCGTGTGCTCGACCATCACCACGGCGTCGGCCCCGCGGGGCAGCATGCCCCCCGTGGCAATCGCGGTGGCCACGCCGGGCGTCACTTCCTGCGTTGGCACCACGCCCGTGGCCAGGACTTCCTCCCGCAGCCTCAGCCGCCGCGGGTCCTCCTCCCGAGCCCCGTAGGTATCGGCCGCGCGCACGGCGTAGCCGTCGTAGTTCGAGCGGTCGAACGACGGCACGTCGACCTCGGCCACCACGTCCTCGGCAAGCACCCGCGAGAGCGCGTCGCGCAGCGCGACCTCCTCCGCCACCAAAGGCCGGCACCGGATCGCCCCGCGGAACCGCCGCTCCGCTTCGTCGCGGTCGATGACTTCGAGGAATTGATCTTGGGACATGGGGCGGCTAAGCCGCAAGCGGCTTCGTGATCGTTTCGGTTAGGATCGACTTGATCACACTCGACCTAATCATACAGAAACACTCCCACCTCGGCACCCGGCGGGTAGCCTTCGCGATCCGGCGGGACGAGCACGAATCCGTCGGCCCGCGTGGTCGACGAGAGGACCGAGGCGCCGCCGATTGCCACGGGATCGACCTGCCCTTCGACCAGGCACACACGCAGGTAGTCGAGCCGCCCCACCGCGGAGACGATCTTTCGGGCAAGTGGCGCCGTGATCCGGCGGTAGGGCCAATCGGTCGACCGCCCGCCCAACGCCCGGATCGCCCGGCCGGCAAAGAAATCGTAGGCACACAGGCACGAGACCGGGTTGCCCGGCAGGAGGAACACGGGCCGCCCGTCCAACCGGCCCATACCCGTCGGGCTGCTGGGGCGCATGGCAAGCCCGTGGATCACTAGCTCGCCGTGCTCCCGGACCAACGACGGAGCGTGGTCCTCCTGGCCGACGCTCGATCCGCCGGAAACGAGCACCACGTCGGCCTCCGACCGCATGCCGCCGAGGATCGCCTCGGGCTCATCGGGCACGATCCCGGGGTGAAGGGGCACGCCGCCGTCCCGTGCCACCAGCGCGCCGAGCATCGGGCCGTTCGAGTCGACGACGCGGCACCCCTGGGGCTTGGACCCCAAGGGCAACAGCTCGTCGCCGGTCACCACGATCCGCACGCGGGGCCGTCGCACGACCGGCACCTCCGCCTCCCCGATCGACGCCAGCACGCCCACGTCCTGCGCCCGCAACACGCGACCTTCGGCCAGCACCGCCGTCCCGACCGCCACGTCCTCGCCCGCCCGCCCCACGTGCTTGCCGGGCGAGACCTCGCCCTGGGTGTGAATCTCCCGTTGGCCGATTTCCACCACTTCGACCGGCAGCACCGCGTCGGCCCCTTCCGGCAGCGGGGCGCCGGTCATGATCCGTACGGCCTGCCCGGGCGCAAGCGTCGCCTCGAACGGCCGGCCGGGCATCGATCGGCCCACCACGTCGAGCCGGAGCCGGTTGTAGGGCGAGGCCCCCGAGGTGTCGCGCGCCCGAACCGCGAAGCCGTCCATCATCGACCGCGCAAAGCCCGGCACGTCGACCTCGCTTCTCACCTCCCGGGCGAGCACCCGACCCGCCGCCTCGCCAACCGGCACCCGCTCGGCCGCAAGCCGCAACGCCTGCCCATCGAGCCACTCGAGCGCATCGGCCACCGTGGTCCGCCGGGCAAAGCCCCGCATGCGAACGTCGGCGTCGGGTCCGAAGCCGTTGGTCATCGCAGCAATCCTTCCGGTCAAACCGATAATCATACGCGCTTCCTCCCGTGCGCTCCAGGTGGCGAGGCAATTCCCTGAAACGGAGCCCCTGGGGACCGATCGGCCTCACGACGTGCTGGCGACGCCCGACGACCCACAATAAGATGACCCGGCGGACGAACAACCCAAGGGGGCAGGCGCGGCTCGTCACGTTCCAGCCGCCGACCGGTGATGCCTCACGGGGGAAGCCTCATGTCCATCCTGCTTCAATGTCCCGGGTGCGGCAAGCGATACCGGTTCGACGACCGGGTGGCCGGCAAAAAGGCCAGGTGCCCGTGCGGGCGGACGATCGAGGTCCCGGGCCCTGCGTCCGACACCTCGCCGACCTCTCAACCGCCCGACGCGCACCAACGGAGCGAACTCCAGGAGGAGACCCGCCGGGAGGCCGCGCCGGATGAGTTGGGGCGGCCCTAGCGAGTGTCCGTCGGAAGACGCGTTTGGGTCCTGGTTTGTCGGGGGTTCCGATTGGACAGGAACTCGCAGCCCTGCAAACCACCCCTTACCACTTTCACGAGAGCCCACTTCTGCATGCGAGAACCCGGCTCCCCCACGCCCAGATAAGCCCGTCGGACCGGATCGGCGGAGCTGCGGGCAACGGGCACGGACGACGAAGAAACGAAGCGCTTGCCACACCCTTGCCAAGACAACTGCACAAATTGCTCCCCCGCACGTGCACAGACATGCACGATCGAGCTACAAGACCCCCAGGCGGGCGACTTGCAGGAAACCCTTGAAAACCAGCGAAACCGTCGCAGAAGCAAGGGTATTCCGGCCCATGCGGGGAGAGGTCCCCAAAACACCCCTAGTACATCTCGATGCTCTTGACCACGCCGCCGCCGGAGGCTTGGGAGCCGTAGAGGCATCGGTGGGCACCTTCGACGAGATTCTCGGCGGGGAAGTTTCTGGAGGGGACGGACACCGTGGCGGCGCCGAGGCTGATGCTCAACACCGACGTCCGCGCCCGCGAGGCCGGCGTCAATTGACGAACGCGATCGATCAACTGGTTGGCGAGCCGGACGGCTGGCTGACGCTCGCAGTCGGGAAGGATGACCGCGAACCCGTGCTCCCCGTGAGGGACGCAGACGGCGTCGGCATGGTCGATGCCCAGGCAAGTCGTCTCCAGGAATCGCCGCAGTTTCCGGAAGCCCTCCTCGCCGAGCGTGGTCGCCAGTCTTGCGGCGTCGTCCAACTCCACCAGGAGCAAGGTCAAGCCGCACTGCGACTGGCGACATTCGGAGACCGCCGCGTTCAACGGTCCGAGCAAGGCGGGATCGACCTTCGTGGCGGCCGACGCGGCGACTCGGCCCGTGCGCGCGTCGGCGGAGGCCGACCTGCCCGCGTGGCTTGCGTACTGGTCGGCGGAGGGTGACCGGGTGGATGAGCCGGCCGCGGACGGGTGGGGGGGGCTTGGGGCTATTGCCTCGGGCGCCGGCCGGTCCGGCGTCGCCGGGGCGACGGGGGGGGAAGCCGGCGGCGCAATCTGCGCCACCGCGTCGGAGAGGGCGTGGAACTCGTGCTCGAACGTCTGACTCTCCGATTCCAGCGCGCGGGGGCCCTCCCGCCGCACCACCATGTCGCCGGCCACCTCGGCGGCCACCTCGGCCAGTTGCAGGTGGGCTTCGACGAGCACGTCCTGGTAGCCGCGGCCTTCCGGGAGCCGCAGCGAGAGGACGTCGGCAAGCTGCTCGACCTTCCCTTCCAGCTCCTCGATCAACAGTTCCAGTTGTCCCCGGGAAAGCCTCGGTGAGCCGTCGCCGGCCACAAGCAGCTCGCCCAGCACGTCGGCTCGCCCCTCGGTCACAAGCTGGGCCATGAGTCCGGCCCAATGGACGATTTCCCCCAATGTCGGGCACGACGGCGCAAGGGAGCCCTGCCGGCGGTCGGTCCATCGCACGGCTTCGACCAGCACGTCGGGGAGCCCCCAATGCCTCAACAGTCGCGACGTCAGCTCGGTGTGGTCGAACCCCAACAGGCCCGATTCCAGCATCGCCAGATCGCTTCCCCGGTCGTGCACTTTCTGAAGGAACTGGAGGTACGGCTGTCCCACCTCCTGGATCAGAAGGAGGACCCCCAGGTCCTGAAGCAAACCGGCGAGGAAGGCCTCGTCGCCCGAGTGCACGCGGAGGATTACGGCGATCTCTCGGGCGGCGACCGCCTTGGTGAGCGTGTGCCGCCAGTAGCGTTCGAGGGTCTCGGCCGCGACTCCGTGGAACAGCTTCTCCGGCAGACTGAATCCCAACACCAACAGCTTCAGCGGTTTCGTGCCCAGAAGCGACAATGCCTGGCCGAGGTCCGAAACCTCGCGGCCGAGCCCGAACAGCGAACTGTTGACGACCCGAAGCACCTTGGTGGTCAGTGCCGGGTCGTTCTCGATGCACTGTTTCAACGCGGCGACGTCGACCGTCGGGTTGTTGGTCAGCTCCAACACTTCCATCGCGGCCGCCGGCAGACTGTAGAGCTGGCCGGCGTTGCTCACGAGACGCTCGAGGGGACCCGGAGAGTTGGTCATGGTGTATTTCGGGTACGCAGATTGAGGACGCGGTCGCCGGGGACCGTCAACGCAAACGCCCGTATCCCAAGTCTAGCTCAAGTCTTCCGCGCTCCAGCCGCCCCGGGGCGCAGCTTTCCGCACAAACGGCAGAATCGGCACAAGTTGGCGGCAAGTCGGCGCCCGTCACTCCTCCGCCACGAAGCGGTAGCTCAGCACGCGGGGGCCGTCGATCTGTTCCGCCCGGAGCCACAGGGGTTGTCCGATCAACTCCCGGCCGTTGGGCAGGCGGTACGTATTGAGCTGGCGGCCGTGCTCCAGGCCGATGATCAGCGTGTTTTGCCGACGGCGTCCGGGCGGGAACAGATGGCATCGGAGGCTGACCGGGCCCTCGGTGTCGTTGACCAGCAGTTGCTCGACCTCCAGCTCGCCCTGTTGGTTCAGCCGCGTGGTGATCTCGATGTACACGTCGTTCGGTCCCACGTCGAGATGGCGATACACGCTGAAGCGGCGTTTGGGCGCCGAGGCACCGCCAGCCGCGTTGCGGACGGTGGCGGTCGGCGGGTCCAGCTCGAAGTCGACGCGGATCGGGTGACGCCCGCTGGTTGCGTTGTACGGGAGCATGATCCGGAAGGCCTGCTCGAGCTTCTCGTTTTGGCCGAGTTGGAACTCGACCCGACGTGGCTCCAAGTTCCAGGAGGCCGGGGCGACCAGCTCGAGGCTCCCCGCGACCTCGCCGTCGAACGGATTGGTCAGGCGGAGACTGTTCTGGTGCGGGCCGCCGACGACGCTGGGCACGCGGTCGCTGGCCAACGCGAAGCTCTGGCGCCAGCGGACGATCTTGTCGCTCAGCCCGGTGACGAACGTGGGAAGCGAGCCCACCTCGATCACCTGTCGATGTTCTTGCTGCTCGGGGATCGTCGTGCCGCCCCAGGGGTCGATCTGCCGGACCTCGTCGCCCAGGTAGACCACTTCCCGGCGGGGCGAGTCGTTCCAGACGATCATCACGGCCTCCGAGCCACGCGCGAAGACGTGGTTGGGGCTGTTTTCGGGCAACTGGATGGAGCCCAAGTACTGGGTCCCGCCGAGCGCAAGCGCGGTGGTCCGCCAGGGCAGAAAGAGCTCGCCCACGCTGCCGTCTTCGTTCATCAGGCCGCGATCCGCGTCGAACGGGTCGGGAATGAACAGCCCCTCCACGCCGTCGGCCTTGGCCAGGATCATCTGCCGGATGAGTTCCATGGCCCGGGTGGGAAGGTCATGCTCGGCTCGGGCGGGTGGCTCCAGCACGACCCAGCGACGGCAAGGGAGATGCTCCGTGGCCGCCAGGTGGGCGGCCAACTCCTGCTCGCTCAAGGGCGGGTCGGCGGAGAGGGCCAAGAACCGCCACGGAGGATTTCCGTTGGGCGATTCGGGCAGGGGGCGTCTCCAGTCCCAGCCGAATCCCAGGTTCACGTCCTGGCTGAGCCGGTCGAGCTGCGCCTTGACGTCGGCGATCTTCTCCCGCAGCTTGGCGTAACCGACGAACCCCGTGTCCGTGTCGTTGCCCAGTTGCCACCATCGCACTTGCATGCCCAGCCGCGCCGTCATCGACTCCAGCGACGGATACCACGACTTGGAGTCGTCGATGAAGATCTGGGCGGGCGAGGTCAGCGTGGGAAACCGCACGCGCAGGGCGTCCGGCGGATCGTGCAGCAACCCGACCAGCTCGATCCCCTGCGAGCGGAGATCCTGGGCCATTCGAGCCACCTCCTGCACTTGCTCGTCGCCGGTGTTCTCGTCGAACCATAACGGGTATTTGACCCAGCCAATCCCCGCTCGGCCGGCCAGCTCGCTCAGCTCCCCCGGCGTCAGCGGCTCTCCGCCTCGGGGCAGACTCCATCCGAAGTCGTCGCTTGCCGGAGCGGCATCCGGCCGGATCACGGCCAGATTCAACCGGCGACGATGCGACGTCCCCGACCGGTCGACCACCGTCGCTCTCACGCGGTAGAACCCCGGGCCCGGCACCGGCGGATTCCACAGGACCGAGCCGACCCGAGTCGCGGTTTCCTCGGCGGAAGTGGCCGGAGAGGTCGCCTCGTCGGGAAGGGCCCGCGATGGAGGCAGCGCCTCGTCCGACGCCGGGCTGGTCTTCAGCCGCAGCCGCTCCTCGGCCACCAGCGCGCCGAACGCGTCTTCCAGGCGGAAGACGACCGGAAGGTCTTCCTCCGAGAGCCCCGAGGCGTTGCAGGTGACCGCAATCTCGCTCGGGTCGGTGAACACGTGGTGCCGGTTGTTGGCCGAGACGGAGATTCGCGGCAGCCGGCCCAGCCAGACGTCGTCGAACCGGACCGAACCGGTCAGGTCGGGCCGAGCGCCCGGCTCCAAGTGCAGTCCGAGGATCGCCAGCTCGGCGTTGGCCCGGCTGGGTGCCACGGGACCGATCTGGAGCTTGGTCCAGCCCTGCGAGTCGCGGATCTTCTCGGAGTGGAACGTCTCCAAGCGACGCTCATTCCGGTCCAGAAAGGTCAAGGACAGACAGGCCCGATCGTTCTCCAGCCCCTCCACGTTGACCGAGCCTTCCACCACGTACGCGTGCATCAGCCCGATCGGGATCGGCGGACTGTGCACGGCCACGGCCCCGCCGTTCAGGTCGATGCGGAGGCAGTGCCCGCCGGCCGGGGTGGGCTCCTCGCGGATCTCGACTTCCACGTAGCGGGGGAATCCCGGGCCCCCGCGCCGGAGCCACTCGTCGGGCCAGTGGTCGAAGTTTTTGTCCCAGGAGGCGTCGAACGGGCAGTAGAAGACCTCGGTTGCCCCGGGACAGCGTGCCTCAATAGACGCATCCGCACTTGTCGCTACAATCGTTAGTGCCAAAAGGAGGTTCATCCGTTGCCTCGTTCGTCCGGCGACACCATGGACCATTCAGACTATCGTTCCAGCCGGCCTGTCCGCTCGATCCAAGCGGCTCGGGCCGCTACGACCCGAAGGAGGACTCCGTGCCCGCCTTGAAGATCGGGGTTGAGCTGGCCAGCCTGCGCTTGCCCTTCAAGAAAGCCTTGCACACGGCGGCGGAGTGGGGCGCCGACGCGGTGGAAATCGACGCCCAGGGCGAGATCCGCCCGCAACAGCTCTCCCGGACCGGCCTGCGGCAATTGCGCAAGACGCTGGACGACTTTCGCTTGCGGGTGTCGGCGGTCAGTTTTCGCACGCGGCGGGGGTACGACACGCCCGCCGATCTGGAGCCGCGGATCGCCGGCACCAAGGCCGCGATGGAGCTCGCTTACCAGTTGGGGGCGACGGTCGTCGTCAACCACGTGGGCCGCGTGCCGGCGGATGAGGGGTCCGACGCCTGGCGCCTGCTGGTCGAGGTGCTCGACGAGCTGGGCCGGCACGGCAATCGCGTCGGGGCCCTGCTGGCAGCCGAAACCGGCACCGAAAGCGGCGAAGACCTGGCACGGCTGCTCGCCGCCTTGCCGGAAGGAGCCATCGCGGTCGACCTCAACCCGGCCAACCTCCTCGTCAACGGCTTCTCGCCCCGGGAAGCGGTCGACGTGCTGGGCCCTTCGATCCTCCACGTCCACGCCACCGACGCGTTCCGCGAGCTGGCCACCGGGCGCGGCACGCGCGTCTCGCTCGGCGAAGGAGCCGCCGACTACCCCGCCCTGCTCGGCGCGTTGGACCGACACGACTACCGAGGCTACTTCACCGTCACCCACCAGACGGCCGACGACCCGACGCGGGCAGTCGCTGACGCGATTAGCTACCTGAGGAGCATCTATTGATGTTTGCCTTGCCAAGATCACCCGACGGGGACCGGATCCTCCGGTCCCGGGCTTCCGGTGGAAGCCCTCCGTTCAGTGGCTATGCAAGGCTCAATAGGGCCACTTGGCTTCGGACACTTGCAGCAGCTTCCGGAAACCAAGCACCCTAGCGACGGGGCGCACAACGTCGGTTTCCGCGTGGTTTGCGAGAGCGAGGCCGGTGGGCAACCAGGGCTTCTGCCTGGTCCCGCGACCCTTGGACCGTTGCCATTGGGGGGGCAATCGCCTCGGATTGCCCTCTCGGGCCAGGTGGCTCCGCCAGCTTGACCTTCCCCAGGCCCCACCGGGAGGGTAGGCGATACCCCCTTCCGGGTGACGCGTTACTCACGGGCCTCTGGCGGAAGCAGGGCCCGGCATGGCCCCTATTTGAGAGGATGTCGAGGCCGAAGGTCGACTTTGGAGAAACCCCTGCCCAGACGGTTGCGTCCCTCGCAGAGGTTCTGTATTCTAATAGCGGGTCCTCCGGAAGAGGCCGTTGGGGGGAGCGCCCTGTTTCGGCGAATCTTGCCCTTTCAATCGGCCGTGTTGCGGATTTCCTAAGTCTCTCTTTTTTCTCAGGAGGTGGGTGTCATGCAATTACTAAGACGGCTGGGGTTTACCCTGGTGGAATTGTTGGTGGTCATCGCGATTATCGGGATTCTGATTGCGTTGCTCCTTCCGGCGGTTCAGGCGGCCCGCGAGGCGGCACGGCGGAGCCAGTGCAGCAACAACCTCAAGCAGCTCGGCCTGGCCCTGCACAACTACCACGACGCGTTCAAGATGTTTCCGTCGCAAAGCATCAACCGTGGTTGGGCTTCAAGCGCAAACGCTGGCTACGAGTCCGGCAAGGTGGACTACAAGAACTTCAGCGGCCTGGTGTCCATGCTCCCGTATATCGAGCAGCAGGCCCTCTACGACCAGTACGACTTTTCGTCTTGCGCTTCCACGTACACGCGCAATACGGGCGTCCCGATGGCCGGCCTCGATCCGGTCACCAGCGGCAACGCGGCCGTGGAGGCCACGGTGCTTACGGCCCTCATTTGCCCCTCGGACCCGGGCGGGCTTTTGCACGGTTATGGCGGTGGTTACGGCATCCAGTCCGGCCAAACCACCTACCGGGGCGTCAAGACCAACTACGACTTCAGCGCCCAGAAGGCCTATTCCTTTAACTACTGGCAAAGGCAGACGATACAAACGCGGTACATGTTCGGCGAGAACAGCACCGCGCAGGTCGCCAGCGTTCGGGACGGCTTGAGCAATACCGTGGCGATGGCCGAGACCTTGCACGACGTCGCCAACGGGCCCTGCCCGGCGTGGGGGTATCGCGGCTGGTACATGACGGGCATCCAACTCAGCTACGGCATCAACGTGAACGATATCCCCGCGACCTGGTCGTGGGTTACCGACAAGACGTCCCGCCCGTCGAGGCTCCGAACCGGAGGTACCGGCGGCAGCATGCACCCGGGCGGACTGAACGCGTGCCTCGGCGACGGCTCGGTCCGGTTCATCAGCGAGACCAACGATCGGACCGTCCTTTTGGAGATTTCGCGGATGGCGGACGGCTCAAGCACGCAAGTGCCGTAGTCTCGGCCGGCTGTGAAGCGGCAGGCTCTCGAATAGGTAGTCTCTGGAAGAAGGGAGGGTGGAATGCGGATTCAGTCCGTTGCGCTGCTGACTTGTGTACTTCTGTTACTCGGTTTGGCCGGATGCCCCGGCGGCGCGAGTCGAGAACTGCCGGATTTGGTGCCGGTTGCGGGGACGGTCACGCTGGATGGCGAGCCGCTTTCGGGGGCGGAGGTCGCCTTCATCCCAACCGGCTCCACCCCGGGTACCGCCTGCTTCGGGGCGACCGACCCAAGCGGCCACTACGAGATGATGGCGGACGCGGATCACAAGGGGGCGCCGGCGGGTGAGTTCAACGTGGCCATCACCAAGTGGGTCATGGAGGACGGGTCGGACTTCCACAGCGAGGAGGGGCTTTCACCCATGGAGGCCGATGCCCGGAATCTTCTCCCTCCCAAGTACAGCGACGAGGCGGAGACGGAGCTAAAGGCCACCGTCCCCGCAGGTGGCAGCGACTCGATCAATTTCGAGTTGAGCTCCGAGTAGGGCAACTCGCGCAGGAAAAAGGTGACAGGCACCTTTTGTGCGAAGCACCCGAAGGGCCTTTCAGGCAAAAGGTGCCTGTCACCTTTTTCCGGACTATGACTGCCCGACGGTGGGCGGAATCGCTCACCGTCGGTTCTTTTCTTGGGGGGAAGACAAGCTGCGCAGGGTGCGTGAAACGCACCTTATTTGCTGGCCCGGAGCACCATATTCGCCTAGCCCGGAGCACCTCGGAGATCATGGTGCGTTTCACGCACCCTACGCCTCGGTTCCGCCGGATGATGAAACGACGGACCGCGCCGTTGCCTACTCTTCTCCCGGCAGCAGCATCTCCGGGCGCTCGACTTGCTCGGGAAGACTCACCCACTCGTCCGGGCCGACCAGCCCGATCCGGCTGGTGTCGATGGGCTGGAAGCCGAGCTCGAGGGCGGGGGAGTCGGGCGGGAGGTTGAAGTCGAAGCGGTCGGGATCGGCGATTTTCGGGTCGGCGACGATCGAGTGAGCGTCGTGGCCCTTTGCTTGCCATTAGGCCAGCGTCAGGGTTCTGGAGGGGAATTCGTGCCCATCTCACATTGGGCGGCTTTCAGAGACCGTCTCGTAACCGGATTGATGAAAAGACGTTATGACATCACGCGTGAATCCCGCTAGCAACGCTATCATGGGACACCGTTGATTCTTTCACAGCCTCGGCGCGTGGCGAGCCCATTATAGACTCCCGCGACGCGGCTGCCACCGTTCCCCGGCCGGCCGATGCCCGGCCTTCGCTGAGACGCGCGAGCCCGGCGGCCGCGGCCCGGCGACAGGTCCCGCCTACTTCTCACGTGGAGACGGGCGGGGTATCATACCGGCACCGGGCGACGCGAAACCGGCGCGGTGAGCCGGGTCGGTCGGGAACCCTCGCGATGTCATCGGCCTGCTCCGGCACCAGGCACCGAACGTAGGAGATTTCATCATGCCAGCCTATCAACTCCCCAAACTGGCCAAGCCGCCGAAAGCCAAGAAGAGGCAAGTGCTGATGGTCGCCAGCGGC
Organism: uncultured Planctomycetaceae bacterium; assembly: GCA_964505295.1. Lineage (GTDB taxonomy): Bacteria > Planctomycetota > Planctomycetia > Pirellulales > Thermoguttaceae > DATKZH01. The sequence goes on from CAZDHR010000081.1 coordinate 18,423, forward strand.
GATTTGCGGCTCTCGGCCAACCAGACGTGCTGGGAAGCCCAGAAGGAGATGGAGGAATCGCTATCCCGGGCCGTGGCCGAGGCGGGCTACGAGCTGGTTCGCGCCCATCCGTACAAGGAGGATGACAAACACGGGTTCATCGCCTCGCAAAAAGAAGGGATGTGCGTGTTCGCGGGGATCGACCCGAACGCGAAGCTCATCGTGGCCGAGGCCGTCTGGCAGTTCTCCCATCACGTGCTCGCCGGGCTGTTGAGCCACAAGGGACCCATCCTCACCGTGGCCAACTGGTCGGGCCAATGGCCCGGGCTGGTGGGAATGCTCAACCTGAACGCCGGCCTGACCAAGGCGGGCAAGAAATACTCGACCCTTTGGAGCGAGGACTTCACCGACGAGGCGTTCTTGAAAAACCTGAAGAAGTGGCTGGAAACCGGCTCGGTGCGGCACCCAATGAAGCACGTCACGCCGTGGAAAAAGGTCACGGTCCCGATCGCGGCCGCCGAGCGCCGCCTTGGTAAAGCGCTCGCCCGGCAGCTCCGCCGCGAGAAGGCCATCATGGGCATCTTCGACGAAGGATGCATGGGCATGTACAACGCCATCATCCAGGACGAGCTCCTGAACCCGCTGGGCGTGTACAAGGAGCGGCTCAGCCAGTCGGCCCTCTACTACGAGACGACCCAGGTTTCGGACGAGGAGGCCCGCGCCGTGCGCCGGTGGCTCGACGACCGCGGCATGACCTTCGCCACCGGGCCGGACCCCGAAACCGACCTCACCGACGACCAGATCCTCACCCAGTGCAAGATGTACGTCGCCGCTTTGAGGATCGCCGACGACTTCGGCTGCAACACAATCGGCATCCAGTATCAGCAGGGCCTCAAGGACCTGTTGCCGGCCAGCGACCTGGTCGAAGGGATGCTCAACAACGGCGACCGTCCGCCGGTCAGAAGCCGCGACGGAAAACGGGTGCTCTACGAGGGCGAGCCGCTGGTGCATTTCAACGAAGTGGACGAGTGCGCCGGGCTCGACGGGCTGATGACCTACCGGGTGCACAAGGCGATGGGCCAGCCGGTGGAGAACACGCTGCACGACGTCCGCTGGGGCGACTGGGACCGGTCGGGCACGGTCGACGACTACGTCTGGGTGCTGTTGATCAGCGGCTCGGCCCCGCCCGCCCACTTCGTCGACGGCTGGAAAGGCGCTTCCAGCGAGCGGCAGCCGGGCATGTACTTCCGGCTCGGCGGCGGCACGCTCAAGGGGGTTTCCAGGCCGGGTGAGATCGTCTGGTCGCGGGTGTTCGTCGAGAAAGGCAAGCTGAAGATGGACCTGGGGCGAGGCGGCGTGGTCGAGCTCCCCCCGGAAGAGACCGAGCGCCGCTGGAAGGAGACGACCCCGCAGTGGCCGATCATGCACGCGGTCACCTACGGC
>CAZDHR010000082.1:0-19786 GCA_964505295.1 uncultured Planctomycetaceae bacterium
GTGGGACGAGCCGCAGACGATCAACGCGGCACGGATCGTGACCGGGCAGACCGGCGAGATCGAGCCGAAGACGCCGATTATCGACTTCGTCCTCCAATACCACGACGGCACCGACTGGAAGGACGTCCCCGGCACCGAGACGAGCGACAACTGGGAGTTCGACTGGAACGCAAAGTTCGCCCCCGTCACCGCCCCCCGGTTCCGCCTCCTGGTCACGGCGTCGCCCGGCGATATCATCCGGCTATGGGAGCTGGAGCTGTACCGGTTGCCCAAGCCGTAGGGTGCGTGCTTGCACGCACGCGAAATACACATGAGTGTGTTCATCCGTGTAACGCCCGCCGACGGGATAGTCGCTGATCGCTCCGCGATCAGTGACGCTCGATGGTGAATCGCATGAACGAACCGGACTATCTCCCCTTGGATGCCAATACCGAGCGCGCGCTCTACCGAGCGATTCGGGCCCTTCCGGCGACTCGGAAGTGGAAATGCTCCACGTGCGGAAAAGAGAACGAGTGTTCATCGCTGCTCATCCATTCGCAATGCGCCGGTTGTGGTTGCGAGTGCAAGCTCAGGGCGTCCAGTGGTGCCGCTGATCTTCAAGATTTTCTGCTCATCGCCCTCCAGTGGTTTCACAACGCGGGCGTTCAGGTGCCTGAAGAGTTGCGGCCTCTTGTCGAGGGCAATTGGGAAGAATGGGACGAGTACTTTGAGGAAGAAGACGATTAGCAGACGGTTCAACAGGACGCAGAGAGCGGCGCCGGCTCGCTGACCATTCCGCGGAGAAGCAATGGACTACCACTTGCTCTACGGTGATCGACGCATCGCCGAGGTGACGACCGACGACGCCGACTTTCCGACGTTCTTCGGGCGATATCGGCTGCTCGACGGGACGCGGAAGGACTCCTGTCTTGCCCATGTCCTGGCGTACGTAAGGGGCGGGCGATCAACAAGTTACCGGTTCTCTGGTGGAACGGTGGAGTAATGGAATGATGGAGTGTTGGAATGATGGAGTACACGACCAACCGGCCGAACAGGAATCGTAGATACCACGGCATTCCACCACTCCACCATTCCAACCCGCCCGAACCAGAGAGTGAAACCGGAAAGTTATTCTTCGGCCGCCCCTTATCTTTCGAGAGTGGCTGCCCGGCGATTGGGTTCGGTTCAAACCGATCGCCACGAATCCGCGGGTGATTCGATATGTGGGCACGGGCCAGCCGCCCAGCGACGAACAGATTCAGGCATACATTGAAGCCGCCAGAAAGCTGTATCGCGACGAAGGCTTCTGCTTGTGGCCGCTGGTTTATCGAGAGAATCAGGAACGGATCGGCTTCTGCGGTTTTGATCGTCTGTGGGGCGGCGAGGAGATTGAGATCGGTTACTGGCTGGCTCCCGACTACTGGGGCAAAGGGCTGGCGACCGAGGCTGCCCAGGCCGTTATGCGGTATGGCCGCGACACGCTTGGCTTGCGACAGATCGTGGCCGTGGCCCAACCCGAGAACAAGGCGTCAATCCGCGTGCTGAAGAAGCTCGGGATGATCCGGGAGAAGAACGTGACCCATGAAGGCGTCGCACATGTCTTCTACAGGTCGGGAGAACCATAGGTGCCCGTCGAGACCTGGGATCACAACACCTTGACTGAACGACTCGGCCGGTCGAGTGAAACGAGGTTCATCCGGCGGAAGCGTACCTGGTCTCGTGGGTGCCCGAGGATTCTGCTGGCCGGGGGGGCAGAGCTTGAATAGTGAATAGCGAGGATGTTGCGATTGCCAGCAGGTCGCGCCTATTCACTATTCAAGCTCTGACCCCAAGGCCCCCCACAGGGCCCCCTCGACGTCAACCTTGGTCTACCCACTTCGGCCGGGCGACAGAAGCTGTTTCTGATCTACGCGTGGAACGAGTTTGGCGAAGGTGGAATCGTCGCACCGACGCATGGCGACGGCTACTTGAAGCTGGAGACCATCAAAAAGGTCTTTGGATCGGCTGATGACAACCAAGGCAGCCAAGCGTCGGGTTCTGGACTCCAAGAACTATCTCGATACCAACCCCTGAGTGGGGACTTTACGTCCTATTCTGCTTGCTCGATGTCGATGGGAGCCACGTCGATAAGCGCACTATCCATCATGTAGCCCAGGTAGGTGATCGCGTGCAGCGGAGACGCCAGCTTCGCTTCGAGCTTCACGCCGTTGGCGACGTAGGTGACATGTTGCGCGGCCAGGTCGACGGTGACGACCGCTTCCAGGCCCTTGGCCTCGGGTGCGTCGACCTCGGCGGAGACGCCTGCCTTTTCCGTTTTCTTGAACGGTCCCTGGACGATGCTGGCCCTCTGGTTCTGAAGGCGGACGCCGCACTTGACGAGGTCGGCTTCCTTGGCACTGCTGCCGAATGCAAGGAACCCGTTCCGCAGCAGGCCCTTCGCCGCCGGCACGGCCCGGATCGTCGTGCGGAACGTGGCCGTGCCCGTGATCGGCTCCTCGAGCTTCTTCACCGCCACGCCCAACGTGTCCTTGCCGTTTGCCCGCAGACGATAGCCCAGCTCGGAAGCAAACACCTTGCATCCCGAGACCTTCTGGAACTCGGCGTCTTTCGGTTCGGGCAGCGGGAGGAGGTAGTCGGGGTCTTCGGGCTTGTCCCATTTGGTCTGGAGCGGCTCCGCGTCGGCGGAGGGCAGGGCCGTCAGGCCGGACGCCGTGAGCGACTTCACGCGCCCGTCGACCGTGCTCAGATAGAGGCGTCCTCCGGCTGCGGCCATGCCGTCGAACACGGGGATCGTGTCGAGCGTGTGGCGGGCGATCGGCTTGCCGTCGGCCTTGTCGACCACCCAAAGCCGCCCGCCGTGCCGGCCGGCGTAGGCCTCCTCCTGGCGCTCGAGCAAGGCCCGGACTTGGGGCTCGTCGGGGTTGTGGTAAGCGAAGCGTTCATCGACCACGTCGGGCGGGCCGGCCACGAGCAGCCGGTCGCCGGCTGCGCACATCGCCCGCGCGAAAATCGACGGCTGGTCCACGAGCCATTGAAAACGGGCCGCGGTCAGCTCCTCCTTGGGGAAGAACCATCGCAGGCGCCAGTCCGACGAGGTCGCGTTCCTCTCCGGGCGCCGCTCGTTCATGGCTCGTTGCGCCTGGCCGACCCGACGGATGTCGTCCGGCGTCACGGTCTTCTTCGCGGCGAAGAGCTGGTACTCGATTGCCGACGCGTTGGTCATGTACTCGGGTTTGCGTCCGTACCCATAGACGGCATCCTCGTCGAAGCAGAGGATACGCCCCGACGGCACGTACCGCCCGGCCTGGTACCAACCGCTGTAGCCGCCGATCATGCGGCGGCCATAGGTCCAATAGGAGCGGAAAAAGTAGGAGTCGTCGACAAACCCGATCTGACAGAACAGGTGAGCGTCTTCCGGGGGCTGTTCCGTGGCTGAAAGCACCGTCATCTCCGAACGCTTGCCCTCGAAATCGATCTTCTGCGAGCGCATCCAGAGGTTTCTGCCGTCGCACGACAGGACGTCGGAAAGGCCGACGGGCATGGTGTTTCCGGGGGTCTTTTTCAGGTAGGCCTCGTGCATGCTCTCGCCGCTTTCCGGGTCCTTCTCGTTCCAGACGACCTCCCCGAGGAGTCTGCCGGTGGCCGCCTCGAGGCGCAGGAAGCGGATGCCGCCGTCGAGGTAGATACTGCGGCCGGCGGTGCAGTAGACGATCGCCCGGCCGTCCGCGTTCTCACGCACGAGCACGCTGCCATGCACCGGCCAGGCCGATTCGATTTGCTCCCAGGCCATCATCCGTTGGTCCAGGGGTGCCGCGCGGAAACGCCAGGCCAGCACGCCGTCGTGCGCGCGGACGGCGTAGACGTACCCGTCCGCGGAGCCGAAGAGGACGAGCCCTTTCCAGTACGTAGGCGGAGTATCGGTCTGGCCGCCGGTCGTGTAGGACCAGAGCGTCTTGCCCGATTTGACGTCGAGGGCATGCAAGGTGTGCGTGTCGCGGCAGGCGACGAACACCTTCCCAGCGGCAATGGTCGGCTGAGTCAGACGCCCGCCGAGGTCTGTGTCCCAGTTGCTGCCCGTATCCTCCAGCCCTTTCGCCGTAGTGGCGCTGCGTGCCTGGTCGTGTCGGAAAGTGGGCCAGTCACCCGGACCCGCCGCCGGGCCCTCCGCCTGACCATAAGCCGGGCCGCGCTGGAGCCGGGACTCGGGCGTCAGGTCGTCGGCCGACGGCTGCGGCACGCGCGCCGCCGAAAGGGCCTTGAACCCGCTCAGCTTGGCCTCCAACTGGCAGCCGCAAGCGTCCATCGAGGCGTAGGTCATCCCGTTCGAGGGCATGATGCCGTAGATGCAGCCGCCGCGGAACCAGTGGTTGGGAGTCCAGTGTTCCTTCTCCAGGTCGACGTACTCGGTGCCGTTCCGGCCCGTGATCAGGAACTTCCCGGTGGCCTTTGACGGGTAGCAGCGGTGGTGAAACCAGTGCAGTTGCACGTCGGGAGCGAACTCGCGCCGCTTCTCGCCGGTCTTCGGGTCATAACCGGTCCAGACGCCGTCGTCGCGGCTATTGGCAATGGCAGCGGTCCAGGCCAGACCGTCGACCACGAACAGGTCCCTCAGCGACATGTGACCGCTCGGCTTCTGTCGCCCCTCCCAGACCTTCTTGCCGTTGTCAAGCGTCCAGCCCGACACCTTGCCGTCGTTGGCGGAGAGCAGGACCATCTCTCCATAGATCAGCACGCGCGGGCCGGTGTTGCTGGGCACGGGCATTTTGAGCGGCGTTTCCTCGGCTTCCCACTCGGTCTGGCCGGTGTGCCGGTCGAGACAGACCAGCTTCTGCCCGTCGTGAAATACGATCGAGGTCGCGTTGGCGGCCAGCGAACATGGCGCCACGGGAGACTGGATCTGCCAGCGGAGCTTGCCCGAAACGGGGTCGCAAGCCAGGATGCTCCGGGTCTCGCCGTTCCATCCCCAGCCGGTGTTCGAGGCATTCGTATTCGACCAGACATACGTGCCGACTCGGCGGTAGTCGGGCAGGCGCGACCTCTCGTGGCCGACGACGAGCAATGCCGTGTCCTCGGCCACCACGATCTCGCGCGTGAGCTCGCTCCGCTCGCAGGTCGCCAAGGTCTCGCCGGTGGCGGCGTCGAGGATCGTGGTTGGCGCGTCGATGCCCAGGGTCACATACAGGCGATCCCCCACGGCCACCAGCCGTCGCAGCAGGTGCGCCGGGCCGCTCTTCAGTCCGAAGTCCTTGCTGGCCCAGTCGGGAATCTCGCGCTTCCAGAGGAGGGTGCCGTTGAACGCGTCCCGGGCGATGAGGCGCCAGTGCGACGGCAGTTGGATCGAGGCCCGGGAGCCTTCGTCCAGAATGTAGAACAGGCGGCCGCCCGCCGACACCAGCGAGGTCATGCTCGCCATGTGGTCGTGATGCCGTGCCCAGCCGGGACTGCCCAGCCACTGCAGGCGAGTGGGAGGCGCGACCAGCGTGTCGTTCCCCGTGGGATTGCCGTCGGGGCCATGGAGGTAGTGCGTCCACTCGTCCATCCCCGCCGGCCAGGGCTTGACCGTCTTCTGCCACTCGCCGCCACGTTTCACCAGGACCACGCCGTGGGGCGCCAAGGCGCGCATAAGCTCTTCCGTGGAGGCCTGCGCCGGGTCCTCCGCCACGATCAGGTTCACGAAATCATCGACGTACGGCAACCGCTGCCCGTCCCATCCGTCGACAGTAACCGCCCCGTAGCGCCCCGCGGCCAGCAACCGCTGCCGGGCCGCCGCGACGTTGTCCGCATCCGTGTCGAGACCGTGGACGACGTACTGCTCGCCCGCCGCCAGTTGCGCCGTCGAGGTTCCGTCGCCGCAACCCAGATGGACCACGACGCCGCCCTGGACCCCCGACCGCTCCAGCAACTCCGCTCCATCCTGGGCAGACGCGGAACAGGCGAACACGCAGATACAAGCTGCCATGGAATAGACTGCCGGTTTGTTCATTGCTCACCTCGACTTGTGTTACGGAGATTCTCCTGACTGCGTTCCTTCGAGCACACCCCGTGCGGTGGTCCTCCGAGTTTTGGCCCCGTTGGCGTCGGCTAACCCGTGACCGGGACGTGGTCTATGGTACGCTTCAAGAAGCCGCCTGTGAAGAGTTTCCTGGAACTTTCCCATGCCCGCCAAACCGTCATTTGCCCACACCCCGTTACTCCGTCGTTGGCCTTCCCTCGCCAAGTCATCCATCTTGCACGTGCCCCGGCTTGGGGACGGCCACGCCGTGTAGGCCGGGTCGAGGCTCGAGTGAATGATCCGCTCGGCGTAGCGAGCGGTTGCCGCGCGCTGTGGTCATAGGCTACGATGTCCGTATGAGAACCCCGCATACACTGCATCAAGTGCCGCGGTCGTCGGTCGTCGCCGTGGCGGTCGATCGTGCTGCCGCGAGTAGAGGAAGTAACGCGAAGCATAGGTTTAGCTGTAAAAGAACCGCTATGCGATCGCGCCCCTCTGCACGCCGACACGGCGCAGCATCCTCTGCGGGACGAGCGCCGCCCGAAGCGGCACCGAGTTCAAGAGCCGCTGGGTACCGGCCGAGCACATGACCATCCCCAGGGCGCTGAAGCGGGCCTACCCCGACTATCGCTGTGCCCACTTCGGCAAATGGGGCGAAGAGATGATCTCGACGCCCGAGCAGTGCGGGTACGACGTCAGCGATGGAATGACCGGCAACGTCACCGGCGGCATGCCCAAGAGTCTGGGCATTGCGTCGGGGAGGCACGAGGACGGCCGTCCCGCTGATGTCGGCGTGGAGGCTCCCGCCGTAGCCATCCGTCCAGATGCGATTTAGTCCGACGCCCTTGTTCCAGGGAGCGTTTGCGATTAGGTTGAGATGTCGGTAGGAAATGGGGGTGAGCGCTTTAAGAAAGAAGAACGAATCCGTCTGAAAGGCAAGTTCGACCTTAGAGCTGCGAAGCACCACGCTGTCCGCCGCTGAAGCATCGACGACGATAGGCCCCATGTCGTCCTCGAATTCCAGGACTGCGACCAGCCGCGGACGAATCGTATTGGTGGCCGGGTCGATTCTGCGCCACATCCCAAGACCGCGGCGCTGGACGACGTAGATCGCCCCGGTTGTGGTCACCACCGCTTCGTCGGGGCCGCCCGCGGCAGATTCGAGGGTCATGCCGAACAACGTCTTGGGTTTGTCCATCCGAGGAGGGCTGGAACCTGATGACCAGTCGGAGTACTTCGCCAGATAAGGGGCGGGATCGATGGCCGTCGCCCGACTCTCGGCCGGGCCTGTCGCCCGTGCCCCGGTCACAAAGGACCACAGCGGTCCCTGCGCCACGGCTCTTCCATACTTGTCGGTGCTTTCAACGCGCCAGTAGTACTTGGTTTGAGGCTCGAGCGTCGGAATGTAGACGTTGTTATAGGTGTTGGGAACCCGCGTGGAGCCGCGGAATTCCAACCTATCCGGATCGCTCCCGAAAAAGACGTGGTAGCCGGCCGCCTCCCCTTTCCATGGAAGGACGAGATGCAATGGCGCGTCGGTCGACCCGTCCGCGGGATCCGGGCAGCCTTCGGACTGCCCGAGGGCCGGGTCGGACCCCAGCACGCCAAACCACAGGACGAGGGCGACTGGCAGGCTCATCGCCACGGTCCTTTCTTGAACACGCGTGAGCAATTCCTCACAAGCCCGTCTGAGGGCCCATGCACATCACGCGCCCATCGGCCAGCGAAACGAAGAGGCGGCCGTTCGCGGCGGCGAGACCGTCCCATGTTGGGGGCGCGTCGAGCGTGTACTGGGCCAGCTTCTCGCCGTCGGACGCGGAGGCCGCCCACAGGATGCCGCCCATTCGCCCCTCGTACGCTTTGGCCAGATCGCCTTCCGGGAACGCGACCGGGGTGCCGGCGACGAACAAGACGTCGTCGGCCAGCGCGATCGCCTTGCCGGTGAGCGGGATGGAGCTGCTCCAGAGTTTCAAGGAGGGGGCCACGTTGGACGGGCCTCGGTTTCTGCGTCGCGACCTCGTGCCCTTCCGTTGCTTGGCAGCCGCCTGCTTGGCGGCGGCCTTCGCAGCGGCAGCCCGCTTGGCCGCCGCCGCCTCCGCGGCGGCCTTCGCCTCCGCGCCGTACTTCCCCGCGTAGAGGGTGTAGCCGCTGGTCCGGGGATCGAACCAGGCGGTGCGTCCGGGCGGATACCCGCGAACTTCGTAGAAGCGTGAGCCGTCGATCACGAGGATGTCGCCGTGGATACCGCCGAGACCCGTGGGGATGTCGTAATGCAACATGGTGTCAATGGTCCAGAACGAGCGGTGCTGCGGGATCGCCTCCAGAAATCCGTGCGAGGGGATCAGGTGCGGCTGCTTGACGTCCTGAAGCTTGACCGGCGAGAGGTCGGGCTGGAAGGCCTGATGTCTCAGATAGAGCATTTGGTCGTCGGCGATGAAGATATCGCCTTTGAATCCCTCGATGCTCATGCCCTGGACGACCTCCCGGTTTTCGATGGGGAAGCCGTTTTCGCCATAGGGGCCGACCATGCGTTTCTGATGGACGACCTTGCCGGAGCGCGGGTCGAGCGCGTACAGGAAGATGCCGCCGTCGGTGAAGGAGTTCCGCCCGGCGGCGAAATACGCCAGCCCGTCCCGAATGAGGATGCTGCCGCAAATCGGCCACGCCGACTCCGGCTGCCCGTAGGCGCAGATCATCCGCCGTTCGAGCGGGCGAAACCGCCAGGCGAGCGTCCCGTCGGCGGCGCGCAGGCAATAGGCCGATCCGTCGCGGGAACCGAAAAGGAGGAAACCTCGGTAATACGTCGGGGGCGAGTCGACCCGTCCATCGGCGAAGAACCGCCAGACAATTCTCCCGTCCGCCGCGTTCATGGCGCACACGGCGTGACCGTCCACGTCCGCCGCGAACACCATGCCGGCGGCGATGACCGGGGCGCTGGCGCGCGAGCCGATTCGGGCCTCCCAGCGTCTGGTGAGCTTGGCCGAGACTCTGTTCTTCGTCGTTCCCGTCCGCGCGTTGTCATGACGGTAGGCGGGCCAATCGTCCGGAGAACCTGAAGTCGGAGGTTTCAGATCTACGATTTCCGAGAAGGCGGGGCCCTTTTCGAGCGTAGCTTCCGTGCCGATCTTGATCGGTTGGTCCGATTTGGTGACGCCCGGCTCCGCCGCCATCGCGTTGAAGCCGTTCAACATGACGCTGTTGCAGCACGCACAGGACGGCGGCCCGCCATAGTAAAGGCCGTTGCAGGGGAGCGGACCAATGCCGCACGTGCTGCGGATCCAAGGATTGGGAAACTCCGCCGGGGAGCTCAGGTCGAGGAAATCGCTGCCGCCGGTCGCCGTGTTAATGTAATACCGCGTCGTGATCCGGTTCCGGTAGCAACGGTCATGGCCCATGGGACCGGCCATGGCCTGATCGAGCTCTCGGACGAGCTTCCCCGTTTCGGGATCGAAGCCGTTGACTCCCATGCGGGGAAGTCCCAACGCCGGTGCCGGCCGCCCGTTCGCAGCATTATATGCCGCCGCCCAGACCAGGCCATTTGCCAGAAACACGTCCGGCGCCTTGTGATGATTGATCGTGGCGGGCGTCTCCCATAGCGCCTGGCCGTCGGCGAGACGGAACGCCCGGAGCCGCTCGGAATCGGCCAAGTAGGCGGCGCGATCCGAGAGCACGAGCGAGACCGCGATGCCCGCCGGCCCTTTGAGAACGATCGGTGCGGGGACACGCCACAGTGCCTTGCCGGTCGCGCCGTCCAGGCAAACGAGCTCCGTCGAGGTGGCAAAAACCACGCGGTCGCCGATCACCCCGAGCGTTGCCCCTTCGTAGCCTTTCGTGTCGGCTCCGGATATTCTCCAAAGCTCGTTGCCCGAGTCGGCGTCGATGGCCAGAAGATCGTTCTTCGGATCGTCGGGCCGTTGGATCGTTGGCCCATACGCCTCGCGTCGAAAGAGGCTCGTCTTCAGCGCCGAGCGCGACTGGTCCATGAGGGCTTCCGAGACGTCGGACTGGTCGCCCGTGACGACGTACAGCACGCCGCGGTCATACACGAACTCCATCGTCCCCGCGGTCCGCGTGTGCTTCTTGATGACGGCGCCGGTTGCCGCGTCGAACACGGTGATCGGCGCGGTGTAGCCGGGCGTGCAATAGACGACATCGCCCACGGCGGCCACTCGCCGCTGGATTTGCACGGGCATTTCCTTGTTGCGGATGTAGATCGGGTGCCAATCGGCAAACATCACCCGCCAGAGGATCACCCCGTTGTACGCGTCCCGGGCCACAAGCGCCTGTTTACCCGGCAGCGCCGGGTGCTCGGCCGAGGCCGTGTCCTCGACCGTGAACAGGCGCCCCTTCGTCGAGACCATGCTGTTGATCGAAGGCATCGCCAGGTGAGATCGCTGCCACTGGGGCTCGCCCAGCCACTGATACCGGCGGGGCGGACCGACGACGGTGTCCTGGGCAACGGCGTTGTTGTCCGCGCCGTGATAGTGCTGTTCCCACTGGTCCGTGCCTTGCCGTTGCGGCTTGAAGGTCGCGGTCCATTTGCCGTCCCGCTTGACCACCGCGGCGCCGAAAGGCCGAACCACTCGCATGAGTTCGCCCGGCGGGACCGCGCCGGCGTCTTCGCAGACGACGAGCGTCGCCAGGTTGTCAACGTAGGGGAGTTTTTTCCCGCTCCAGCGGATTACGGAAACCGGGCCGTACCGTCCAGTCGCACGGATGGCCGCACGCGCCGTTTCAACACGTTTCGCGTCGGTCTCCAGTCCCTGAATGACACAGTTGTCCGCCAGGCGCAGCGCCGCAGTGAGTTTCCCATCCCCGCAGCCGACGTGGATGCCCAGGCCGCCGTGAAAGCCGGCCAACGAGGCAATCTGCTCGGCCTCATCCGCCGGGCCAGCCAAGGCGGCCGGGCCCGTCGTCGCCAACAGGATGCCAAGAACCGAAACAACCCGCAGTGAAACGGACGTCGCACGAAAAGATTCTATTGTCTGCATGAGCTACTCCTCCATCTGCCGGGCATGTCAACCCAACGTCGCGGAGACGCACGCTGGGACATGCTTGGTTAACGGGAATCTGCTTTTTCACCGCAGCCGCCTACCGCTCCACGCGATTATAGCGGCTGTGGCGGTACTTTGCGCACCCTATGCGGCTCCAGCGAGCTTCTGGGCCCCTCACGTTGGCCGTAACCCATGAAACAGCGGTGGGTTAAGGCGCACCGTCGAGCGCGCGTCGGTCACATCGACCGACGTGCCCAAACGCATCGTTAGATTCTCCGGCGTGTCGACCGACGCGAGTCACGCGGCGAGGGAAGACGCCGTGTAAACGCCCGGGTGACTAACACATGAACGTGGAGGGTGCCAATGAAGGAGCTCCCCGTGAGCCTGTATCGCCCCCATCATGCCGGGTAACCCATCCTTCCCGCCCAGCGTGCGTTGCGCTTCGGCCTGGGTGCACGTCCAGGCGCAGGAGCCCAGCTCGCCCAGAAGCTTCCGATCGAAGCGGGTGTGCAGTCTTGCCATCGATCCCGCGATAGACGACACACCCGGTGGCGCCATCGACCGGCTCCCTCCGCCCACGAATGACGCCATTCATCTGGCACTACGCGCGGCCGTCCGAGGACGCCGGCAACGCGAGAGGGGGCGGCGCGGAGAGCGATGCCCCGAGCGTCGCAGCCATCGTGGGTGATCTCACTCCCTGTCGAGTCTGAGCAGTACCGTTTCGTTCGCTTGCATCGCGAAGCGCAAGAGCGTTCCTTCCACGTCGAAAGCCGGACTTCCAAAGATCGCTCGGGGGCGAAGCGGCTCCCGAAGATTTATCACCTTGTCTCCACCCGTCGACGCATGCAGGCACACGAACTGGTTGTCGACGAACAGGGCATCTCCTGTCCCGAGGTACACATGACACCCGGCGTCGCGCGCCAAGCGTCGCAGCGTGTCTGGCAGCAAGCGCGGCGCCGAGCAGAAGACGCTGGTCCACTCGCCGATGGGCTTGCGGACGAGTCCTGCGAAGTCAGTGCCCTCGATGTGTCCGAGCTCCTCGGCGTCGGTGACATCGGGAACGAAGACCGGATCGACCTCGGGCTTGTCGCCCGCCAGCAGCACGCCCTCAGCGTCAGCCACCTTGAGCGGCTTGCCCCACGTCTCTCGGCGCACTGTGAACCCGGTGAGGTCGCGGACCTGCTCAACGCCGGCGGAGTCGTCGCCGTAGAGACCGGAAGCGTAAACCCAGATGGCTGTGGCGCGGTCGCGCTTGAGGCGGGCGTGGATCGCTGCGCGTTGTGTGTTGTCGAGCATCACCGCGTTCAGGAACAGGTACGCCTTGTGCGGCGGCACGTCAGCGGTCACCAGGTCGTCCAGCAGGTGGAAGTCCCAGGCGACGCCGACGCGAGGGAGCTGGATGACGCTCTGGAGGACGAGGCTGCCCGTCAACGGATGCATCGCCGTGAGGTACGCGAAGCTGCGCTCGTCGACGACCACGGCGAGGTCGCCGTGGAAGGGCTGTCGATCCGTCAGCGAAGCCTCCATGGCGTCTCGCATCTTGCCGAGTTCTGCCGTGATCTCGGCACCCTTCAGCCAACCGCCCACCATATCGTAGTGGCTGACGGCCGTGCGTCGCGTGAGCACGTTGCCCATCTCGCGCCACAGCACTGCGTTGGTGTGCTCCGGTGTGCCCGCGCGCCCGTAGCCGGAACCGGGCTCAGAGAGGTGGGTGCGGTAGTCCGCCTCCGACAGCCACAGCTTGCCGTGGAGCCGCACGCTTTCCGTCGTCGACATGAATCCGGATGTTTGCCCGATGGCGCGGTCGGTGTAGAGTGGAGGACTTGCGAGGAAGTCGAGGTCGTCGCAACGGAGCACCTTGGCCAAGGCGAGGTGCGACGAATCCTGCTGGCGCGGGCCGTGCTGCGTGAGGTAGCCGTAGTACGTTCCGCACAGCGAGCGGCCGTTGGTCGCCTCCTTCACCACGCGCGCGAAATGGGCGATGGCGTCGGCGGTAAGGTCAGCGAGGAAGAGGTAGTAGTCGATCGTCGTACGCTCCGCCTCGGGGTCGCGAAGCGCTCCCCACTTGCCCGTGTGCCGCTGTTCGGGCGTGGGCATCTCGGCGTTGGCATGCGGGCTGTCGGCGCCGTACCGCGTGCGGAGCCACTGGCGCCACGCGCGCTTCGCCGGTTCGCTGTAGTCGGCGAGGTGGTTCTGCCATAGCCCCCACGACTGCCATTCGGCAGAGTAGCCGCTGAAGGGGAGGTAGCCGATGATTCGGTCGGCGTAGGGCGCCGACTGCACGTGTCGGATGAGCCGCCGCAGGTCCTCCGCGGTCTCCTTGCGCCACCGCTCCGAAGCGAACGACTGCGGCCCGTGCCCGCCATCGGCGTAGAGGCACAGTTCCTCGGGGTGCATCTGCTGCCACCACATGGGCGGCGTGATGCCCACGTGCGGCAGGAAGTACGCGTCCGGGTCGGCTTCCAGGGCTTTGGCGAAGTAGTTGTCGAACTCGGTGTAGTCGTAGACGTCGGGCGCGACGTGTCCCAGGTCCGAGGCGCCGGAGCTGCCGAACCAGTCGGAAAAAAGGTGTACGCCGGCGCGGCCCATCTCGGCGTGTTGGTCGTGCAGACTGACGCCGCCCGTCACGGAGAAGAACGGTGCGACCGGCTTGCCATCGACGAACAAGGTGGGGTCGCCACCGTGGCGTTTCACTTCGGCCAACGGTGGCGTCTGTCTGCCGGCCAACGAGTTGTCGACCCGCACGACGGCCCGTTGGCGATCGAATCCGCCGTCCGCAAGCTCGACGCCCAACAGCCCGGCGCGTACGCTCAGTCGGGCCGGCTGCGAGTACTTCAGCGTGGGAATCTCGACCGTCCACTCGCCCATGGGTTGCCGCGGGTCGATCTTGACGACTCCGTCCGCCCAAACGCGCTGGCCGGACATCAGCCACACGAACAGCCGATCGCCTCGCTCGCCGTCCTGGACGGGCAGCTCGGCCGTCACTCGCACCGGGATCTCCTCGCCAGCGTCAACGGACTCGGGCACGGTTACCGCTGCCAGCCGTCCACCTTTGGTCGAGAGCGGCGTCACGCCCGGCTCGAACGGTTCCCCGTTGATCGGCTCGATCCGCACTTCGTCGATGGCGATCCATCGTCCCGCCTGGTTGCCGGGGTCAATTCGGAAGGTCGTGATGCGGCCCGAGGTGCCGCCCCACTGGCGCGAGCCCTCCAGGGGCGAGACGTCCCCGTGGTACTGAAGCTGCGTCAGATCGATGCGGTACTCCGCCAGTCCCTGCACGACGGGGTGGCTCGTCCCAAGCGCCCAGCGCTCGTCATCGCACTGGTAGTACACCGCGATGTGATCGGCAGGCGTCGAGGAGTACAGGCGCAGCGTCAGACGTGTCAGCGACTTCCCGTCGATGCCTCCGTTGGGCAGAGCGAAGAAGACAAACGGGTCCCACGCGGTCGTGCCCCGGAACAGCCCCTCCGTCGTTTTCGGGTTCACGACGTGTGAGGCGTGCGTGACCTCGTCCTTGGAGTCGAGGTGCCAGGTGAGGGCGTGGTCGGTCGCGGGGACGAGGACGGTCAGAACAGCAAGGCAGTTGAGCATGGCGTGCGTCCTGTCAGCAGGTTCGGCTGCCGGCTGGGCATGTGTCAGCCGGGGTCGGCGCTCTACGGCCTGATAGCGCGGTAGAAGCCGCCCATCGCGTCGACTTTTTCCATCTGCTTCCGCAACGAGCCCCAGGCAAAGACCATCACGCCCGTGGCCGGAAGCCGCGTGCCGTGATCAAGGATTGAGCGCACGTCGTCGACAGCCACGGCTGCTCCCCAATCTGAGAGCTGCACGATGGGCCAAATCATGGGTCGTTCACCCGGCTCGCCCTGGATGCCGAGATAACCGCCCAACCACGCCGTCTGCCGCGAGATCCACGACGGATCGGCAGGATGCCCGAATCGAGCGTGATACGGCATGATGCTAAACACGTCGACATACTCCGCCTGCGCTCGCAGATCGATGGCGAGCTTGTTGCGCAAAGCACCGTTCCGCTCCGTATCCGTCCAGGGGCAGTGGAACGTACCGAGCAGGGCCTTGGGACGTGTCTCATCCACAATCGACCGGAACTCGCGGACCCAATCGGTGAAGACGTCGCAGCGCCACTGCACCCATTCGTCCTTGCACTCATCCAGCAACCGTCCGGCGAGCTGCGGCGGGGCCTCGTCGGGCAGATTCGTCCCGGTGGCCCGCGCGAACTGGGCGATACAGCGCTCGCAGAAGCACGTGTCGGGCATGTTGGGCTCCGCTCGTTCCCAACTGGCGTGGCTGTGATGATAGTCGAGCCAGATCCCATCGATCTCGAAGTCGCTCAGTATCTTCCGGAAAGCATCCATGCGCGACTTCCGGTAGCCGGGATGCGTCGGACAGATGCCCTGCCAGCCATGGGGGGCAGGACAGACCTTGCCGTCGGTGCCGACGGGGGCAGCCTCGGGATGATCTTTCAGATAACGGGCAACGTGCAGGGTGTTGAATTCGGCAAACACCCGGGCGCCGTGTTTCTTCAGCAGGCTTATCCGCTCTGCGCTCAGGCCGCCGGATCCCATGAAGACAGCGTTGATCCCGTGGTCCTCCAGCGTCTTCCCCTGGCCGATCAACTCGACCGGCACGCCGCCATAGATACCCCGGATTCGTATGTGCGGACGTTCATCCTCTGCAACCGCCCCCTGCGCAACCGCGGCCAAACATGCCAAGGCAACCGTCATACTCCTCCGTCTTGTCACCAACATCACGTCCTCCTGTGTTTCAAGGCTTTCGAGCTCCGCATCAGCGAAGCGGCAGCCAGACCGTCATCTCGGTCTCGTCGCGGTTGTTCCAGGCGTAGTAGGGAATCAGCTTCAGGTGGATTGGACGCGCTGCCCCCTTCGGGACGCGCCGCAGCAGGCCGCCGGACGACTCGGGCTCCGGCGCGGCCAGCGCCTCGGTCTCCAAGACCGTCACGCCGCCGAGCAGATTCGGCTCGTGCCGCTCGGTCCACGTCGCATCGCACCGCAGACGGACGTCCCAGAGCGACACGCCCTTGGGCAGATCGACCGCTTCGGCGCAGTAGACCAGCGGCCCGCGCATCACCGCCGCCTGCCCCCACGTCTCCTCGACGCGAGGATCGGACTCGACGAGCACGGCCCTCATCGGCAGGTCGAGCGCGACCGTGTCGCCGTCTTTCCACGTGCGCTCAATCGCGGCGTACGTGCCGGGTATCGCTTTGCCTTGGATCGCCTTGCCGTTGATGGCAATCGACGCGGAGTCCGCCCAGCCGGGAATGCGGAGCTTGAGCGACGTCGCCGCTGCGGGCGCTTGGGCGATCAAATCAATCCAGTAGTCCATCTGCCGGCCGAGGTCCGGGTCGCGCGTCACGGCATAGAGCCACGCCTGGGCTTCGAGCCACTTGTAGCAGTCGCCGTCGGACCAGTTGGTGCCGCGGTGCTTGCCTTCTTCCAGCCCCGCCCCGACGCGGAAGTTGCCGAGAATAGCGCCGTTGCGGTCGTCCTCCATCGCCTCGCGCATCTTGGGGATGATCACCTGATGGCACAATTCGACGCGATCGGCCCAGAAGCCGGTCGTCCACCGGGCGTCGCCGACGCTCACCGGCCGCTGCGCCACGCGCGGAACCGCCTGAGCTCCGATGTCCCACCCCCACGCGGCGCTCGTTGTCAGCGCCGCCACAATCAGTCCTGCTCGACCCATTCGTATTCCTCCTTCCAATTGGTAGGCTTCTCGGGGCGCGGTTTCCGTTTCGGGGATTATACGCGCGACGCAAACGCCGGGTAGTGGGCCGCCCGAGGCCGCATCACCGCCTCGGGCGCACCGGGTCCTGTTTCTGCGGCAGCCCCATCGTTTCCGTCAAGGTCCGGCTCCACTCGGCCACCCGCTCGGCATGCTCCGGCCGCGCGGCGACGTTCACGTTCTCCTGCGGGTCGCTTTCGTGGTCGTACAGC
Organism: uncultured Planctomycetaceae bacterium; assembly: GCA_964505295.1. GTDB lineage: Bacteria > Planctomycetota > Planctomycetia > Pirellulales > Thermoguttaceae > DATKZH01. Next base: position 16,935 of record CAZDHR010000082.1, read on the forward strand.
TCCCGAGCCACAAGTTCGCCGTGTTCACCGTGCCACTGCGTGTAGCGCCATCGGGCGGTGCGCATCGAGTAGCCCATGCCCAAACCGTGATCGGGAATCACGCGGCGAAACTGGCTGAACGCGGCTTCCTTCCAGGGCTGCCGTGGATCGCGAATCAGCGGGGCGAAGCTCTTTCCCTCCAAACCTTCCGGCTGCGGCAATTCGCACAGATCGCACAGGGACGGATAGATGTCGACGAACTCGACAAGCCCCGCCGAGCGCCCCGGCTTCTGGCCGGGAGAGCGGACGATCAGCGGCACCCACGTCGACGTCTCGAAGTTCGTGTGCTTGTCCCAGATGCCGTGTTCCCCCAATTGCCAGCCGTGATCGCCCCAGAGCACGATCACCGTGCGCTCGGCCAAGTTCAAGCGGTCCAGGGCGTCCAGCAGACGGCCGATCTGAGCGTCGACGTAGCTGACGCAGGCGTAATAGGCATGTTTGAGATCCCGTGCCTGATCGTCCAGAACGGGGCCGATTTTCGGGATACCGTAGTAGTGGCGCATGTCGTTGAAGTTGTAGACGGCGAACGCCGGAGCCCCCTTGGGCGGGAAGGGATTCGGCGCCAACGGAACCTGCTCGTGGTCGTACCGCTCGAAATACCGCCGCGGCGCCACAAACGGCAGATGGGGCTTGTGGTAGCCCACGGCCAGGAAGAACGGGCGGTCCTGCACGTCGTCGAGCACGCCGAGCACTTCGTCCGTCATGTGCCCCTCGCGCAACGCGCTGTCCTCCACCTCCGGCGCCTCCCAGGGCAAGCCGCCCATGCGTTTCGACTTCGTGTGCCCGTCGCCCAGCTCCCAGGTGAACGTTAGGCGCCGGTAGTCCTCGCGGATCCACTGGAGCACCTGCTTCCCGAATTCCGTGTGGTACGGGGCGCGGTCCGATTTCCAGGCGGGCACACTCCAGCTACGAGGATCGTTTTTGTGGAAAACCTTGCCGAAACCCCGCGTGTCGTAACCATGCTGTTTGAAATGCTGCGGCAGCATCACCACGTCGGGCAACACGTCGCGAGTGCTCGTGTCGAACGCGACGACCTGCGTCGTACCGGGGCGACGGCCCGACAGCAACGACTCGCGCGAAGGATGGCATAGCGCCACCTGGCAATAGGCCTTCTCGAACAGCGTTCCCGTCGCCGCCAGCCGGTCGATGTTCGGCGAAAGGACCGGCGCGCCGTAGCAGCCCAGCTCGGGCCGCAAGTCGTCCACGGCGATGAACAGCACGTTCAATCGCTTTTCCGCGGCTTCGGCAGGTGGTCCACAAACCAGTGCGGTGAGACAGGCGATCGCAAGAAAGCGGAAACGCGTCATGGTGTACTACTCCCGTTCTGAAGTCCCTTGGACGAAATCGCATCGTCCGTGGCCCACGGCTCGACACGTCGTTTGGCCCCAGTATAATCGAAGACACGCGGGCGCCGCCAACGGCGGTCAATGGGACGGGGCGTATGGCGTCTGCTGCTGGAAGGACCGTATAGGACGGCAAGGTGAAACCGATGATAAGGCCAATCGAGCACGCGGGCAACCGGGCAATCGACCGGGTCTGTGGGCAGGGCCTCGCGATCCTCCGCTCGCTCTTGGCCGGCAGCGTCGTCAAACGTGAAGAACAGGTCGATTTCAGAGACAACGTTGGATAGGGAGTGACCCATGCACAGAAACCGCCATGGCCTGACCGTGATGTTGTTCGTCTTTCTGCTGCCGGTTCACTTGACGGCTGCGGAACAGGCCGAGAAGAAGATCTGCATCGAGGATCACATTCGGGCGAATGTCCCTTCCAAGCGGGAACTCGACGTGTTCCTGCACGAGATGTCGTGGGCGCAGTTCGACCCGGAGGTGGGATACATTCTGGGCAATTACATGCCGCGCGACGGCATGGATGAAAGCTCCACGTTCTCCACGGTCCAACCCAATGGGGCACGTACGAGTTTCATGTACCACGGCAAGCCCTGCCGGATCAACACGTACGGCAATAGCTTCACCCAGTGCCATCAAGTCAGCGACGGGGAAACCTGGCAGGAGTATCTGGCCGCTCATCTCGGAGAGCCGGTTCGCAACTTCGGCATGGGCGGCTTTGGATTCTACCAGGCCTATCGGCGCATGCTTCGGGAAGAACGGACGGAACACGGTGCGGAGTACGTGATGCTCTACATCTGGGGAGACGACCACGTCAGGAGCCTGCTTCGTTGCCGGTACATGCTGACCTCCTCCTGGAACCGTACCCAAGACGGCAAGGAAGGCGAAGGACGCATGTTCCACGGCAATTTCTGGGCCAACTTGGAGATGAACCTGTCGACGGGCCAACTCGAGGAGCACGACAGCCGGATCTCCCAGCCCGCGCATCTCTACCGAATGACGGACCCGGACTGGATGGTTGAGAACCTGAAGGACGACCTCGCTCTGCAAATGGCCCTCTACTGCCGAGGGCAAATCCACGTTATCGACGTCGCCCCATTGAAGCAGCTCAGCGGTCATTTGAATCGCCCGTTCGACTTGGACGCCCATCCACTTCCCCGGGCGACCGTGGCGTCGCTTCTGGACGCCTACTCCTTCGCCGCCACGAAGACCATCTTGATGAAGGCCCGAGCGTTTGCCGCCGAACGTGACAAGAAGCTCATGGTCATCCTCTTCGATCCCTATCGCGTGACCCGCACTCTCTTGAGTGGCGGTACGCGCTACGATCAGGAGATCGTCGATTTCCTGCAGGAAAACGACTTCACGGTGTTTGACATGAATCTCGTGCACTGCGAGGACTACAAGGATTTCAACCGGGTCTGATCCCAGGTCGTGGCAGCAATGCTAGCAGTTTGGCTGGTGGTTTTC
>CAZDHR010000083.1:0-13574 GCA_964505295.1 uncultured Planctomycetaceae bacterium
GCGGATCATAACGAGAACCTACGATTCGCACAACATCATTTTATACGAGCACCCAAGACATATCTCGCGAATCAAGACGCCGTGAACGCGTGGCGAATGAGGGATATTGGACACGCTTCCAGCGCAATTCCGGAGCCGTGCGTCGCCTCGTCACACGGGTGCTCGGCTCGAGAGCCCCTCCGCTTCGGAAGTCGAACAGCACCCCCCGTCGAGGGGGCGCGGACGGAGATGTCGGGGCGGGGCGGTCCGCTGCACGCGCGGCGAGTTGAATTGAAAGAACGCTCCCTTTCATGCCGGCCGGGCAAGCAGAGGTTTGGAGGAACTGCCCGCGCACCGAGGGAGAAACGGGCGAAGTCGCAAGCGGGGCCCGGGCCGCCCCCTTGTCACGACGGACCGCGATCCGGACAATACGGGGCAAGCGTTTTGCTGTCGCCCGTGAGAACCTTCACCCTGAGAAGGGATATCGTCATGCCCGGCCCTCCCCGCGTGATTCTGTCCGGTTTTGCCGACGAGGCCGCCGGAAAGAAGGACAAGACCGCCGTCGAGCAGTTTACGGCGTTTGCCGCTTTGGGACTCCAGTACTACAGCATCCGGTTCATCGACGTGGGCGGCGGCACCAAGAACGTGATGCAGCTCACCAAGCAGGAGATCCAGAAGGTCCGCCGGATGCAGGACGCGTTCGGGCTATGCGTCTCGTCGATCGGCTCGCCGATTGGGAAGGTCAAGCTACTGGACGTGGACGACGGGACCCACAACGCCTATGTCCCGTTCAAGAAGTACCTCGGCCGCGACGTCAAGAAGGTCTGCGACCTGGCCCATGCGTTCGAGGCGAAGCTGATCCGCGGCTTCTCGTTCTATCATCCCCGGGGCACCAAGCCGGAGGACCACCTCCCACAGGTCGTCGATCAGCTCGGCCAGATCGCCGAGGCGTGTCACCGGTCCGATTTGACGTTCGGCCTGGAGGTCGAGGCGAACCTGGTGGGCGAGACGGGCCGGCTGCTGGCCGAAATCTACCGGCAAGTGAACCACCCCGCCATGGTGCTGATCTTCGACGCGGCCAACATCCTCGTGCAGGGGTACTCGGGGAACGAGGTATTCGAGGAATACAGAGCGATGAAGCCGGGGCTGGGCTGGGTGCACATCAAAGACTATCACCATCCCAAGCCGGTCCGGAAGCGGGGCCACGTCGACGAAGACGCCCTGGCCAACTTCGTCCCTTCCGACCAGGGCGACAGCGGCCACGAGGCGATCCTCCGCGACTTGGCCGGCATCTTGCCCAAGCTGGAGGGCAAGCTTCGCCGCCGGGGCATTCCGGGCGTGTTTCTCGACCTGGAGCCGCACGTCAAAGGCGGCGGCCAATTCGGCGGCTACAGCGGCCCGGACGGCATGGGCGTCGCCCTCAGGGCCCTCTGCCGCGTGCTCGACTACGTCGGCATCGAGTACCATCTTCGCGACTTCGACGACATCAGGGCGGCGAGGGGGTTCTAGGAGAGCCGCTTGCGTCTTCGCCCCGGGACCGGTGCACTCCCGCCTACCGCCCGGTGCCCGCTTCTTCCTTGTCGTCCTTGCGGTCAGCCTTTTCGCGGGCGGGGCGTTTGAGGAGCATGTAGCCGCCGAGCAGGAGGTACTGGCCGAGCCAGACCAGGGCAACCACGAGGCCGGCGAGCGCGGCGTAGAGCGTCACGTGGTCGTGCGCCTTGGCCCACCAGATCCAGAAGAGAATCGCGCCGGTGGCCAGCGCGACGATGGCGACCACGAGCTTGTCGGCCGCCCGGCCGAGCAGTCGGCGTCGGGCGTGGTGATCGATGGCGGCCCGGGCGGAAAGGTTGGCCAAGTGGCGCATGGCGCTGAGGTTCACGGATCGCTCCGGGGCCACCGCCCGGGGCGACAAATCCCCTTTCGGGCCCGTTTTCGCGGCGGGCGCTTGGGGCGGCGAATCGGTGGCCTCGGAGGCGGCTGGGGCGGACTGAGACGAGCCCGACGCGGCAGGGACCGAGGGGACGTAGGCCTTGGGCCCGCCTGAACCGTCCGTGCCCGTGCGGACCCGGTCCAACAGCCGGGCCATGTAATCGTCGATCGACTCGTCCTCTTCTTCGTCCGCCGGGCGCGGTGCGTCGGGCGTTTCGGGAGCGAGTTGAACTATCTCGGCGGCGTGCGGCGACCGGCCCCCCTGCTGCTCCTCTTCGTCTTCTCCCTCCTCGCGATCGAACGAGGGGGCTATCCCCAGCCGGCGAAGGACTTCCTCGCTGCTTTCCGGCGAGCCCTCGGCTGGCTCTTCAAACTGGACGTCCTCCTCCGGGTCGGCTTCGCCGGACGGCTGCTCGGGTTCCGCGTCGGCCGCGGCCCGGGCGGCTTCCCACCGTCGGCACTTCGCGTCGATCTCCGACTCCCTGGCGTCGAGCATCCCTTGGCGGTCGTCCAGCTCGGCGCACCGTGCGTCGAACTCCGCCTGGCGCGCGTCCATCGTCGCTTGGCGGGCCTCCAGCTCGGCATGGCGCTCGTCAGACTCCGCCCGGCGGGCATCCAGCTCGGCCCGTCGCCGTTCGAGCTCGGCCGATTCGGCCTGGAGCTTGTTGCGGGCCTCGTCCTGCTTTGCGGTCCACCGATTGCGGGCTTCCCGGAGGTCCTGTCGCCGGGCGTCCAGTGTCCGGCGTCCGGCGTCGATCTCTTCCGCCTGCTCGGCGAGCTGCTGCTTCGCCTCGGCGTGTTCGTTCTCCCATCGCGTGCGGTCTTGCTGGAGGGCTTCACGTTGGGCCTCCAGCTCGGCCAGCCGGGCTTTGACCTCGTCGGCATGCCGGCCCAAGTCGACCTGCGAAGCGGCCCGATCCGTGTCCCAGCGGCGACGTTCCTCGTCGAACGCCTTCCTCTGCGACTCCAGGTCGGCCTGCGCCCGTTCGAGCTGTTCCGACCGCTCCTGGAGGGCCTGTTGCTCTTGGTCGAGGGAGTGCTCTTGGTGGGAGAGTCTGCCGGCCAGGGCGTCCAGCTCTTGCAGGCGACGATCGAGCGATTCGGCTCGTCGCTCGAGATCCTCCCGGCTTCGGTCGGTCGCCGGTTGCTTCTCCAATTCGGCGATCCGTTGTCGGGCCGACCGAAGCTCTCGGAGCAGGCGTCGGGCCCTCGCGCGACCGAGGCGATTGGCCCAGGCCAGTCGGGCACCGAGATCTTCCCGTTCGCGCGACTCGGCCGGCCCGGGCGTCGGCGCGGGTTCGGGGATCGGCGGAACGGGCGACATAGCGGGCAACGCAGGAGGTCGACGGTCGGGCAACTGATCGGCGTCGAGCACCTCGAGCTCGATGGGGCCGACGCTGAGGCGGTCGCCGGGCACGAGCTGGGCGTCGCGGAAGGCGCGGCCGTTGAGTCGCGTGTCGGCGGCGAAGCGCCGGATCACCGTGCCCGCCGCTCCCCGAAGAACCAGGCAGTGCACCGGTTGGACGCCATCGGCGCGGAGCCGGAGCGTACACCGGGGCCCGGAGCCGATCGTACACTTCGGGGATCGAAGCCGGACGATCTGTCCGTGACGAGGGGAGCCGCAGACCCGCAGAACGAATTCCTGGTCCGTGACGTCCAAAATCGAGGAAGCGGCAGTGCCAACCACGCGTCATCCACCCTGGCAAGAACCAGCCGGCAGGGGTACCTCGCGTCGACATTCCCGAGAGACAGTCGGACGCTGCCGCCGGCGCTAAACCTCTTAGAGCATTTAGCTTACGGTCTGTGGCGAGTCAAAGGAGGCCCTTTCGGGCTCAATGGGCCGGACGGGATTGGGGAAAACGGCTGCATATCTCTGCCGCTTTTGTCGATTATCCGATAGCGACTTCGGACACACGGCCACAGCCACGCCCCATCCGGGGGGGCTTCCGGGCGGAGAAGCTCAAAGGGTGTCTTCCGGGGCTGAGAGGATTGTGGCCTCTTCGGGGCCAAAAGTGTCTCTGTCCGGGGCGCGGAAAGGCGGAGAAAAAGGGCGGAAACGGCAGGGCCCGGCGAATCGGGATGCCGCACGTAAGCCGTTCATAGATAACGAGTTGCGACACGGTCATCGGTCGATCCCGGCGGCCTGGGGGAGTTTCCGGTTTTTTTGGAACCCCCGGACCGCGGATGCGTACTATATTTTGGTTGCTGTCGGGACCCCGGAACTTCCGACGGCAGGGATCATTCCAGCTTTCACGTCAACAAGTGGCAGAGACGGGGAGTTCGAAAACGGCTCATCTGAGGGGGCGCATCCTTCAGCACGGCCAGGATCGGACAATAAGGTGCAACGATGAAGAACCGCAAAGAAGCGATCCTGAACATGCACAAAGTCTTGATCAAGCGACGCAACGCGCTTCGCAAGGCCCTGGCCGGAGACCTCAGTCTCTTGAGGGAGTTGAACGCCCAAACCGGCGGCGACGTCGTCGACGCCGCCCTCGACTCCGTCCAGGACGAGATCAGCTCCCAGCTTGCCGAGGTCGAGAGCCGCGAGCTGGCCCGCATCGAGAACGCCCTCCAGCGGATGCGGGAAGGCCAGTACGGGGTCTGCGAAGAGTGCGGGTGCAACATCCCCATGGCGCGACTCAACGCCCTCCCGTACGCCACGATGTGCATCAAGTGCCAGCGGGAGGCCGAGCGAGAGGGCGCTCCCGGCCGGATGGACGTCGACTGGAGCCGTCTTCTAGACACCGGCGCCCAGGACACCGATCTGTCAATCAACGACATCGAGCTGGACGTCTCCTGACGGTCGGCCGCCGTGTCTCCACTTCCCACAAGCAAACTGGTAGACTGCGGGCCGGTTCCGCACTTCGCCCGTGCCGCCTTCCGGCTCGTTGGGGCTAGACGGCGGCGCGCAGCCGAGTTTGCCGGGATTCCGACCTTCGCCGGCCTCGCCCGAGCTTCCGAGATCTTGGCAACTTGCCAAGCCGACGGCCGCGCGACGGGAGCGGCCTGGCCGGTTTGTCCCTGGTGAGGAGTCTCCCATGCCACAATCGGCTTTGCCCCGAAGGCGGAACGTTCTCGCCCCGCTCGTCCTCTTCGGCTTGGCCCTGAGCTGCCTTGGCAGTCCGGCGCCGTCGCGGGTCGCGCTGGCGCAAAGCGCGATTCAAGCGACGATGGAACGGCGCGGACCGGTCTCGGCCGACAAACGGGCGGAGTTATACGAGCAACTGAGAAGTCAGGGCGAGGTCCTCCAGGCCCAGGCGGCGATCGTCAAGACCGTCGCCAAGCTCATCGGCCCCACCGTGGTCCACATCGAGGCCGACGTGACCAACCGAACCGCCTTGCAGCACGCGCCCCAGTACGGGCGCCCCGGCCAAGTCGAAGAATCGGGCTCCGGCGTGCTCGTCCAGTTCGACGACGACCACTACGTGCTCACCAACCGGCACCTGATCGCGGGCGCCCAGCCCGAGGGGATCGACGTCCACCTCGCCGACGGCCGCGAGATCCACCCCGATCGCGTATGGGACGACGTCGAAACCGACGTGGCCGTGATGGCCGTTTCCGCGACGAATCTGGTCGCCGCGCCGATCGGCGACAGCGACGCCATGGAGATCGGCGACTTCGTGCTGGCGGTGGGGAGCCCGTTCGGCCTGAGCTACTCGGTGACCTACGGGATCGTCAGCGCCTTGGGCCGGCGCGGGCTGGAGCTGGGTCGCTCGGGGGTCCGCCTTCAGAACTTCATCCAGACCGACGCGGCCATCAACCCCGGCAACAGCGGCGGCCCGCTGATCAACCTCCGGGGCGAAGTGATCGGGATCAACACGGCGATCGCCAGCAACTCGGGCGGCAGCGAAGGGATCGGATTCGCCATCCCCGTCAACATGTTCATGGTGGTCGCCCGGCAGTTGATCCAGAACGGGGAAGTCAACTGCGCGTTCTTGGGCGTCAACCTGGATAACGACTTCGGCCCGGCCCAGGCGGCCGAGGCCGGCCTGCCGCGGTCGATGGGGGCCCGCGTCGCCAGCATCTGGCCCGACTCCCCCGCCTCCCAGGCCGCCCTCCAGCCCCGCGACGTCATCCTCCAAATCGGCCACGTGCTGATCGAGGACGACGCCCACCTGGTCGACGTGATGCACCTGACCGAAATTGGCAAACAGATCCCCCTCGTCGTCTGGCGCGACGGCAAAGAGCTCCAGGTCACCATCACCGTCGGCGACTGGGACGATTTCCACTAAGGATCGGTCCAAGAATGACTGCCGCATTTGCGGGGTAGCAGGCACACGGCGTGTGCCGTAACCGGCGGACGGCACACGGCGTGTGGCTGCTACTGAGCCCCGGAAGCTGTTCCCATCGTTCCCACGTTTCATCGTTCCCACGCTTCGCGTCGGAACGCACGCCCGGACGCTTCGCGTCTTTCCTTCCCCCCGACTCATTGCCGACCCCTTCCATCATCCCCGAGATCGTCCGTTCACGGCCGTTTTCCGCCGCAGGCTTTGATAGCCTCGGTGTTTACACCGGGGTCGAAGCGACGACCATCCCCCCCGTCGCGGAGCTTCGGCAATCGTCGCTCGGCTCCTGCGAAGAATGCGTCGAAGCACGTCGTGGGCCGTGTCGCGAAGAGCCTTCACGAAATCACCCCCCAAATCTACGGGCGTGACAGAATGCCCACTGAGCGTTAAGCTGAGCCACCATGGACACTCTTGGCAACCCATAGGATGCCGACCAAATGGGAAAACGCAAGAACAACGACAACGGCCCCACTCTTTTCAGCGCTCTGGAGAGCCGCAGACGTTCGGCGCTGATCATCCGCCGCTTTCTGGTCGAGGAAGCCGAGAAGGTGTTCCTTCGCGACCAGCAGCAGGCCGACGCGTACGAGATCGTCAAACGGTGGGCTGACCTCGAAACCAAGGGGCACCTTGCGAGGAAGGAAACGGCGCTGGATGCGGACTTCCTGCGCGAGGTTTTCGGCAGCGCGCTGGGATACAGGCTGGCGACCGAGAGCCCACTTGACTACCAGCTCGAGCGGAACTTCACCGTCGCCGGCGTCGGAGTCGCGGACGGCGCGCTCGGCAATTTCACGCAGGAGTCCAAAGGGCCGCCTTTGGCGGTCATTGAGTTGAAGGCGGCACACGTCAACCTCGACAAGGACAAGTTCAACGGCCGAACCCCCGTACAGCAATGCTGGGACTATCTCAACGCCCTCCCCGAGTGCCCGTGGGGGATTGTCAGCAACTTCGTGTCTTTCCGCCTGTACCACCGCGACAAGACCCCGCTTGCCTACGAGGAATTCCGACTTCAAGCGCTTCGTGACCTAAGGAAGTTCCGCCAGTTCTATTGCCTCTTCGAGCGAGGTGGCCTGGTGCGCCCACTCCCGGGCTACCCGCTCCGGGCGTTGAACCTGCTGGAACGTACGGAGAACCGTCAGCGCGAAGTCGGCGACCAACTCTACGATCTTTACAGCGAGGAGCGGGTGAGGCTGATTGAACACCTTTGCCACGACAAGAAGAAGAGCCTCGATCGCGCGATTCACATCGCTCAGAAGATCCTCGACCGGATCATCTTCATCGCCTTCTGCGAAGATCGCGATTTGCTCCCCGCCCAGTGTATCGACAAGGCGTACCGCACGCTTCCTCCGTTCAGCAAAGTAACGAATCCGCGGTGGCGCAACTTCCTCGATCTGTTCCACGCCATCGACCAGGGACATCCCGATTTCGGCCTGGCCACCGGGTACGACGGCGGTCTGTTCGCGCACGATCCGGAAGTGGACGACCTCCAGCTCGACGACGAGTGGACCAACTTCTTTCGCAGCGTCGGCGCCTACGACTTCCGCGACGAGGTGAACGTCGACGTTCTGGGGCATATCTTCGAGAAGTCGGTGGCGGAGCTGGAGAAGATGCGCGTGGGAGGGCTGTTCGCGCTCGAGGCCAACGGCGCGCCCTCCCCGGCGATGCGCAAGTCGGCCGAGCGAAAACGCTTCGGCATCTACTACACGCCGCCCGAGTTCACTCGGTTCATCGTTCGCAACACGGTTGCCAAGGTGATCGAGGAGCGACTCGAGGAAGTCCGCGTCGCCCACGGGCTCGAGGCCCACCAGACCACGGCCGACGAGCCATCGCCCCACCTGGCCGGCTATTGGCGCGACTGCCTTCGGGCGCTGCGCACCGTCAAGGTCTGCGACCCGGCGTGTGGTAGCGGCGCGTTTCTCGTTCAAGCCTATGAGGTGCTCGACGAGTCGTATACGAAGATCGTCGACGAGCTGATGCTCCACGATGGGCCCGCCGCCGATAAGCTCGAAGAGGCGGTCCCCGAAATGATCCTTGCGGACAACCTCTATGGCGTCGACGTGTCGCCCCAAGCGGTCGAGATCACGCAGCTCGCTCTGTGGATCCGCTCCGCGCGCCGCAACAGGACGCTCGCCGACTTGTCGAGAAACATCGTTTTGGGGAACAGCCTGGTCAGTGCCCCGGAGGTGCATCCCCGGGCGATGGACTGGGAAGCCCGCTTCCCCGACGCCTTTTCTCGCGCGGAGAATCCCGGATTCGATTGCGTCGTGGGAAATCCTCCCTGGGAACGGCTCAAGCTCCAGGAACGGGAGTTCTTCGCGTTTTCGGCGCCCAAGATCGCCGGGGCGGTCAGCGCGGCGCGGCGTCGCGAGATGATCCAAGCGCTGGAGAAGTCGAACCCCGAGCTGTACGCGCAGTACCAGCAGGCAAAGGAAGCGGCGGAGAAAACCCTGGCCCACGTCCGCAGTTCCGGGAACTTCCCGCTCACGGCCAAGGGCGACGTGAACACGTACGTCCTGTTTGCCGAGCTCGCACACCGGATCGTCGCCCCCCGGGGACGCGTGGGCCTGTTGGTGCCGTCGGGAATCGCTACGGACAAAACCACGAGGGACTTTTTCGGGCAGTTGATGCGGAGGGATTCGCTGATCGCGCTCTACGACTTCGAAAACAGGAAGCGGATCTTCCCGGACGTGGATGGGCGGTTCAAGTTCAGCGTTCTCCTGTTTGGCGGCCGCGAGTTGAAGACGCCCGCCGTCGACTTCGTGTTCTTTGCCCATCGCATGGAGGACCTGACGGACGAGCACCGGCACGTCTCACTCTCGACCAAGGAAATGGCTCTTCTCAATCCGAATACACGCACTTGCCCCGTTTTCCGCTCACGCCGCGACGCCGAGTTGACGAAGGCGATCTACCGCCGCGTGCCCATCCTCATCGACCGGTCGCGCAAGGAGGGGGGAAACCCGTGGGGGATCAAGTTCGTGAGGATGTTCGACCAGACGAACGACGCCGAGCTGTTCCGCACGCGCGAAGAGCTGCTGAAGCTCAAGGCCAAGCAGCACGGCAACTGCTGGAAAAGAGGCAAGCAGACGTTTTTGCCTCTCTATGAGGCGAAAATGATCCAGGCGTTCGATCATCGCGCAGCGGGCGTCGTTGTGGAGTCGGCGAATTGGATGCGACAGGGACAGACCGACGCCACGTCCCTGGTTGCACACCAGAACCCGGAGTTTGTTGTGCAGCCTCGCTGGTGGGTGGATGAGAAGGACGTTGCGGCCGCGGTTGGCAGATCCTACGAGGAGGGGTTTCTCGGATTTAAGGACATAACGAGCGCCACCAACCAGCGAACCATGATCGCTTCGGCGATTCCGTGGAGCGGAGTGACAAACCACTTCCCGCTGATTGTGAGTGACGCAAGCGCACGCTCGCGTCTGTGCCTTTTGGCCAACTTGAATGCGTACGTCTTCGATTACGTGGTCAGGCAGAAGATTGGCGGCGTTACGCTCAACTTCTTCATCGTGGAACAGCTTCCGTTGTTCCCTCCCGATCGCTACCGTGACCGCTGTCCCTGGGACAACCGGCGCACGCTGGAACGCTGGATCTCCGACCGCGTGCTGAAACTGACGTGCACGGCGGACGACATGCGACCGCTCGCCGAAGCCGCGGGTTTCGATCCCCCGGTTCACAAATGGAACCCGAGCGAGCGCGCAACACTCACGGCAGAGCTCGACGCGGCCTTCTTCCTTCTGTACGGCGTCGGGCGCGACGACGTGCAGTATGTCCTTAGCACCTTTAGTCGCACCAAGCGGAGCAGCGATGCGCCTGGCGAGCTGTTTCCCGTCGAAACGTCGGTTCTCGACGCGTATGACCGTCTCGCGGAACGCAGCAGGTAGACCCCCTGCGGGCGGGTTGGACTGGCGTGTCGCCCGTGCTGAGAGAAGGGTGCGTGAAACGCGCCATTCTTGCCGAAGGCAGCGAATGCCGCCACGCGGAGAGACCGTGGCAACGCGGCCGACGTGACGTGTTGGGCGATTGTGGGTGGTGCGTTTCACGCACCCTACGGCCTGGGATTCGGGCCGAAAGACTTGATGAATCGGGTCACTACGGGCCTTCTCAGACACGCTCGTCGGGGGGAATTTTTTCCCTGAGCGCGCCAGCGGCCGGCCGGGGCCGGATCGCTTGTTGCGGCGTGAGGTCCCAATTAACAGGTTGTGCAAATGCGCTAGGGCCCCAGCGCACGTGCGCGCGGGCCCCATGGGAAATGCGCTGGGGTTCCATGGGGAATGCGCTGGGGTTATAGGCCACCTGCGCGCACGCCATGTCGCGGGGAAAACGGCCTTTTTGGACGCGCGCTCGGCGCAACACCCCGCCAGGAAAGGACTTGTATTTCCGGACGGGACTCGAAATTCCTGCCCAACAATGGGTTTCGCCGTAACTCGTTTCACACCCACGATTTCCGGCCGGTTGCCGGAGCCCTTGTTGGACGTTTCGACGGGCTGGGGAGACGTCTTTCGGAGGCCCGGTCGTCGGCCTAACGTGTTCGAGCATACCAGCTTAGCGCCGAGCCGCAAGGCCCTTTTTGGCCGAGGCGCATCGCTTCCATTTTCTTCGCCGGGAACGGCACCGAGCGGGCGACGCCCGGGAGGGCCGTTGGGGAAAAAATTCCGCCCAAAGCGTGAGTTCCCTGCTCCGACGGCAGGCCGAGCTGAAGGAGGGAACCGGCCGCGAGGGGGCGATGGGCAGGAGACCTCCGGAAAACGCCCGCGGGTGGGTGCCTCTCCCCCTGATCCAGCCCGGACTTCTCACCAGCTTGACCAACCGGAAGCGTAAGCGAGGCGCGGGCCTGTGTTTCCCCTCGCTTGCGATTCGGGTTGGTGTTGGCGCTCCGTCGTTAGATCTCCGGGGATGGTAAGCAGGGGGCGGCCAACAGAAGCGGGGCGACAGCTCGGCTGCCGCCCCGAAGGCGGATCGACGACGCTCGGTCGGAGCGCGTCGGATGGTTCGGCGGGTTGCCCACGGGCGGTAGCGCCCGACAATCCGTTACGAGCAACCCATGCTGTTACCGCAGACGTGGCAGAGATAGCAGTTACCGGTGCGCACGGTGATGGCACCGCAATTGTCGCAACTGGGGGCGTCGTCCTGGAAGGCGGCGAACTGCTCACTGACGGTGGTCATCGCGGGGGCCGCTTCGGTGGCCTGGGCAGAGGCCGCGGGCGCGCCGGCTGGGCGCGGCGAGCCGTTGCCTCCGACAGGGGGCGTGCCCTGGGCGGAGCGACCGTTGGCGTCGCCAGGGGAGCCGGCGGGCGGGTCGTTGCTGGTGGTGGGGGCCGATCCGTGGGCGGCGTCGGGCCCGCCGTCCTTCGTGGCGGCGGGCCGAGTCTCCATTTCTGAGTCGGGTGGGCCCTCCTCCGAACCGCTCCCCGCCGCGGTCCCGTTGGCCGCTTTGCGATAGCCGGGCAGGAACGTGACGCCCATCCACCGGAAGATGTAGTCGACGATGCTCTTGGCGATGCGGATGTCGGGGTGCTTGGTGTGGCCCCAGGGCTCGAAGCGGGTGTGGGAGAACTTGTTCACGTAGACTTCCAGCGGCACGCCGTACTGGAGACTCATGGAGACGGCCGTGCCGAAGCAATCCATCAGGCCGCCGATCGTGCTCCCCTCCTTGGCCATGGTGATGAACAGCTCACCGGGCCGGCCGTCCGGGTAGAGGCCCACCGTGATGTAGCCCTCGTGGCCCGCCACGCTGAACTTGTGGGTGATCGACTTCCGGGTGTCGGGCAATCGTTCGCGGCGGGGCGCCGCGACCGGCTTCTCGGCCTTTTCCGGCTCTTTCTTGGTCGACAGCACCTGCACGCCCTTCGAGCCGTCGCGGTAGATGGCCAGGGCTTTCAGACCCAATCGCCACCCTTCCATCAACGCCCCCTCGACGTCTTTCACCGTGCTCTCCTTGGGCATGTTGACCGTCTTGGAGATGGCCCCGGAGATGAACGACTGGGCGGCGGCCATCATCCGGACGTGGGCCCGCCAGGGGATGCACCGCGTGCCGTCCGGGGCGGGGAAGGCACAGTCGAACACGGGCAGGTGCTCGGGTTTCAGGTCGGCCGCCCCTTCGATCGTGTCCTCCCGGTCGATGTGGGCGACGATCGATTCGATCTCCCCGTCGGTGTATCCCAACGTGCTCAGGGCCAAGGGCACGGTCTGGTTGACGATCTTCAGCACGCCGCCGCCGGCCAACTGCTTGTACTTGACCAGGGCGATGTCCGGCTCGATGCCCGTGGTGTCGCAGTCCATCATGAAGCTGATCGTGCCGGTGGGGGCCAGCACGGTGGCCTGGGCGTTGCGGAATCCGTGGCGCCGGCCGCCGGCGAGGACCTCGTCCCAGACGTTGCGGGCGGCGGTCTGGAGGTCGTCGGGGCAGGACTGGATCTCCTCGACCTTTTCCCAGTGCATCTCCATCACGCGGAGCATCGGCTCCCGGTTCTCGGCGAAGGCGTCGAACGGTCCGACGGCGGCGGCCAGCTCGGCGCTGGTGCGGCAAGCCGTGCCGTGCAGCAGGGCGGTGACGGCGGCGCAGAGGCCGCGGGCGCCGTCGGAGTCGTAGGCCAGCCCGGCCGCCATGATCAGGCTACCCAGGTTCGAGTAGCCCAGCCCGAGCGGACGGAACCGGTGGCTGTTGGCCGCGATCCTGGCCGTGGGATAGCTGGCGTGATCGACGAGGATCTCCTGGGCGATGAACACGATCCGGCAGGCGGCCTGGAGCCGCTCGACGTCGAAGGTTCCGTCGGGGCGACGGAACCTCATCAGGTTGACGCTGGCCAGGTTGCAGGCCGAGTCGTCCAGGAACATATACTCGGAGCAGGGGTTGGAAGCGTTGATCCGGCCCGAGTTGGGGCAGGTGTGCCAGCGGTTGATCGTCGTGTCGTACTGGATGCCCGGATCGCCGCAGGCCCAGGCCGACTCGGCCATCTTGTGGAGCATTTCGCGGGCGGAGAAGGTGGGGCCCTCCTTGGTCTGATCGGTGACCCAATGCGTGGTCCAGGGCTGGTCGGCGACCACGGCTTCCATGAAATCGTCGGTCACGCGGACCGAGAGGTTGGCATTCTGGAACAGCACCGAGGCGTAGGCCTCTTCGTAGTCGTATCCTTTGGCCAAGAGGACGCGGGCTTTCTCCTCTTCCGTCTGCTTACACTCGATGAACTGCATCACGTCGGGGTGCCAGATCTTCAGCGACTGCATCTTGGCGGCCCGACGGGTCTTGCCTCCGCTCTTGACCACCGCCGCGATCTGGTCGTACACGCGCATGAACGACAAGGGACCCGACGGCTTCCCTCCGCCGGAGAGTTTCTCCCGATGCGAGCGCAAGCTGGACAGATCGGTGCCCGTTCCGGACCC
>CAZDHR010000083.1:13584-19739 GCA_964505295.1 uncultured Planctomycetaceae bacterium
ACAACATGGCCTCGCTGCGCGCCAGCTCCATGATGTCTTCCATGTTGTCCTGCACGCTCTGGATGAAGCAGGCGGAGCCTTGCGGGTATTCGTACGGGTTTTCCGGCTGGATGACCCTTCGGGCGGTCCGATCCCAGTGCCAGTTGCAGGACGCGCCTTCCACGCCGTACTGAGGATAGAGTCCCACGTTGAACCAGACGGGGGAGTTGAACGCGGCGTGCTGGTGCAGGCAAAGCCAAGTCAACTCGCGGTAAAACGTCTCGCCGTCCTCGGCCGTGGCGAAGTAGCCGTCCTCGACGCCCCAATCGGCGATCGTTCGGCTGACGCGGTGGATCAACTGGCGCGCGCTGATCTCCCGCTCCGACGTGCCGAGCTCGCCGTAGAAGTATTTGCTGACGACCACGTTGGTGGCCAGTTGGCTCCAGCTTGTGGGGATTTCGCAGTTCTCCTGCCGGAAGATGACATCCCCGTTTTCGCCCTGGATCGTGGCGGCGCGCAATTCCCACTCGACCGTATCGAACGGATCTTCGACGTCGGCGGGACAAAAGACGGCCGTTACTTCCAGGCCGTGTGCAACGGTGGAAGAAGGCTTGCGAGGTTCCGGACTCTCCTCAGCGCGCTGTTCGGCGGTCGTCTCCTGGGGTTGGGTAGCCTGCGATGCGGAATTGCCCATGTTGCGCTCCTTTTGCAATTTTCCGGGGCATCCGTTCCAGATAGTGTACGAAAGTACACGATCGACATCAAGACCCCACCAGGCCGGACGTCAACCGGGAGTCCCCTATCGGCCGAAGGAGGCCGGATGAAACCCCTCACGTGGGGGTGGTGAAGTCGTCGCGTCACACCAATATATTGTAGCCGATACCCCCGGCGCTACAACATACAGGTGTATCGGCCCAAGTGTAGCGAGATCTTTTCTCACGTCAACAACCTTTGCAGCACGGGACTCAAGCCCTTGGGAAAAGCGAGTTTGGGACGAAATCGGTCTGCCGGTCGCCGGAGCACGTTGACCTGCCCGACACGCCGCAACTGCCCGTTTTTCAGGGGTTTTGGCGTTCCGGGCCCAAACTCCGCTTTCCTCACGAATCCCTAACGAATTTCCAAAAAATTCCGCCTGCTCTGTCAAGCTGGGGAAACGCGGAAGTCTCCGAAGGCCTGTGCCGCCGGAATCGACCTGCGAGGCGTTTGGTGGCCGGCGCCAGCGTCCGTATAATCGGCCTTCGGTTCACGCCACAAACCGAACGGGGGCCGATTGCGTGGCCCCCGGAGCAGGCGTTCTCGATGACCCAAGAGGTGTCGGATGCGTTCGATCGCGATCATGAACCAGAAGGGAGGCGTGGGCAAGACGACCACGGCGGTCAACGTCGGTGCCGCGCTGGCCGAGGCGGGCGAGCGCGTCTGCCTCGTCGACCTCGACCCGCAAGCCCATGCTTCGCTGCACTTGGGGGTTGAGCCGCAGTTGGAGACGCCGACGATCTACGACGTCCTCGTTCGAGACGCCCCACTGGCCGAGACTCACCGGCAAGTCGCCGAAAACCTGTTGCTGGTCCCCTCCCATCTCGACCTGGCGGCCGCGGAGGTCGAGTTGGCGGGCGTGGTCGGCCGCGAAGTGATCCTGCGCGATAGGCTTCAACACTACGACGAGCCGCTGGACTACCTGTTGGTCGACTGCCCGCCTTCGCTCGGCATACTCACCCTCAACGCCTTGGCCGCCGTCGAAGAGGTCTTCATCCCCTTGCAGCCTCATTTTCTCGCGTTGCACGGACTGGGGAAATTGCTGGAGACGATCGATTTGGTGGCCAAGCGGCTGAACCATCGGCTCCGGCTCGCCGGGGTCATCTTCTGCATGTACGACGCTCACACTCGCCTGGCGATTGAGGTAAGCGAGGACGTCGACGAGTTCTTCCGTGCTGCGCGCGGTCAACAGACGCCCTGGGCCGGCGCACGAGTTCTCCAGACCCGGATCCGCCGGAACATCCGACTGGCCGAAGCACCGAGCTTCGGACAAGCGATCTTCCAGTACGCGCCCGACTCGAACGGAGCCCAGGACTACCGGCAATTGGCGCAAGAGATCCAGACAGGCTCGACCGCCGGTCGCACGTCGGACGGCTCACAAGCCGTCCCGAACGCCGACGCGACCACCGGCCGGTAAAAGTGGCTTTGGCGCGGGCTCGTGGGCCGTCTGATTTTCCAAGCGGGCTGGCCCCATGTCCCCTGGCATGCGCGCGAGGAACCCTAGGGCGTCTCTAGGAAAAGCCTCAAGGCCTGCGCCGGCTGCTGACTCCTTCTAATCCCCACCTTTTTTCCACGTGGCGCCCGCCTCGGTTGACGACGGGCTTGTATCAGTTCGTCGGGTCATGACGGAGATCTATTACGGTTCTAGTGAAAGGCCGTGTTGCCGGTCTGGTGCAGTCTCCATGCGAGCCCGCCGGTAGCGAGGGTTGCCGCGGGAGGGCATCGCAAAAACCGGCCGCAACGCATCGAATTGGCCAAGCGATTTCAGATCGGTGGACGATTGGTTAAGTGGGATTTCGTCGCCAGAGACACAAATGGAGTAGAAGGGATGAAATACTTGCAGGTCATCGCGGTGATGACGGCCCTGTTGTGGACGTCGAATGCGTGGGCCCAGTTCGGGTTGTATGGCTCACCGGGGCTGGTCAGGCTGCCGAAGGTGGAGTCGCCGGCGCCGGCCCTGCCCGACTACCTTGCCGCGCCGTACGACGCGGCCGTCCAGCCGGTGGCCGCATCGGTTGACGCGCTACCGGCGATCGAAACCGCATCGGCCAAACGCCCCCAGAAGGCCGGCAAGAAGGAGCCGGCGAAGAAGCATCCGCCCAAGCCCGGACTGTCGCCGAAGGAAGCACCCCGGAGCGCGGTCGACGAGATGCTGGGAGAGGCCGGTTGCTGCCCACCTCCCCCTTGGGGGCCCGACCCCGGCTGCGCACCGAACGATCCGTGGTTCGGGTACGGCACCTGCGACGGCGACGGCGCTGAATGCTGTGACTCCTGCATGCCGTGCCGCGAGCCAATGTGGTACGCGTCGGTGGCAGGGCTGATCATGGGCCGGGGCGACCGGCCGAACAAGGTCTGGACCAGCTACAAGACTACGGACGTGGCCGACCAAACGGAGCAAAGCTGGCACGACCTGGACTGGCGCGGCGGCGCGGAGATTCGCTTCGGACGCCGTTTCTGCTGCGACTGCTGCGACTGCGGCGGCGGCTACGGCGGCGGCTTCTGGGCCATCGAGGCCGCCTACTGGACGCTCGATCCGTTCACCGGCATGCACAGCAGAATCGATCCGGATTTCTCTAGCACGCCCCTGGATTTCTCCGACGTCGTGTGGGACAACCCAGCGCTGCCCGGCAGCCCCGTGGACCTCTTCGATCGCGCCCGGGAACACCGCATCTGGCGCCGCGACGAAGTGCACAGCGTCGAGGTGAACTTGATCCGCCAGCGAATGGAATACGCCGCCTTGGGCCCGTTCAGTTGCGACTGGTCGGTCGGTGCCCGCTTTTTCCGCTTTCATGAGAATTTCCGGTTCGGCTCCCTCGACGAGGCCGGCGTGGCATTCGGCGACGCCCCGACCTTGGAAGGGTATCTCGACGACAAGATCGTCAACAACATGATCGGTGCTCAGATCGGCTGCAACGTGGGGTACTACTGGGACAGTTGGCGCCTCTACGCTTCTCCCCGAGTGGGCATCTACAACAACCACATCAGGCACCGTTTCGACGCGTATCGCGGCGATGGTGAGCGGTTCGCCCCTGCCGCGTCCACGGGCTATCCTCCCTACCCGGTCAACTCCTCCAAGGACGTGGTCTCGTTTCTCGCCGAGATCGACCTGGGCCTGGAGTGGCAATTTTCGCTCCGGTGGAGCGCGAAGGTCGGCTATCGCCTGACGGTCGCCACCGGCGTGGGTCTGGCCGACCACCAGATCCCGCCCTATGTTGTCGACACCCCCGAACTGGCCGACATCGACTACAACGGCTACCTGCTGCTTCACGGGGGCTTCGCCGGCCTGACGTACCGATTCTGAGTCGCCCTGTATTCGCAAGACCGGTCCCTCCCTCCGAACCGGAAGCGACTCCACCGGGCAGCCACCAGGCTGCCCGGCTTTCTTTGCGCGCCTCGCCAACCCGCTCCCCCGCTTCGACAAATGTCAAGGGACACGTAGTCTTACGAGGTTACCGGCGGCAACGACTCAAGGCCCGAGGGCACCGCGGCCGGCCGATTTCCGAGGACCACCTACTCCCCCCTTTCGACCGTCGACCGAGCGCGTGAAAACAGACTCTGTCTCCACCCGCGCCCCTCGCCGATGCACGCGCCAGGGGACACCTCAGGGGAGCACCTGTGGAGACGACGCGTGTCCACACTCCGTAGGTTGGCCACCCTTTGTCTGGCTCCCCTCCGGCCCGTGGGGCGGCGCGGTCGAAGACCCCTTCCCTCGAAACTCGCGGCACGCACGGCATCCACGCCGTCGCCGTCCATGATCGCCACGATCGTTCGCTGCTCGTGCCCGGTCCGCTGACGAACCTCGTCGGCGAGCCAGTCGAACACCACGTCCTTTCCGTTGACTGGTTTTCCGTCGACTTCGCGTGTCAACACGGCCCTCAAACGCTTGTTCTTGCTCAAACTGTAAGTCCCAGGAGGTTGGGAAATAGGGGAAACTGGTATTGCAGTGAAAAGGGATCTTCCCAGATGATTGTGCGGCTCTGAACTTACCCCGTTTTGGGGTTGCACAAGCACGGAAAGATCCCATGCCCAAGATAGGACGTTTCCCGCCGTTTGGCAAGAGGTTCTTCAAGCGAGTCCGCAAGGCTCAATGGGCCGATCGAGCAGGACTTCACCGAGCCGATGTTTTCGGCCAGCAACATTCGCTACGAATTGGCGGATCGCACCCGAGCGGTGAGCTACGGGGGCATCGGGCTGGTGCACCGACTGGTGCGCCAAACGGGTTTGATCGAGGCGATCGACCGGCGATTGCACCTGCTGAAGATCCATCTTCCCTACCACGAATCGGACCACGTGTTGAACCTTGCCTACAACGCCCTGTGTGACGGCCGCTGTCTGGAGGACATTGAACTGCGTCGCAACGACGAGACGTTTCTCGACGCGTTGGGCACCCAACGCATTCCGGACCCGACGACGGAAGGCGACTTCTGCCGGCGGTTCCGCTCGGCCGATCCGATCCGCCAGCTCGAAGAGGCCATCGACGAGGCACGGTTGAAGGTGTGGTCCAGGCGGCCGGAGGAGTTCTTCGAGCAAGCGATCATCGACATGGACGGGCACCTGGTGGGGACCACCGGGGAGTGCAAACAGGGGATGGATATCGCCTATAACGGCACGTGGGGCTATCACCCGCTAATCGTGTCGCTGGCCAATACGGACGAGGTGCTCAGCATCCTGAATCGTTCGGGCAATCGGCCCAGTCACGAAGGGGCCGCCGCGCAGTGCGATCGGGCGATCGCGTTGTGTCGTCGGGCGGGCTTTGTCAAGATCCTGATCCGCGGCGACACGGACTTCAGCCAGACGGAGCGTCTGGACGGCTGGGACGAAGACCGTGTGACGTTTCATTTCGGCTACGACGCGAAAGACAACCTCAAAGAAATCGCCGATGACCTGCCGAAAACGCGATGGAAGAAGCTCAAGCGGCCGCCGCGCTACGAGGTGCGAACCCGAAAGCGGAGACGGCCGGATAAGGTCAAGCAGAAGATTGTGCACGATCGCGGGTTCGAAGTGTTGAACCTCCAAAGTGAAGAAGTGGCCGAGTTCGACTATCAACCGACCCAGTGCAAGAAGGCGTACCGGATGGTGGTGGTGCGCAAAAACATCAGCCACGAGAAACGGGAGCGACGGCTGTTCGACGAGATCCGTTACTTCTTCTACATTACCAACGACCGGGAAAGCACGCCCGCCGAGGTGGTCTTCTCCTGCAACGACCGCTGCGACCAGGAGAATCTGATCGAACAGCTCAAGAACGGGGTGCGTTCGATGCGTGCCCCGGTGGACAACTTGTTCTCGAACTGGGCCTATATGGTGATGACGAGCCTGGCGGGAAACCTGAAGGCATGGTGGGCGTTGTGGCTTCCGGAGAAAGGGCGCTGGGCTAAAAAGCACCACGCGGAGAAACACGAACTGCTGAAGATGGACTTTCGCAC
>CAZDHR010000084.1:0-19729 GCA_964505295.1 uncultured Planctomycetaceae bacterium
GCACAAATTGGACCTGTCCCCTTTTTCTCGTACCAGCCCCGCTTCACGGCGTAGTCGACGAGGTCGGGTGAGCCCAGGAAGTTGTCGGTATCTGCAAGGTCCATCACCCCGATGATGTGCACGTTGGGCAGAACGACGACGCAATCGTCGGGCACGCGCTGGGCCGCCCAGCGCCGCCCGCAAACCGCGGCGAACACCCACGCCTCGCGCGGGTCGGCGATCACGTAGCTCCGCCCCGACGCCGAATAGCCGAAACGCTCTACCAGCTCCCCGGCCACCTTCACGCCCTCCCGGGCGCTCCGCGCCCGCTCGGCCACCAGCCGGCGGAGCATGTAGCCGATGCCGCCCTGGCGGATCTCGCCCCGGGCGACCAGGGCCTCGTAGCCGTCTTCCCGCGTCGCGCATCCGTCGCTGACAATGGCCACGCCCCATTCATTGAGGTACCCGTCACTGAACGAAAGCCCCGGGTTCTCGCTCCAGAGGAACGCCCAGGTCTCGGGCACCTGGGCGAGCGTGCCGCCGCGGAGCAAGCGGAGCTGCGCGCCTGGGGCGAACCGGCGCCGGGGAATCCGCCGGAAATTCAGAATCCGCCGGCCGCCGTTCTGCTCGTTGTGGGCGACCAGCACCGACCCGTCGGCCGAGGCCCCCCGCCCCACGATCACCGCGTAACACGCCCAAATCCGAGGTGCCGGCCAACACAAGGCCACAAGAAGCGCCAAAGTCAGGCGTCGTCGCCGCATGATGTTCTCCAGGCAAGGACCGACCGTGTGCTGTCCAGGATTCTTCGATTCCGGGAGATCGCGTAGGCGTTCCACGGATCGTGCAACCGGATCTAACCCCATTTTTGACGGACGCCGCAACCGAAATCAAGACACCCGCAAGCCCTCGGCGACAACGGGGGCCCCTACACGTCGTCGGGGCTATTCGGCCAGCACCGTGTCGTCGTGCTCGTAGCCGGGCGCGCAGCAGCAGAGGAACTTGAGGGCGGCCGTGCCCGTGTTGGTCATCTCGTGGACCGCGCCGGGCGGGATGGCGATCGCGTCGCCCGGGCCCACCTCCCGGGTCTCATCGCCCACGCGCATCAAGCCCCGGCCTTCCAGCACGTAGTAGATCTCCTCGGTCTTCACGTGATGGTGGGCCGCCGTGCTCGCCCCGACCGGCAGCCGGGCCTCGGCCAACGTCTGGTTCCGGATGCACGAGTTGCGATGGGCCAACAGCTCGCGGATCTCTGAGCCGTCCTTCGTCGTGAACGCCTCGACGCGCTCGATGTTCTGAACGTCCATGCTTGCCACCTTGGTGTTTCGTTACGTCGCCAGCGGCTTCCGGCAGAGGGCCACGACGGCCGGCGCGTAGCGGCGCACGTCCCACGCGCCCGGGTCGGGCAGTCGGGCCGGGTCGAAACGCCCGTCCGACTCGACCACGAAGATGCTCTCCGCCGGGGCCAAGTCGATCAGGCGGCCGACGAGGTCCAGCATCTCCCCGGCGCGGTCGACGTAGAAATCGTACGGCGGCGACGAGAAGACGAGCCAGGGCGTCGAGCCCAGCTCGGCCGGCTGGGCGGCCCAGAAGAAGACGTTCGCCGTGATCACGTCGCAGAGCGACTCGACGGCCAGCCGGGCCACGTTGCGGCGGATGACCGCGGCGGTGGGGACGTGCTGCTCGATGAGCGTCGCCCGCTCCGCCCCCCGGCTGATCGCCTCCAGCCCCAGCGCCCCGGTGCCGGCGAACAGGTCGACGGCGTGCTTCCCCCGGACCGACGGGCCCACGAGATTGAACACGGCCTCGCGGATCCGGTCCTTCATCGGCCGCACGCGCGGGTCGCCGTGGTAGTCGAGCTTGCTCCCGCGGAACCGTCCGCCGATGATCCGCAGCCCGACCGGCGCGGCGCCCGACCGGCGCGGCGTGCGCCCGGGGCGTCTCTTCGAGGAGTCGCGTTTCCGACCGGCCATGGAGGGCGCTCCCTTGGGGCGATTTTTCCGCGCCTGCCCCTAGGACAAGAGGCGGCCGGTATGGTACCGTATAGGTCCCGTGTCGGGAAGGAGGGAGAAGGGAGTCCGGAGTTGGGAGAGGGGAGTTGTGGGAACGGGTCGTTGTTTCTTCGTTCCCGAGCCCCCGCTTAGTTTCCTCGTTCCCAAGCTCCGGCTTGGGAACGCACTTCAAGCAAGGATCCAGCCATGTCCGTGTGCATCCGTTTGACGCTCGTGTCGTGCCTATCGTTGTTGCTGGGCCTCTCGACCATCGGGGTACAGGCAACGGCCGCTGAGCCCAAGCCGCCGGCCCCGGAGGCCGCTCAACCGGCGGCGCCCGAGCCTCCCCTCGGGCCGAAGAACCAGGAGTTCCAAAAGCTCTTCTCCCAGTGGGAGGCCATGTTGGCCGAGATCCGCCAGTTGCGGGCGGAATACAAGACGGCCGACGCCGATCGCAAGCAGCAAATCAAGACGCGGTTCGACGACCTCGTCAAGCAGGGCGGCGCCATGACGCCCCCACTGGTCGAGGCCGCCCGGGAAGCGTACACCGAAGCACCCAACGCCAGCGAGGCCGCGGGCATGGTGCTCATGGACGTCGTCGAGCACCAATGCCGCAAGGAGAACTACGAGGCGGTCCTCCTGCCGGCCGAGGCCCTCATCGAGGGCGGGTATCCCGACAAATCGGTCTGCGCCTGGGCCGGCCTGGCCGCGCTGGTCACCTGCCGGCTCGACGCCGCCCAGAAGTACCTCGACGCGGCCCACAAGCACGACGCCTTCGGCGTCCTCAGCAAGCTCCCGCCGGACCACCAGCTCCGCCAGCTCGGTCAGTCCTACCAGGAGTTGATCCCCTACTATCAGAACGCGTGGCCCAAGGAGCAACAGATCCGCGCCGCCGAGGCCAAGGCCGACGACCTGCCCCGCGTGCTGCTGGTGACCAACCAGGGCGAGATCGAGCTGGAGCTGTTCGAGAACGAAGCGCCCAACACGGTGGCCAACTTCATTTCGCTGGTGGAGAAGGGCTTCTATGACGGGATCACGTTCCACCGGGTGATCCCCGGGTTCATGGCGCAGGGTGGATGCCCCGATGGCACGGGTGGCGGTGGGCCCGGCTACACGATCCCCGACGAGTGCCACCGGCCCGACCACCGGCTCCATTTCCGCGGCAGCCTGAGCATGGCGAAGACGGCCCTGCCCGACAGCGGCGGGTCGCAGTTCTTCCTCAATTTCGCCCCGACCAGGCACCTCGACGGCAAGCACACCGTCTTCGGCCGCGTCGTCCGCGGCCTCGAAGTCCTCGCCAAAATCCAGCGCCGCGACCCCCGCGCCCCCAACCCGCCCAAGCCCGACAAGATCCTCGAGGCCAAAGTCCTCCGCAAGCGGGATCACGAGTACGTGCCGAAGAAAGCGGGCGACGGCGACTGAGGATCGGCCGAAGAATCACTTCCACATTTGCGGAGTAGTAGGCACACGCCGTGCGCCGTAACCGGCGGACGGCACACAGCGTGTGCCTGCTACCGAAGTCGGAGCGAAACCTGACAAGGCACTAGTCCTCCAGCACCTCTTTCTCCCGGGCCTTGGCCAGGCGGACGGCGTCGGACTCGTACTTTTTGGTCAGCTCCTGGATCTCTTCCTTGACGCCGTCGCGCTGGTCTTCGGAGAGGGTTTTCTCTTTCTCGGCCTGGTCGGCCATCTTGTTGCCGTCGCGGCGGATGTTGCGGACGGAGACTTTGGCCTCTTCGCAGAGCTTGCGGATTCGGTTGACCATGGTGCGGCGGACCTCGCCCGAGAGCGGCGGCACGATGAGCCGGATCAGCCGGCCGTCGCTCTGCGGATTGAGGCCGAGTTCGCTCGACTGGATGGCCTTCTCGATGTCCTTGAGCGTGTTGGGATCGTAGGGGCGGATGACGATCTGATTCGGCTCCGGGGCGCCGACCGCGGCGATCTGCTTGATCGGGCAGGACGAGCCGTAGACGTCGACTCGCACGGAGTCGACCAGGCCCGGGTTCGCCCGGCCCGTGCGGATTCCGGCCAGGCTCTGCTTGAGCACGCCGATCGCCTTCTCCATGCGTTCTTCGACGTCGAGGAGGATGTCGTCTTCGCTCATGGTCCTATTCCCCTTGGCCGACGGATTTCGCGATCAGGGTGCCGATCCGCTCGCCCCGGACCGCGCGGCGGATGTTGGCCGGCTTGCGGAAGTTAAACACGCGAATCGGCAACCGGTACTGCGCGCACTTGGTCACCGCTTCGTGGTCCATCACGCGGAGGTTGTGATGAAGATAGTCCTCGTACGTCAGCTCGCTGTAGAGGACGGCGTGGGGGTTCTTCTCGGGGTCGTCGCTGAAGACGCCGTCGACGCGGGTGGCTTTCAGCAGCACGTCGGCGCCCAGCTCGAGGGCCCATTGGGCGGCGGCCGTGTCGGTGGTGACGAAGGGGCGTCCGGTTCCCGAGGCGAGCAGGATGAGGCGGCCCTTCTCCTGGTGCCGCTGGGCCCGGCGCCGGATGTAGGGCTCGGCCACGTCGTCGATGCGGATGGCCGTCATCAGGCGCGTGGGTCGGCCCGCCGCCTCCAGGGCGTCTTGCAGCGCCAGGCCGTTCATCACGGTAGCCAGCATGCCCATGTAGTGGGCGGTGGCCTCCTGGATGCTCGAGCCGGGCATGGTGAAATGGGCCCCGCGGAGGATGTTGCCCCCGCCTATCACGATCGCCATCCGGGCCCCTTGCTCCGCCGCCTCGGAGATCTGCCCGGCGATGTAGTCGACCGCGTCCATGGCGATGCCCCGCTCGCCCGGATGCGTGAAGGCCTCGCCGGAAATCTTCAACACGACCCGCTTCGGGCCCGACACGGCTTGGGCCGACGCTTCCCCTTCCTCGGACATCCGATTACTCCTTCCCGACTTCCCAACGGACGAAACGGATCACCTTCATGCCGGCGGCCTTCGTCACCTTGGCAACCGTATCCTTCTTGCCTTGGCCTTTGACGTACGGCTGGTCCAAGAGGCACTGCTGGGCGTAGAACTCGCGGAGCCGTCCCTCGACCATCTTCTCGATGATATGGTCCGGCTTGCCTTCGGTGCGGGCCTGCTCGCTGAGGATCTCGCGCTCCTTGGCCACGGCCTCGGGGTCCAGATCGTCCTTGGAGACCACCGAGGGTCGCATGGCCGCGACGTGCATGCAGACGTCCTTGGCCAGCTCGGCGTCGCCGCCTTCCACCTCCAGCAGCACGCCCGTGCCGCCGTCGTGGTGCACGTATCCGCCGCAGGGTCCGTCGAAGCGGGCGATTCGGCCGAGCCGGAAGGCCTCGCGGATCTGGTTGACCAGTTCGTCGAACTGCTCCTGGAGCGTTTTCGGGGCCTGGCTGGGCGACGGCTGCCCGAGAAGCTCTTCCGGCGTGGCGGCGCCGGGGCCGGTGGCCAGTTGCCGGGCCAGATCGTTGGCCAACTGCGTGAAGCCGTCGCTGGAGGCGACCGGGGCACTCTCGCACTGAAGCTCGACGATGGTGCCGACGCCGGGGTCGAGGCTGGCGCAGATGGCGATCCGTCCTTCCGAGGTCTCCTTGCCCGCCCTCTTCTGGGCCACCTTCGCGCCTGCCTTGCGCAACTGCTCGATGGCGGCCTCTTCGTCGCCGTCCGCCTCCTGGAGGGCCTTCTTGCAGTCCATCATGGGAAGCCCGGTCCGGTCGCGGAGCGCCTTGACCGCGGCGGCTGTGATTTGCGGCATCTGTGTCCACCTCCTGCTGTATTGGTTTCGCTTGGGAACGTCTGTTTCGTCGGATCGAGGGCGAGCTCGGTCGGCGCCGGGTCGAAGAGGGCCGGCCCCCATCGCTCGGGGCGACTCGGATCGCCGGCCCGGCGACCGGCGGCGACGTCTCGGCGGGCAGGGCCGCTACGCCGTCCCCGTCTCGGTCTCGCCGTCGCCGGAGGGAGTGTCGCCCTCGGCCTGTTCCTGTTTCAGCCGGCCCGCTCCCCCCTTGCCCGCCAGCACGGCGTCGGCCAGGTGAGTCGCGATCAATTCGATCGAGCGGATGCTGTCGTCGTTTCCGGGGATCGGCAGATCGACCAGGTCGGGGTCGCAGTCGGTGTCGATCAGGGCGATGGTGGTGATCCCCAGATTTCGGGCCTCGCGCACGGCGTTCTTCTCTTTGCGCGGATCGACGACCACCAGGCACTCCGGCAGCCGGTTCATCGTCCGCATGCCGTTGAGGTTGCGGTACATCTTGCGGTATTCGCGGGCGAGGGCCGACTGCATCTTCTTGGAGTACGCGCTGATCTGGTCGCTTGCCCGAAGCGCTTCCAACTCCTCGAGCCTCGACAACCGGCTGCGGATGGTGCGGAAATTGGTGAGCGTACCGCCCAGCCAGCGGTCGGCCACGTAGGGCATGCCGCACCGGGCACCCTGCTGCTCGATGGTCTCCGAGGCCTGCCGCTTGGTGCCCACGAAGAGCACCAGGCTCCCGCCGGCGGCGACCTGCTGAAGGTACTTGCGCGCCCGCAAGAGCCCGCGGATTGTCTCCCGCACGTCGATCACGTGGATCAGGTTGCGGCGCCCATAGATATAGGGCCTCATTTTCGGGTTCCACCGGCTGGCCCGATGGCCGAAGTGGACCCCCGCCTCGATCAACTCCTTCACTAAGACAGTAGCCACGCGCACACGTCTCCCACAAGGCACACCGGCTATGTCCCCGGTCGAGAGCCAGAAGGCCTCCCCGAACGGGGCGTCCGGCGTTAGGTCGATAGTCCGGTCAGGTAATCACCAATCCGCCACCCCGGACCGTTCGGGATGGCGAGTCCTACAAAATAGCAACTCCCGGCCACCGCGTCAATTAGAGCCAGACTGCGGTAGTGGTGACGCCGTGGCACCGGCGGCCGTCGTGGAAACCGATCACCACGCCGGGCTTGGCACCGATTCCCGTCCGATTGGGTGGTATGTTCTGCTCAATGCCGGGGGAGCACCTCCCGCGCCTCGGTCGTCACTCCGATTGGTCCAACGGCGTTTCGGACGGTCCGCCCGGAAATGGGGACAGGCACGGTCGGCAGCGTAGAAGGCTGGCGGAGGACCCTATCTCGACGGAACCAGTCCGTATTTCCGGGCTCGCACACTCACCGTTTGAGTCACAGCCTGAGTTGTCAGACGAGCTCCGCGAAGTTCTTCAGAATCCGCAGCCCGTCGGCTTGGCTTTTTTCCGGGTGGAACTGGGTGGCGAAGAGGTTGTTGCGCCAGACCATGGAGCAGAAGGGCTTGGGGTAGTCGGTCGTGGTGGCGACGACGTTGGGGTCGCGGGGGACGACGTAGTAGGAGTGGACGAAGTAGACGTAGGTGCCCTCGTCGAGCCCTTCGAGGATCGGGGCCCGGCGGGGGATGGAGAGCTGGTTCCAGCCCATGTGGGGCACGGAGTACTCCGGCGGGAGCTCGAAGCGGACGACTTCGCCCGCGAGCACGCCCAAGCCTTCATGCTCGCCGTGCTCGTAGCTTTTGTCGAACAGCAGTTGCAGGCCGAGGCAGATGCCCAAGAACGGCTTGCCGGACTCGATGGCCGCGAGCAACGGCTCGACGAGGTTGCGCTGGCGGAGCTCGGCCATGGCGTCTTCGAACGCCCCCACGCCGGGCAGGACGACCCTTTCCGCTCGGGCCACTTCGCCCGGGTCGCTGGTCACGGTCGCCTGGTGCCCGACTTTCTCGAACCCCTTCTGGACACTCCGCAGGTTGCCCATTCCGTAGTCGACGACGGCGATCATAAGCTCGATGGTGTCGTTGCCGTGAGGAGATGAACGGTCCCGCGCGAGGCCGATCCCCGCTGCGTGCCGAATCGGACCAATATCCTCGATCGAGGACATCGGGGCAAGGGCCGGGGTTCACCCGGCCGCGCGGGGGCTGTAGGGGAAGACGCGACCGGCCAGCCTGGTTCCGCGGAGGACGAACAGGTTGGGCAGCTCGTGACACATGCTGCCGCGGGCCAGGGAGATGCGGGGCATGTGGCTGTTGACTTCGTGCGCGCGGGTCAGCCCGATGCGAGCCATGTCCCAGAGGCCCAGAACCAGGCCCAAGAGGTCGATTTCGGGGCGGTCCCGCCGCGATCCGCAGGTGGCCTCGACCAGTCGGCCGATGCGGAGGTCCTGAGTGTTCAGGCAGAGGTCGCTTGTGCCGGCCTGGTTGGGGAAGGCATCGCGGGCGAGCGAGGGGAGCAGGGCGCGTGCGTCGCGGGAGATGGGCGCCATGGCGTCTCGTTCGCCGACGGTCAGCATCTCGGCCTCGGCGAACCGGTCGCTCTTCAGCGTGCCCGTGTAGGGATGGCGCCACGCCGGGTTGTGCCGCGGCATGCGGACGTAGGGCCGCGGCACGCTCCAGGGGGGGCTGGCGCCGGCGAAGTCAACCCGGGCGACCAATTGGATCGGGGGGAAATAGAAGAGCTGCCCCTTGACGTTTCCCAAGACGAACTCCTCGTGGGCCCGTCGGGCGACGAGGCTGACTCGGGCGTAGCGAGGTCCGGTGATCGTGGGGTCGATGTACAAGCACGCTTCGGCCGGCAGGCCGCGGAACCGGGTCGACGCGATCCAGAGGCCCACGCAACGGTTCGTTCGGAGGGCGTGCTCGACCGCCTCGGCCAGCGGAGCACTGGCCGTGCGTAACTGGGTACGGCCCGCCGCCCAGTATTCCTCCTGGCGGGCGTTCACGCGACGTGCCTCGTCGAGCAGGCTGTGGACGCACGGGGACGAACACGCGCGCTGGGCCAACTTCTGGAGCGTCTCCCGGCACAGCTCCCGCCCGTCGGCAGAAAGCCAAATGGCGAGGATCCGGCCCTCGATCGATTCGAGGCGAATCATGGCCGGCCGATCGGCGGGACCGTGGCCGAACGGAGGGCGCTTGAGGTTGTCGATCAGGTGGCCGGTGATTTGGGCGCCGAGGCTACGGGCCCGCTCGGCGTCGCGGAGGCAGGCGTCGTACTGCGTGCGGAAGCGGGATTCGAGGCGTTCTGGCCGGAACGAGAGGGCCGAGCGCGTGCCCATCTGCTCCGCCAATCGGACGGCCCAGCCGCCGGCCATCGCGGCCAGAAACGACAGCAGGACCTTCCCCCAACCGTGGACGCTTCCCGTGAGTGCCCCCGCCTCCGACACCCGACCCAGAAGCCGGGAGAGGCGTCCCACGGATCGCCACGGCAGCTCGTGGTTGGCCAGGCCGTCGAGGGTGACCTCGTACGAGTCGGCACCGGACGCGGTCATCAAGCGGAAAAGCATCGGCTCACCCGCCAGCGTAATGATGGCCGGCCGGCCGGCGAAGATGCGCTCGCCCAGGGCGGACACGAAGAGCGCTGCTAACTGCTGGCTGGCGATCATGACTTGGCACCTCGGGAGTCTTCCGGGTTGAAGTCCCGCACCGTCGTCCTGCACGCATCGTGCGCGTCGTGTGGGGCACGTTTCCAACGTGCCGTTGGGTTGTGGGCACGCGAAAGAATAACTTGCGCATGTTCTGATTTTGTCATTCTGAGCGCAGCGAAGAATCTCCCGCGGGCGCAGCCAAGATCCTTCGCTGCGCTCAGGATGACGTGGCGAAGATTGATCAAGCTATTCTTCGGCCGATCCTAACCAGACCGTGGGTGCGTCCCGCGGTGGTAGGGGAACACTCGCGCGGCCAGCTTCGTGCCGGCCAGCGGCGCTGGCGATCGAATCAGATAAGGCATTTGCGACGTGCTCAGCTCGGCGATGGGCGTGTTGCCGTTGTTCTGGTGGCCGCGCGTCAGCCCCACGCGAATCAGGTCCCAGAGCCCCCGCACCAGCCCGAACAGGTCGGGCTTCGTCTTGGCCGCTGGGTCCTCCTCCCGGAGCCGCGCGGCGAGCTCCGCCTTCCGAGAGTCCTGGCCGCCCAGGCACAAGCAGCCGGCCGTGGCGCTATTGAGTCGGTACTCCCACAGCCCGGGCACGAGCCTTTGGGCATCTTCGGAGATTCCCGCCATCGCCTCCTGAGGATTCGACGGGCGCAGTGCGGCGTCGGTGAAGCGGTCGGCGTGGAGGGAGCCCGTGTAGGGATGCACCCATAGCGGCTGGCGTGAGGGCATTCGCACCATGGGAAGCGGCAGGCGCCAGGGCGGGTCGGAGGGGATGAACTCGATCATCGCCTGCAACTGGACGGGCGGGAAGTAGAACAACTGGCGCGCGCGGTTTTCCAGGACAAACTCCTCGTGTGCCCGACGCGCGACGAGATGGGCGCAAACGTATCGTTGGGCGTCGGGGCCCGGGCCGACGAACAGGTAGACTTCGGCGGGCAGGCCGTGGATTCTTCTGACGCACAGGCGGTACCCCACGCGGCGATTGTGCTCGCGGGCGTGGCAAACGGCCTCGGCCAGCGGCGGGCAGACGGCCTCCAGCGCGCGGTCGCCGGTGGCCCGGTGGTCGGCTTGCCGGCGCTGGCAGTCCTCGGCCCGGCGCAGCAGCCCGGTGACGCTCGGCTGGGAGCTCATCCTCATGGCGAGCTCCTCGAGCGTTTCCCGGCCCAGCTCCGTGCCGTCGCGCGCGAGCCAGATCACGCGGGTGGTCTCGCGCAGGGGCTCGAGCCGGAGCATCGCCGGGGCGCCGGTCTTTCGCCGCCAGCTCGCGGGACTCTGGACCACGCGGATCATTGCGTCCATGGTCTCACCGGCGACTTGGAGGGCCCGCTCGGCGTCGTCCAGGCAGGCGCGGTAGTCGCGCCGGAAGGAGTCGTCGTCGCATCCCGGCCCGACCGGGCACGACGGCTCGGTGCCCATCTGCCTGGCCAGCCCGGCGCCCCAACGGCAGCCGAAGACGGCCAGAAACGGCAGCACCGCTCCTCCCCAGCCGTCGCCTCCCCGCATCGTCCTCGCGTCGCCGAACAGCGGCTCCAAGACGCGGCAGAAGCGCCCCACGGGCTTCCAGTGCGTCTCGTGGTTCACGAGCGCCTCCAAGGAGACCCGATCGCCGGAGGCGTGGAGCCGGGAGTAGGGTCGAAACACCGTCGCATCGCCGACGAGGTTGACGATCGTCGGCTGGTTGCCGGAGGTGCGGCGCGCCAGCGCGCTCGACAGCAACGACGTCAGTTCCAACGCGTTCATCGTCTGGCTCTCCTTACCAGTATCTTCGCCCCGTGGTGATACGCTCGTTGTGGGCTGGGCTATCCTTCCTTGTCCTCTTGGTCATCGTTCCGATGCTTCGCGTGGGAACGACAGATCGGCCTTTCGTCGTTCCGACGCTTCGCGCCGGAACGAACTTTGGGGACGCTTGGCGTCCTGATCCGCGACGCAAAGCGTCGCGGGGTTGCGTTCCCACGCGAAGCGTGGGAACGATAACGTGCGATTGTCGTGAGTTGGTCTATTCATCCTCGTCCTCTTCGGTCCACGCGGTGGATGCCAACGTGACGGCGCTGCTGATCTCGTCCGGGGCCAGCACCGCTTCGCGAGGCTCCGTGTGCCGCGCCGAGGCCTTGCCCGAGACGGAATCGCACGCGAGGATCTCGTCGGCCAGATCCCTCGGCCGCAGGGCCAGGGCCAAGCGGACCAGGTACAGCAGCCGGCCGGGAATGACCCCCACGCCCGGCACGCTCGCCGCCCGCGCCGCCAGGTGCAGGGCCGCCCCGGCGAACGACACGCGGGGGTGCTCCGCCGCGACCAGGGTCCGCACGTCGTCCATCTCTTCCAGGCCCGGACAGGTGAGCGTCACCCGTTGATCGGTCGGCGACGCCCCGGGCCGGGCCACCAGGACCACGTGGGGCAATCGGGCCAGCTCGCGCACGACCGATCGGCGGATCGGATCGGGCAGCCTGGCCAGCAGCTCCGCGTCGGAGACCACCAGCAGGTCGTCCGCCCCCAGCGAGGCCCCGGCGGCCAGCACGGTGTCCAGCGCGGTCTCCAACGGCCTTTGCAGCACGCGCTCCACCAGCAGCCGCGACAGGGGCAGCTCGCCGACCAGCGACCAGCCCATCCAACGGGCCGCGGCCGCCGCCATGACGCGCTTCCCCACCCCGTCGGGGCCGACCAGTTGCGCCAGCGGACCGGGGTGCTGCTGCGAGGCGATCAAGCCGGCCAACTGCTCGCACCGCCCCTGGCGTGTCTCCCCCAACAGCCCCGACGACGAAGTGATCGGACAGACGAAGGGAATCGGCACTCCGCCCGACGGCGACCCTTCGCCCGACAACGGGTTCCCCTCGGGCTCCTCCCGCACCAGGGCGCGGATCGCTTCGGCGCAGTCGTCGCTGTAGACCACCTTCCACGCGCGGAGCCCGTGCGTTTCGAGGTGGCCGAGCAGTCGCTGCGGCAAGAGGTCCGGATCGATCACTGCGCCGGGCGGGGGGCGCTCGGCCGCCACGACGAAGCCGTTGTCGAACCCCACCAGCTCCACGCGCCCGAACGGCGTCGGCTGGAGCACGTACTGGCGCTTGCCGTTGGAGAGCACGCGGGTAGCGTGATCGGGGAACACTTCCCTTGCGGTCTCGGTCGCCCGGTTGTCCGTTTCCCACAACATGGGTTTCTCCTCGGCGCCGGAGGGATCACGCGATCAGCACCGGCGCGGCCGTCGAAGCACCGCCGAGCACCGGCTCGACCTTCTTGACCGTGTCGTGATCCGGCTTGGCGAGAAACGTCATCTCGAACAGGTTCGCCTCGTTCAGCGAGGCCGAGCGGAACTCCCGCTCCAGGCGCGTCCACAGCGGCTCCAACGAGCGGGTCGTTCCGTCCTCCACGTCGTGGCAGAAGTCGAGGATCAGGTCGCGGAGCTTGCCGGGCGAGCAGTCGTGCAGGTCGCGGGCGCGGACCAGTCTGGTCGCGCCGCTGTGCATCACCACCCGGGCCACGACGAGCCCGCCGGCGTAGACGAAATCGGCCACCCGACCTCCGAACTCCGACGCCGTCACGCCCAGCGTGTCCAACGCGGCCGGCTCGACGCAGCCCGCGCAGATGCCGGCCATCTGCCGCCGGCGGGTCCGCGGATAGCGCCGCTTGCGGAACCGCCGGTCGATGGCGGCCGGCAGCCAACTGTCGCTCCGCGGGTTCATGGTCAGGTAGACGGCCACGCCCTCCAGCTCGCCGCTCAACAGCTCCTGAAAGGCGAGCCGCACCCGGCGGTCGACGGCCCCTTCGTAGCGGTGCTCCGAGTTGCCGAGCAGGGCGTCGGCCTCATCGAGGAGGATCACCGTGACGTAGCCTTGCTGGGCGAGCCGCTCGGCCCGTTTGACCGCCCGGTGGATGGTTCGCTCCGTTTCGCTGTAGTACGAAGAGCCTATATACGGGGCCGACATACGGATGAGGGCGAGTTGCCGGCCCGCCTCGCGCGCGGCCTGACGCCCGGCGCGAAGCACGCCCTCCGTCTTGCCCGTCCCCGTCGGCCCGATCAACAGCACGCGCAGCGGGCGGCGCGACACCATCCAGCGGACGTCGCGCTGCCATTCCTCCTGGAGCCAGCGGGGGAAGATCAGGTCGGAAAGGGCCGGGCCGTCCAACGGTGGGATCTCCAGCCAGTCCTCGGGCGCGTGGGTCGAGCTTTCGACGATGCCCCGGGCGACCAGCCGGTCGTGCCGAACCACCACCCCTTCGCCGTCGTCCAGGTGGGCTTGGATCGTCTCGACCAGCTCGCGGTCGGCCAGCAGGACCGAGTGATGCTCGGGCCCGTCGCGGACGACCACGCAGCCGACGTCGGCAAATTCGCTCTCCGGGTCGGCGCGAACCACCGGGTGCTCTTCGAGCTGCGCCGGCGGAAGCTGCGGCGCCGCGCCCAGGTAGAACTTGCCCCCGGAATCGGTGTAACAGAAAGACAACGGCGGGGGCGGCGTCTCGTGCGGATCGGCCACGCACACGCACTCGGCGACCGATTCCCGGCCGGCCGGCGCGGCGTAGAACAACCGGCGCACGTCGCCGTTGTTGCCGAACGCAAACGGCCGGCTGAGCACGCGGGTCAGGCGCGGCTGCTCGCGGAGCTGACGCTTGAACGTGTCCACCATGTCGATCAACTGGTCGCGCTGCGATCGGGCCCGGATGGCCTCGCGAACCGCGTACCGCAAAGACCCCAGCGGATCGCCGCGGAACCGCTCGAGCACTTCTCGCACGGCCGTCCGGATCACCTCCGGGTCGTCCAGCGCGTCGGGGTCCTCGGTGACGACCGCGGCGGCCTTGTCGAGCGGGTCTCGAAGCCGCTCGCGCCGTCCGTCTGGCTTGCTCATGGGGCGACCTCCAAATCGACTTCTCCAATCACGCCGCTCACGAAGCCGTGGGCGGCGACGTCCGTGCCGCACGTCTCGGCACGGGCTCCAAACATGGCGATGGGAAAGACCGGCCAGAGCGTGCTGGCGGCGTCCACGTTCCAGGCCGCGGTCACGTCGGGCCCGGAGGGGCTCGGGCCCAAGGCAATCCCGTCCACCTCCCGGGGATGCAGGTGCAGATACCCTCCCAGCCGCCCCCCCAATTCTCGGTGCAGCCGGTAGAACTCGCGGCCCTGCGTGTGCAGGTGGAACTGGCTGGCTTCGGCCGGCAGCTCGAATAGCTCCTCGACCACGACGAAGCAGGCGTCGTCGGCCAGGTGCATTCGGGCGGCGGCGAGCCAGCCCCGCTCCACTTCGGTCTCCATCGCCGCGGCGACTGTGAACTCGGTCCACGCCTCCGCGCCGAACACGCACTTCAGCCACGTCCCCTCCCCCACCCGGCGAACCACCCGGCGCGGCCCCAACGGCTCGACCGAAAAACCGGCCGGCAGGAGCAGCTCCGGCTCGGCGTCGACCGAGACGGCGAAATCGTCGTCGGCCCAATCGAGGGACTTTTGCACCAGCGGGTGGTCGGGCTCGGGAACGGCGACGTGTACCGAGTAGTCGCGGATCTTCCGTTGCCGAGCGATCCACGTGCCGATCCAGGCGAAGTGGTCGACCGGCACGGCGATCGCCGCCAGCGGCGCGTCGGCCGGCCCCCCCGGCCAGGCCTCGCAGCGAAGCCGGGGCCGGTCGGTCTGGACCGCCTCGAGCTGGAGATGGAGCCGCCACGGCCGGCCGGCCAGACGCAGCGGGTCGGTAGCCACCGCCCGGTAGGCCAGCTCCTTGATAAGCGGCCGGTAGCCGCCCCGGGCGACGTCGAGGATGCGATGCCCGACCACGTGGTCGCCCTGGACGACCAGCACGAGCAGGTGGGTGTCCGAACGGGAGCCGACCGCCGCGTTGTCTGCGCTCATCATCCACCACTCCGTGATCCGATCGTTTTACCCCGCGGGAGCCGGGGAGGGGCCACACCTGATTCTTGCGCACCCGGCGTATCTACGCCGGCGTCAACTCGCTGGCGATGGCGATTTCCTCGCCATCGGGCAAGTCGTCGAGCGGGAGGTTGGGGTCCAGCGAGACACCCTCCCTGTCGACCAGCTCGAACGTGCCGCTCAATCCGGCCCGGCTGGCGAGCCGGCTCGCCACCGATCCGAGTTTGGCGGCGCCGTTCTTGACTTCACCTGAAAAAGTGCGACCATCGAGGGTCTTGAAGGTCAAAGTCTTCATCGTCGCCACCTCCTTTCCACACCGGACGCCGCCGAAACGCCCCCGACCCACCGTGGGTCGGGCGAACGCCCCCGTGCCATCCGGCTTCAACACGGCTCAGGTGTAGCCCCTCCTCCGACTCTCGTTCCCGTTACGTGCCACTGCCCGTAGGGTGCGTGCTCGCACGCACGCGTGGCCGCTTGGCTGGGGCTGCCTGCGCGTGGGTGCAAGCACCCACCCTACGCTTTCACTTCTTCTTGCGTGATCGACGAGCCGGGGCCACCGAGGCCCGGGCCGCGTCGACGTTGCGCGCGAGAAACCGCATCGTCCGCAGGTAGTGCTCGGCCAGGCGGCTCGGCCCGTCGTCCAGCCCCCGCCCGGGCGAGGGCCGAACGTCCTCTGCTTCGCCCCCCCATTCGTCTTCCTCGAATTCCCAGTCGTGCGCCTCCTCCGCCGTCGGCCCCCACTCGATGCAGACGGTTGTCTCGTGCGTCCAACCGTCGTCGATCGGCACCTCCTCCATACGCACCGGCAGCCCCACCGCGCAGAGCTCGTCGGCGTACTTCCGCAGCGCGTCGATGCAAACGGGATCGGCCACCGAGAGAATCGCACGCATCGTCTCCTCCTCCAGTCACGGCGCCGTCAGGATTCGTGAACCCACTCGATGGCGTCGCCTTCGTCGTCAAGCTCGCCGGTGAGGTCCGGCCCGTCCGGACCCGATCGGCCGTCGTCCGACGACGCCCACGGCGCCGGTAGCCCCGGTCCCAGCGGCAGGTGCCCTTCGTCCCGGACCCGCTGGTAGTGGTCGCGGGCGTGGTTGTTGAGCGAGCCCCGCTCGCCGAACAGCCGCGTGCCGGTGAGGATCCGGCCGACCTGCCAGACGACTATCGCCAGGTCGTGCGTGGTGAGCGGGCTCCACTGCGCGTGCCGCAGGTAGCAGCAGGCCCCGTCGCGACCCGCACGCACCGCCTCGACGAACTGCCGCAGCTCGACGGGCAGGCCCCCCTCGTCGGGGAGAAACTCGCGGTGGATCACGTGGGGGCAGTACGGCACCACGCCGCCGACGAACCGTACCCCCGGCATGGCCATCGGGTAGTTGTGCGGCACGGCGACGAGCATCGTCCACTTCCGGTGCGGCTCGGCACGGCCGCGCCACACGAGCCCGGCAACGTCCAGTTGCAGCACGAGGTCCAGGCTCCACTGCCGCCCGCAATCGATCCCCAAGAGGACCACGCGATCGGACCACGGGCCCTCGGCCAACGCCTGAAGCCTGCCGATATCCCGCGACTTGCGCTGATCGCAGACGTTCGGTGATTCACGCAGACGTTCGGTCACGTGATGAACCGGCACGACGCACGGCCCACGCTCGGTGGTTTCCGGTGCGACACTCATGGTGATCCTCCTTCCAAGCTCGGTTCCGTACTCCCTTCTCCAGTCAGTGCGTATGCCCCTAACAGCTCATCCGGCCGCATCGGGGTGGCCGTGGCGTGGGGGCCCATGCAACCGGCAACGCGGGCCCGCCTGCGCGTGCGTCGCGCGAACCGCCGGCTGCCGGGCGACTCGGCGTGCAGGTTCGTCTTCCGGCCGACCCAAGCGCAGCCCACGCCGCCGGCCGCCACGTAGTCGGCGACGATCTCCGCCACCAGCGTGGCCGCGGCGCGCGCCTCCCGATCGAGATCGCCCCGAACCGGCCGGCCGCCCTGCCCGAGCAGCAGGCACGGCTCGCTCTCCGGCAGGGGGAAGATTCCGCAGGCCGGGCAGGCGTCTTCCCAGCGGTTGCCCAGTACGGTGACCTGGGCCTCGTCGCGGTCGACGGCGACCTGGACGGGCAGGATGGCCGGCCTCCGAGCGGCTGCGTGCCGCAACTGCTCCACCAGGCGGAGGCGACTGCCCCAGTCGTCGAGCCCGACGAGCACCACGAGCGGCCCTGCCGGCGCGCCCCCTCCGTGCCCGGTGTCGAACGACCTCGCCTCGAACACCTGCCGCCAGTCCACCTCCTCCAGGTAGTGGCGAAAGACCGCGACGGCCGGCGGCGCGCACCACTCGCGGATCAGCTCGGCCAGGCGCTCGACCTTCGGGCGCCCTGCGTGGCCGGCGTACTCGGGACACGTCACGGCGTTCAGCTCGCGAATCGCCGACGGGTCGACGAGGCCCACCCAACCGAGCCCCCTTGCCACGGCGCTCGACGCGACCGCCCGAGCACAGGCCAAGTTGGCCGTGCCGCAGCCGACCGCGAGCAGGCTCCACCGGTTGACTTGCGTCACCACAGCTCCTCCTCCGGCGGCACTTCGTCTTCCACGCCGAGCGGCGCGCCGCAGACGGGGCAATCGCCCAACTGTTCGGCGACCTCCAGGGCGAACATACTATTACAGGACGAGCAGAGGATCGCCTCGCCGACGATCGGTTTGCCGGTGAGTTGGCACGCCCGCCCTTCGCCCGGCTCGACCGACGGCATCGCCCGGCCCACCACGTACGACACCTCGGCCCCCCCCGGCTCGAACACCCGCACCAGGTCGCCCCGCTCGACCACCTGGATCCGCCCCAGCACGTCGAGGCCGTTGACCAGCGCCCGGTAGCGGCGTCGCCCGGGCAGCTCGAGCACCAGGGTGCCTTGCCGCTCGGTCAAGTAGGGGGCGTCCGTGATTCTTCGCCACACGGCCCGATCGGTTTCCTCGGCTTGCGGCTCGTAGCAGACGATGGTGGTCATCGGGGTGCCCTCCGATCGCGACGTTTTCCGGTGTCTCGCGCACGCATCGAAACCTCAGACCGAACAGGTTGCCGTCTTGGCGCCGACCTCGGCCAGGTGCGAACACTCTGGATCGCTCGCCATCCGCCCGAGCCGGTTGCCCCGGCCGCCGTCGCCGAAAAACCTCAGGTTCTGCGTGCGCCGGCCGGCCAGCGCCTCGCGCAGCTCGCTCACCAGCAGCCCGGCCACGACCATGTTGCTGGCCACGATGCTCTCGTTGGCGGCCAAGGCGCATGAGCTGGTGCCGGCGTCCTTCGCCTCGGGTGCCGGCTCGTCGCCCAGCCCGGTGATGCACCGGAAGCAAGCCCTGCCCGGCTGCTGGACGACGAGCTGCCCCCCGGCCACGCCCGTGCCGCCCGCGGCATACGGCACGCCCCCGTGCCACGCCGCGTCGGCCCCGACGAGGCGCGCGGCGTTGTTGTCGGGCGCCATGATCACGGCATCGACCCCGTCGAGCGGCTCAATGTCTTCGGGCCGCTCGACGTACCGGGCGCACGCCGCGTACGTGCCCGGCGGATCCAAGGCGCGAAGCTCGCGCGTCAGCACGGGCGCCTTGGGCCGGCCGACCCCGTGGACGAGCAGTACCTGGCGGTTGAGATTGTGCGGCTCGACCTGGGGATCGCCGTCGATCACGTCCATGGCCACGCCGCCGTCGAGGGCGACGCCGATCGAGGTCCAGTTTCCCAGGGCGCCGGCGCCGACCTGCTTGATCCGCCGGCCGCAAAACGAGGCCCGCTGGGGCGTTTCTTCCAGCTCGTCGACGAGATCTTGCCAAGTGGCCGCCCGCGGCAGGTCGATCCGCCGCCGCCGGTGGAGCGAGTAGAAGAGCACGGTCCGCGGCTCGGCCGGCTCCTCGGCGACCGACGTGCCCGCCAGCATGATTTCGTTCAACGTGACCCCCGCCGCCGCGATGGCCAGCTCGGCACTCCCGGCGGGGACGACCCGATGCCGGGCCGGCCCGCCCAGACGCACCAGCGCCGAGGCGGGGCAGGGATGCCGCTCGACGACCACGCCGCCCGGCGCGGCCAGCGCCAGCAGGACCCGGACCGGCAGGTCGGCCAGTTGCTCAAGCGCCCACCGCCCGGCCGCCGGGTCGTTCGCATGGACCACGACCCACGGGTTCTGGTGGCCGGCGATCGCGCCCGGGAGATCCTCGCCGAGGAAGCCGGGATCGAGGTAGTCGTACTCGACGTCGCCGTTGACGGTTTCGACCAGCGCGTCGTGGTTGCCCAGGAGCCAGTGCCGGCCGCGCCCGCCCGAGCCGTGGTAGTCGCTCCAGACCCGGGCGATCCCGGCCGCGGCGGCGGCCGCTTTGAGAAAGGCCGAGGCCAGCGGGGCGCGCTCGCCTCCCAGGTCGGCGATAAACGTCTGCGCCCGCCGCTCGTGCGAGAAGGAGTGCTCCTGTCGCCGGTAGCGTTCCGGATCGGTCATGGGGTGTCTCCTGGATGCGGCTCGGCCCGGTCGCCGGGCACGTCTTGGGAAACGTCGTCGCCGAGCTCCTTCCAGCCCAAGGCACGGGCGAGCGCCGGGCACCCGCAGGCGGCCTCTTCGAGCACGGCCGCCGGCACCTTGCCCT
>CAZDHR010000085.1:0-19668 GCA_964505295.1 uncultured Planctomycetaceae bacterium
GACCGGTACGCGGCCGTGGCCAAGCGACTCGGCTGCTTCATCCAGACCGGCTCGTTCCTCGAAGTCGACCCCGAGTACGCGGACGTGGTGTTCAACACCACCTGCTTGATCGGCCCCACCGGGCTGCTCTCCAAATATCGCAAGGTCAACCCGTGGATCCCCTGGGAGCTGTGCGCCAGCCCACACGACCTGGCCGACTACCCCGACGATCCCTTCCCCGTGGTCCCAACCGAGATTGGCAACCTCGGCGTGGCCACCTGCTACGATTGGCTCTTCCCCGAGGCGATTCGCCAGATCGCCTTTGCGGGGGCGGAGGTGATCGTTCGCGTCTCGGCCTACATGGACCCGTGGGGGGCGACGCCGCCGATGGATTGGTGGACGCTCTTCAATCGGGCCAGGGCCGTGGAGAACTCGGTCTACGTGGTGGCGGTTAACCAGGGGGCCAGCCTCGCGCACTATCCCCCGTTCAGTTGGCCCGGCGGGAGCATGGTCGTCGACTACGACGGCCGCATCCTCGCCCAGGCCGACCCGGGCCCGGGCGAAAAGGTGGTCGTCGCCCCCATCGCCCTCAACGCCCTCCGCGCCGAGCGCGAGCGGCGCTCCGGCCACGACATGCGCGCGCATCTGCGCAGCGAGATCTACGACTACCTCCAAAAGCCCTGCTTTCCGCCCGCCTCCGCCAACGAACACCCGCTGACCGCAGAGACCATCCGCGAACGCATTCGCCGAGCCAAAGGAGAAAGGTGACAGGCACCAAATCTGGTAAGTTTGGGGATATTACGCAAGAATGTGGCGTGGTGCGACTTACCCAGCATGCCCCCGGGGGGGCTTTTTTGTGTGCGTGCCGCACGGTTTCGCCATCCGTTGTTCTCTATTCTTCCCGCATTTGCCAAATTTGGTGCCTGCCACCTTTTTTCAAAACGTCGCAAGTTCCGCCCGGGACGCCACGCCCGGCGTTCCTCCCGCGTCTTGCCACGCTCCACTCGGGACTCCCTACTGCTCACTCTTTGTTCGCCAAGCTCGCGCACACCAACTCCTCATCATTGCGGGCGAACACGTGCCGGTGGGCAAACGCGGGGTGCGACCACGTGACGCCGTCGCGGCGGTTGAGCTGACCGCGGGTCGGCTTGATCAGCTTGGCCCGGCTGATCTCGTGGAACCCTTCGGGCGAGAGGCGGCTGATGATCAGCTCGCCGCGGTCGTTGAACATCCAGGTGTTCTCGCCGTTCTGGACCATGTGGAGCGTGCCCCAGCGGACCTGGCTGGTGGCCGTGCGGTCTTCCCAGATGCGATCGCCCGTGTTGGCGTCGAGGCAGCGCAGTTGGCCGTAGCTATCGACGCCGTAGACGTAGTCGCCGGCCAGATACGGCGTGACGATGAGCGAATGGAGGCCGTCCGTCATCCGCTCGTTGGCACCGCGGCGACGCCATATCTCGCTCACGCCGAGCCGGTCGGGGGCGAGCCGCAGCATGAGCGAGCCGTCGTAGAAGCCGGAAACGAACAACCGATCGCCACAGCGCACGGGCGTGGCCACGCCGATGACCATCCGGCGGCGCTCGAATGGGTGCGCCCAGCAAAGCTCGCCCGAGCTGGGATCGAGACCGACGACCCGATCGCCCGTCCAGCAGACCAGCACGCGCCGGCCCGCCTGCTCGATGACGACGGGGGCGGAGTAGGAAGCCGGGTCGTCCAGGGCGGTCCATCGCTGGTGGCCGGTCTTCCGGTCGAACGCGATGAGGCAGGCGCCGTCGGCCCCGCCCACGTGCACGATCACCAGGTCCTTTTCCACCAGCGGCGCCGCGGCGATCCCCCACTGGGGAA
The DNA here is from genome assembly GCA_964505295.1 of uncultured Planctomycetaceae bacterium. Taxonomy (GTDB): domain Bacteria; phylum Planctomycetota; class Planctomycetia; order Pirellulales; family Thermoguttaceae; genus DATKZH01. The sequence goes on from CAZDHR010000085.1 coordinate 1,822, forward strand.
TCCGGGCTTTGTACTCGTCGGCCAGGTCCTTCTTCCAAAGGACCTCTCCGGTGACCGCATCGAGGCACAGGAAATGGCCCACCGCCCCGAGCGAGTACGCCCGGCCGTCGTCGATCGTCACCGACGCCCGGGGGCCGGCCTGGTAGGTGATCGGGCCGTAATCGCAGGCGTAGGCGTAGGTCCAGAGCTTGTTGCCCCTTCGGCAGTCGAACGCGTGGACCCGTTCCCTTTCTTCCGGCTCGACGATTCGATCCGTCACGAACACGCGCCCGTCGGCGACCGTCGGCCCGCTGTAACCCCCAGCGATCTCCGCCCGCCACCGCAGCTTGATCCGAGGCCCGTCGAATCGCTCGACAACGCCCGTCTCCCGCCACACGCCGTCCCGAGTGGGCCCGCGCCACTGGGGCCAGTCGTCGGCCAGCACCAGGGGTGCAATCGAGCTTGAAGCCAAGACGGATGACACGAACGCGCAGCAAAGCGAAGAGAGTATTCTCATCGGAGCATTCGCCTCTGGCCGCTCACGGCTTCGCTGGAACGGAAAGGAAGCCGTCAGCTCCGCGTCAGCTTGCGGAAGCGTTCGGCCAGCGTGCGGGTGATGGGGCCGGGGGTGCCGTCGCCGATGGTGCGGCTGTCGACCTTCACCACGGGGACCACTTCAGCGGCCGTGCCGGTGAGGAAGCATTCGTCGGCGATGTAGACGTCGTGCTTGGTGAGCGGGACTTCGCAGACCTCGATCCCCGCACTCCGGGCCAGCTCGATGACCACAGCCCGGGTGACGCCTTCCAGGATCCCGGCGTCGTTGGGCGGGGTGAGCAGGGTTGCGTTGCGGGCGAGGAAGATGTTGTCGCCCGTGCACTCGGCCACCTCGCCCTTGTGGTTGAGCATCAGCGCCTCGACGCAGCCCGCCTGCTTGCCCTCGATCTTGGCCAGGATGTTGTTGAGGTAGTTGAGCGACTTGATGCGCGGGTTGAGGGCGGCCGGGTGGTTTCGCGCCGTGCTGACGGTGATGATCTCCAGGCCCTTCTCGTAGACCTCGTCGGGATAGAGCGAGATGAAGTCGGTGATGATGATCACCTGGGGATCGCTGCACTTGTCGGGGTCGAGACCCAGGGTGCCGCAGCCTCGGGTGACCACGACGCGGATGTAGCCGTCCTCGATCCCGTTCTGCGAGAGCGTCTCCTCGATGGCCGCGCCCATCTCCTCCTTGCTGATCGGGATCTCCAGCCAGATGGCCTTGGCCGAGTACCAGAGGCGATCCAGGTGCTCTTCGAGCCGGAACACCTTGCCGCCGTAGCTGCGGATGCCTTCGAAGACGCCGTCGCCGTACAGCAGGCCGTGGTCGTAGACGCTGATCGCGGCCTCGTCCTTGTCGACGAGCTTCCCGTTGATGTAGACCTTCAGAGACATGGCACTCCCGGCAATTCGGGTGAATCTGGCGCCCCCCGGGGTCGACTTGGCCGGCAGGCCCTGTCAAACGTCTTCGATCCGACCGTCGACCAGGCGGACGACGCGGTCGGCCCGTCGAGCGATCGCCCGATCATGCGTCACCATGACTATAGTGAGCTTCTCTTGCCGATTCAAGGAGCCGAGCAGCCGGAGGATCTCGTTTCCCGTCTCCCCGTCGAGGTTTCCGGTCGGCTCGTCGGCCAGGAGCACTTCGGGGCCAGCCACCAGCGCCCGCGCGATGGCCGCCCGCTGCAGCTCCCCGCCCGATAGCTCCCGAGGCTTGTGCTTCAGCCGATGCCCCAGCCCCACCATGTCCAACAGTCGAGCCGCCGCGGCGCGGTGCTCGCGACGGTGTCGCAGGAACCCGAGCACGCTTCGCCCGATCATCCGCGGGAGCAGCACGTTCTCCAGGGCGGTCAGCTCCGGGAGGAGGTGGTACATCTGAAAAATCATTCCAAAATGCTTGTTCCGAAGCCTGTCGCGGATCCTGCTGCGGAGGTTGTCGATTCGCTCGCCGTCGAAGTAGATGGCCCCGTCGTCGGGGGCATCCAGCGTGCCGAGCAAGTGGAGCAGCGTGCTCTTGCCCGAGCCGCTTTGGCCCACGATGGCCAGGAATTCGCCCCGGCGCACGCCCAGATTTACTCCCCTCAGGACGGGGATCGTCACGCCCCCCTTTCGGTAGCTCTTTCTCAGCTTGACGGCCGCCAATTGGTGCTGCGCGGCGGGTCCGCTCGCGGTCGCACGCAAAGCGCGGGTTGCGGTGAGGGGGGCGGCGGTTGATTCCTCCTCGTCCGACGCCGTCATCACAAGGTCCGGCCCACCGGGCGCGCTCAGGTCGATTCCCACGGCAGGCCCCGTCGACAGCAGGCCCTCGCCGACCGACGGCTCTTCCTCGATTCGTTGGCGCGGGTCACTCATAGCGCAATGCCTCCACCGGGTGTAATCGTGCGGCTCGGAAGGCCGGCAGGATGCTCGCCAGAAGGGCGATCGCCACCGCGCCGGCCACGATCCAGCCCACCGTCCAGGCGTCGACGATGGCGGGGATCTCGTAGAAGTAGTAGATCTCCGGGTCGAACAAGGGCTGGCCGGTCAGCCAGCCCAGGAACGCGGCGATCTGGTTGATGTAATGGACGAATATCAGCCCCAAGACCATGCCCACGCCCGACCCGACCAGGCCAAGCGACAGCCCGTAGCTGACGAAGATCCCTTGAATCCCCCAGCCCGATGCGCCAAGGGACTTGAGGATCCCGATGTCGCGGGTTTTTTCCACGACGATCATCAGGAAGATGGCCAGGATGCCGAATCCGGCCACGGCGATGATCAGGAACAAGATCACGTTGAGGATTGCCGTTTCCATGCGTACGGCGGCCAGCAGCGGCCCTTGCTTGTCGCTCCAGGTGCTGACCGAGTAGAGTTGGCCGGGAAAGGCGGCTCGGAGCTTGTCGCGGACCTCCGCGCCGTCCACGCCGGGCTTGAGCTTGATCTGGATCGAGCTGACGAAGTAGCGCTTCCTGCCGCCGAAGTAGTCGTACATGCCACGGTCTTCCTGGAGCTTGCGGAGGGGCACGAACACGAAGCTCGAGTCGTACTCGCTCATCTTGCTTTCCCAGAAGTCGACGATCGTGAACCTGGCGCTGACGAACTTGGGCGGTGTGGCGGCGGTGGGGTAGGTCAGCGTGACGTCGTCGCCCGGCAGGACCAGAAAGCGGTCCTCGTACTTGTTGTCTCCCACGTTTTGGCGCTGGCTGGCCAGCGCGATTCCCATCACCAGCCCGGGATACTGCTCGGCGGCGAGGTCGATTTCTCCGGTTTCGCCCCCTCGGGCCGTGCTGAACGGGTCGCTCGCCGCCGAGACGCCCTCGTCCTGCGGCGTCCCCGGTCGGAGCGACGCCGCTTCGGCGTATTGCTCGTTGGATCGGGCCAACTCTTCCCGAAAAGCCCGGACCTGCGCGAGTTGTCGGCGGCACTCCCACCCGGCGTAGGCCATTTCCGGGCGCTCGGGCGCGTCGGGCCCCGCTTGATGGTCTCGCGTGTCGTAGCCCCCGTCGCGGAGCAGGAAGCTCAATTCCTTCCGGTTTTCGGGATGCTGGAGATACTCGCACGAGCCGTCCACCCGGCTCATCGCGGCCGCGTCGACGCCGATCACCTGCACCTGCCAGTTGAGGGTCTGGTCGCCGACCGGCATGGAGACCATCGCCGGCACGACGACCATGGGGGTCATCGCCTCAATCGAATCGCCCGCCACCTCGCGAATCCGCTCCATGTGGGCCTCGGCGTCGGGGAAGCCGTCCAGCAGGCTGCGCGACTCGAGCACGACGTCGGACAGGATGTTGTGGATTCGATCGCGCATCTCGGTGGTGAAGCCCGACATCACGCTGTTGACCACGATCATCGTGGCCACGCCCAGCGTGACGCTGATGATCGAAGCCAGCGCGATGTATCGGGTGCGGAGATACCGCCAACAGAGGAGAAGCTGGTACATGGTAAGAGACGGGCTTAGGGTTCGGGACTAGGGACGGGGAACTTGATACGCACGATCGGCGGCAAGATTGCGGCATTGCTTGAAGAGCCGGCGGACAAGAAGGCTCCAAGCCGGCGGGTCGCAACCCGCGCGTCGCCGTGCAGGGATACTCATCCGTGACTCCCATTCGGGACGGCAGAATCGTAGGGTGCGTGCTTGCACGCACGCGGAATAGGCTCTCTACGGTCAGAACAGGCTCTCCACGGTCAGCGCCGCCACGGACGCATGGGGGCAAGCACCTACCCTACTCCATCTCCGTTGCTTTCGTGACCTCTCACTCGGCTTCCGGCCGAAGCAGGGGGAAAAGGATTACATCGCGGATGCTCGGCGAGTTGGTCAGAAGCATCACCAGCCGGTCGATGCCGATGCCCAGCCCGCCGGCCGGGGGCATGCCGTGCCGCAGGGCCCGAAGCAAGTCCCGGTCCATCCGCGCCATCCAGTCTTCCTCCGCCAGCCCCTCCAGTTGCCTCGTGAACAGCTCGTGCTGCAAGTCCGGATCGTTCAGCTCCGTGTACGCGTTGGCCACCTCCATGCCCCCGACGAACAGCTCGAACCGCTCGGCGACCTGCGGGTTGTCGGCCTTCCGCTTGGTCAGGGGGCAGATTCCGGCCGGGTAGTCGACGACGAACACCGGCCCGGCAAGCTTTGGCTCGACGTGCCCCTCGAAGATCTCGTTCTTGATCACGTCAGCGTGCTTGCCCGCGATGTCGATCCCGTGATCGTAGGCGAATCGCTCGATTTGGCCGAGATCGTCGGGAGCGGCGCCGGTGTGCTCGGCGAACAGCTCGTCGTAGGTTTTTCGGGCAAACGGCGGCGTGAAGTCGACCTGGGCGTCGCCCCACGGGAGTTTCAAGTCCTGGCCCGACGCGCGAATGGCCTCGACAACGAGCTTCTCGGTCAGCTCCATCATCGTGCGGTAGTCGCCGTAGGCCTGGTAGACCTCGAGCATGGTGAACTCGGGGTTGTGCCGGGGGCTGATCCCTTCGTTGCGGTAGACGCGTCCCAGCTCGTACACCCGCTCGACCCCGCCCACCAGAAGCCGCTTCAGGTGCAGCTCCAGGGCGATCCGCAGGTACAGGTCGATGTCCAAGGCGTTGTGGTGCGTGACGAACGGCCGGGCGGCGGCCCCGCCGGCGATCGCGTGGAGCGTGGGGCCCTCAACCTCGACGAAGCCCTCGCCGGCCAGCGTGTTGCGAATCGACTGCACGATCCGGGTCCGCCGCAGGAAGCGCTCCAAGACCCCCTCGGTGTGGATCAGGTCGACGTAGCGCATCCGCTGCCGCAACTCGACGTCGACGAGTCCCTTGTGCTTGGCCGGCGGCGGGGCGATCGACTTGCTGAGGAAGTGTAGCTCTTCGGCGAAGATCGTCAGCTCGCCGGTCTTGGTCCGCTTCAGTTCGCCGTCGACGCCGATGATGTCGCCCAGGTCGAAGCATTGGGTCAAGGCCCAGTTCCGCTCGCCCACCTGGCGCTTGCCGATCAACAGTTGGATCCTGCCCGTCCAGTCGCGGACATCGAGGAAGACGAGCTTGCCCGCCTTCCGCTGGAGGATGATGCGACCGGCCGCCCGGACCGTCGGCCCATGCTGCTCGGGCGGCTTGCCCGTCTGGCAATCCCCGGTCGGCTCGACGACGATCTCCTCCTCCCGGGCGCGGATCTCGGCGATGGGCAGATGGCCGTCGAACCGGCCCCCCCATGGGTCGAGGCCCAACTGCCGGATTTTCTCGAGTTTCGCCCGTCGGGCGGCTTCCAGCGCGCTCTCTTCGTCGCCGGCGTGGGGGGTGGGTTCGTCAGCCATCTCAAACTCGGAAAAGGTGACAGCCACCAAATTTGGGTAATCCAGGTATTCTGTCACGTGCCATCTTCTCTACCTTCGCCAGATTTGGTGGCTGTCACCTTTTCTCGCGAATAGCCGGCCTAACCTGAGCGGTCGCAACATTCTAGTGAATGTGGGCCGGGCGTCAATGTCGGCTCGGGATAGGGTGGGTAGGAGGATGCAGGAACGGGTTTGTTGTGATCGCGGGAGACTCCTGGTGGGTCATGCATGCTCTGTAGAGCTACACCTCCAGAGGGGGTATCCAACGAAGTGAGAACCGGTTCCGGACCCGAAGGTGGCGATCTTACGCCATCGCGCCTTGCTTGTTGACATGCTGTTAAGATGCAACTAGACTACTTTCCGTTCGGTGGAGTCCGGTTGCGGATGCCCGCAGGGGATTTCGTCGGGCGGCGTTTGGCGTATTCTGTTTCTTGCATCCTTTTTTTGATGGGGGGGTGTTTGTATGAGTGTCACAGTGCTTAAGTGGCGGTCGCGGGCCTTCCGCGTGGGTTTCACACTTGTGGAACTTCTGGTTGTCATCGCGATCATCGGGATCCTTATCGCCTTGCTCTTGCCGGCCGTTCAGGCCGCGCGCGAGGCGGCACGTCGTGCGCAGTGCACCAACAATCTGAAGCAGCTCGGTTTGGCGCACCACAACTATCACGACTCGTTCAAGTGTCTCGTGTACAGGATGGGGGGCACGAGTTGCTCGGGGTGTGGCGGCCGCGACCACAACACCTATCGAAGGAGCGGCTTCATTTCCTTGCTCCCCTACATCGAGCAGGGCGCCATGTGGGACCGGATCAAGGGCGGCGACACGACGACTGCGCCCGAGGGGCCGGTCGGATGGACCGGTTGGGGGCCTTGGGACGACTCCCCGGCAGGGCTCAAGTGTCCATCGGACGAGGGCGCTCCCGCCGGTCGGGGTTCCAACAGCTACGCGTTCTGCGCCGGGGACCAGATCGTTAGTGTCCGCACCGATCAAACGCCCCGTGGCATATTCGGGTACCTGAGATGCACGAGATTTGCCGACATTCAGGACGGGACCAGCAACACGGTGATGATGAGCGAACGGTGCAGTCACGAGGATATGGGTCGATTCAGGGGGCGAAGCCCGCGCACGTGTGCGGCGCAAGAAGTAGAGCACGTGAAGGGGAGCGGCCATGCGGGTGGCGGTCTGCGGAATTCCCCCAACATTTGCTATACCCTTAGCGACGGCAAGTACTTTGTGGCGGGCACGCCCGTCCACTCCTATTTTGGCCAGAATTGGCACGACGGGGAGTCGGCGATTGTCGGCTTCAACACGGTGCTGCCGCCCAACGCCCCGGCCTGCTCCGAGGCGGGAAGCTGGGGGGATGCAAACCACGTGGTGCATCCGCCCTCTAGTCGCCACCCCGGTGGGGTCAACGCCCTGATCGCGGACGGGTCCGTTCGATTCGTCAGCGAGACGATCGACACCGGCAACTTGGGACTCCCTGCAGTGAACCAGGGCATGAGCCGATACGGCGTTTGGGGGGCGATGGGATCAAAAGCGGGCGGTGAGAGTATTTCCATGCAGTAGTGCGGCGTCTAGCGCGTTCACTGCGGGACGAAGCACGGCGTCCGGTTGCCGTGCTTCTCCCGTTTGTGGCAAGCACACTAACCCGAACGATCCTCTTTCAGGACGGAGACACGATGAGAAAAGCGACGTTTTACGGGTGTTTTGCGCTGGTGATGGTCGGCATGGTCCTGGGGCTCGGTTGCCCTCAACAGGGCGGCGACCGACCGGCGACCTTCGCGGTGACCGGGACGGTCACCCAGGGCGGCAATCCCGTGGACGGGGCGACGGTCACGTTCGTTCCCACCGGCAGCGGCCAAAGCGCAGTCGGCACGACGGACGGCTCGGGCAAGTACACGCTGACCACGTTCGCGAGCGGTGACGGCGCTGCTCCCGGCCAGTACGGCGTGAAGATTGTCAAGTACGAAGGCGGCGAGACCGACGTGGCTGCCGGAGGCGGTGGCGAAGGAGCCGAGGGAGAAATGCCGGCCGACTACGCAGGCGCGGTCGAGGACGATGCCGCCTCGGCGCCGGTCAATCTTCTTCCGGCGAAGTACGAGACTCCCCAAAGCTCCGGCCTGACGGCCACGGTCACCGACGACGCGAGCCAGAACGTCTTCGCTTTCGCGATTGAGGGCGGCGAGTCGGCCAAGCCTGGCGAGTCGGGCGGCTCGGAGTGAAGGGGCGCCGGCTTCCGGCCGGTGCTGCCATGGGGTAACGCGGGTCTCAACGTTTCGGTCCCCGGAGGGGCCGCGCACGTGCAGTTGGTGCGCGGCCCCTCCGTCTGCGCTTTGCCGGGTGACCAGGACCGTCAGGCCGTGCCGCGGGGCGCCGGACCCGCTCCGACACTCCTCAAGTCGCCACTCTGCTCCACACGCTTCGTTCAGACGAAACGTTTGCCCGCGCGCACACCAACCCGAATCGCAAGCGAGAAGCGGCAAAACCCGCCTTCTTGTCCCTCGCTCGCGCGTTTTGATGTTGCACTTTCCGTGCCATCACGTTTGGGCCATCGATGGCGGGGCCGGTTCTCCCCGGACGACCGATTTGGCGGGGCGGAGCGTGGTTTGGCAATAGATAGGCAGTGGATAGACAGATGTTCGCCTGAAAGCCTATGCTGTGGTATGGGTTGGGATGCCTGCAACGCAGTCCGTTTGGGCGGAAATGGCCCTCGCCGGAGCATGGAAACAAGCAGTCACGGGCAGGTTCGACGCATGTTGACGGATTTCCGCACGTAAGGCGTTGTTCGACAACGAGTTACGCCGGGATTCCCAGTCCCCGGCTTGCACGGTGAGTTATGATAACTTAGCGAAGATCCGGTACTACCGGCCGCGGATCCTATTGCCACGCCGGCGGCCAGGGGCCATCGATGCGGCAGCCAACCGGTCGAGGAGCAAGATGATGCAGAAAAAAGCCGTGTCTCTGGTCGCGATCCTGGCGGTGGGAGGGCTGGCGGGGGCCTTTGCGGCGCGCGCCGCCGACGAGCCCCAGCGCGACACCCGAAGCCCCTCCTTTGAACAGCTCATCCCGCGATGGGAGCTGGGCGATTCCTGGATCGTGGAGACGGTCAGCCAGCCCTTGCAGGCGCGGGGAGAGGTGAGCGCCCCGTCGCGACTCAAGCCCATTCAGTGGCAGTTCGCCGTGCAGCGGTACGAGAAGACGCTTTCGGACGACTGCTACCGCCTGGAAGTCAAGTGCCTGGCCGAGGGCGAGCAGCCGACCACCGTGCTCTGGGTGGATAAGAAGTCGCTGGCGATCCGCCAGATCCAAACGCAGATCCCGGTCCTTGACGGCTTCCAGACGATCACCCAGAGTTACGAGTTCTCCAGCGGCCAGCCGTCGCCCGTGCTCGGGCCGCTCAGCGCGTTGCCGCTCGATCTGCCCCTCTTCTCGGGCAACCAGGCGAAGGGCATGCAGACGTTCACGTACGAGACCCATACGGGCCCGGCCGGCGAGAAGGCGGTCGGCGAGCTCGGGTTTGCCCATCAGGTGGAACAGCAGGTGGAGCCGGTCGCAACCGAGCAGGTGAAGGGCCTGGTCCACGAGACGTATACGAAGAGCCTCACGGCGCAGCCGGTCGTCGAGGTCAAGTTGAAGAGCGGCGAGCGGCAAGTTCGCCAGTTGTGGCAGCCCGGTCTCCCCTGGCCGGTTTACAGCAAGAACGGTTCGACCGAGTGCCGGCTGGTCAAAGTGATTCCGGCCGAGGAAAAGGCCGACAGGTAGTGGGAGCCGCGAACATGAAACGCATTGGGACGCTTGGGCTCGTCTGTGCCTTGCTGGCCTGCGCTCAGGCCGCCGAAGCGGCCGTGGAACAGGGGGCCGCGAAGCACACTCCGTGGTCGGGCTACTGGTGGCCGATCGCCCGGGGCGAGCTTTTGCAGCCGTTGAGCAAGTACGACTATCTGACCGGGGCCAGCTCCGCGCAGTGGGAGCGTGGAGCCCATCCGCCGGGTCCGAACGTGCCGCAGTGGCACGGGTACTGTCACGCCTGGTCGGCATCGGCCGTGTTGGAAAAAGAGCCGAACCGGCCGAAACCGGTCGCCGGTCGCGGTTCCCAGTCGGTGACTCTTACCGTGGGCGACCAGAAAGGGTTGTTGGCCGTCACTCACGCCCAGGACGTGGCCAACCACTACGGCGACCGGTTTGGCGATGGTGCCGGAAGCGAGGACCCGCACGACCTGGAGCCCTGCACGCTCTGGGAAATCCTCCGAACGCACATCAAGCAGCAAAAGGTGGCGCTGGTCATGGATCTCGAGCCGGGGCCCGAGGTTTGGAACTACCCGGTCTACGCGTACCGCGTCGAGTATTCTCCGGTGGGAGGAGGCTGGCAAAACGCCCAGCTCGCGTTGTGGGCGGCCGACGACGCCGTGCCGCCGGATCACGTGGGCACCTCGGTCCACTACCAGACGTACAACTTTCGGTTCCGGCTCTACAACGGATCGATCGTGATGGGATCGGGCCAGTGGGTCGGGCAGAGCCTCGAGAGCCACCCCGATTTCGCCTGGTACCCGTACGTGGTCAGGCCGGAGAATCCTTACGTCAACTACCAGCGCGTGAAGCAGATTGTCGGGGTCCCTTCGGCCGGGGGCGGGAGCAGCACGCCGTCAGGCACCGGGAGCCGGCCCAACATCGGAACGACCGGGAGCCGGCCTAACACCGGGGCGAGCACCAGGCCGAACACGGGGACGAGTACCCGACCCGGCTCCGGTGTGCGGCCCAACGTGCTTCCGGGCACGCGGCCCGGGGCGCGTCCGAACGTCTTCCCCGGCGGCGCGACGATGGTGCTCCCCGGCGCGGGGCCCGGGGGCACGCCTGGCGGCGTCCCGGGACCGTTTGGCCCCGGCGGCATGCCCGGCGGCATGGCGTCCCCGAGCGTGACGTGGCTGAGCCCCCTTCAGGTCGTCGCCGCCATTGCCGAGAAGACCTCGTCGTTCGGTCTCGACGTGAGCGTCGACCGATTCGACGGCGGGCAGTACACGGTGGGCGAGCCGCTCCAGGTGCGAGGCAGCTCGGAGCAGGCCGGCTACCTGTACCTGTTCTACATCGACAGCCAGGGGCAACTGGGTCTTTTGTACCCCAGGGCCGGCGAGGACAATCGAATCGGCGCCCAGGGGCAGTTCGCGGTGCCCAGGCCCGAGGGCGGGACGATCCTCCGCGCGAGCGCCCCCGTGGGCGTCCATCGGATCAAGGCGCTGGTCACCAACCGGCCGCTGCTGCTGACCGGCATGGTCACGCAGACCCAGTCGCAGCAGCAGGCGGCCGTTCCCAAGCCAAAAAAATCCAGTTATCTGCCGAGCCAGTTCCGCACGCATCCCGCGCAGCGGAAACAGGTGCGGACGCTGCTTCGGCGGTATATGCAACAAAAGCTGTCGACCAAGGACCTGGAGGGCTTCGGCGTACGGGCGTTGCTCGACCGGTTCGCCCAGGACGAGGTCGCGTTCTACGTCGGCCCGGCAGGGAGTTGAAACTCGATAGGAAGTGCGCCGGAGCCGGCAGCGTGGCGTGTTACCGATTTTTCGCCAACCTGAACAGCAAGAGCGTGAGCCATGAACCTCTTCGGAACAAGCCCAAGACGTGTTGGCTGGCTTGTGATCTTGGCAACCTGTCTGGCAGCCCAGCTCGACTCGCCAGCGCAAGCCGATTCCCAGGAACTGGGGCGCGCACGCGGCGTCCTCGTGGAGGACGTCCGCAACGAGAACCCCTCGTTCATGGTCCGTATCGACGTGGACCACGCCGACCGGATCTACCGGCAAGGGGAGGAGATGCGGGTGCGGGTCATTTCCGAAAAGGCCGGCTACTTGTACCTGATCTACTGCGACGCCAGCGGAAACATGGTTCGTCTGTTCCCGAACCGGGTGGACCAGAACAACGCCATCCCCGCCGACCAGCACGTGCACGTGCCTCCGCCGGGCGGCCGATTTCGGCTACGGATCGGACCGCCGTTCGGGCAGGAAGTGCTCAAAGCCATCGTGTCGCTCGAACCGATCGACCCGGATCAAGTGGTTCGCATGGTCACCCCCGACGGCGTCAAAGGTGTGTACGTCGACGAGATGAAGAACCGGCCCGCCGAGTGGGCGGAACATGACGTCACCACCACGACCGTATCGCCCGAGGGCGGAAGCACGGCTCCTCCGACCACAGGTACTCCGGCTACGGCTCCACCGACCACAGTCCCTCCGAGCACGGCCCCACCCGCTACGGCTCCGCCGGCCACGAACCCGCCGACTACCGTTCCGCAGACCGTCGCGGGCGGGCCGCGCAGGGTCGGCGTGTTCATCGGGATCAGCGACTTCCTGGACCCGGGGATCCGCGATCTGAAGGTGGGGGAGAAGGATGCCTTGGCGATGGCCGACGTGATGAAACGGACGTGCGGCCTGGACGAAGCCTGGACGCTGGTCGGCCCCCAGGCCTCGCTGAAGAACATCGAGGACGCCGTGCGCACACGCCTTCCGGCGGCCACCCGGCCGGGCGACGTGGTCGTCATCTATTGGTCCGGCCACGGAGCGCGGTGTGCCGACGACAACGGCGACGAGCGGGACGGCTTCGACGAGTACCTGGTCCCGTACGACGGGCAGTGGGCCGATGAAGCCACGATCCGACGGACGATGCTGCTGGACGATACCATTGGCCGCTGGCTCCAGGAATTGGACGGCCGCAAACTGGTGGTCATCCTCGACACCTGCCACAGCGGCGGGCAGACTGCCCAAGAGAAGAGCTTGGCGAAAGGGTTGGGCGATGCGCCGCTCGGTGGCGACGTCGTGTTCGATTTCCTGGACGGCGAGTTGGAACGGGCCAAGGACATCGGACAGAAAGAGATGGCCATGCTCGCCTCCTCCAAAGCCACCCAGGTCTCCTTCGAGCGCAAGGAGGGCGACCTGAGCACGATGACCTATTTTCTGGTCCAGCTACTCGAAGCCCAATCGGGGGGCGTCACGTTGCCCACGGCCTACGAAAGTCTCAAGCGACAGGTCGCCTCCTACGTCGAACAAGCGTTTCCCGGCACCACGCAGACCCCCGTCCTGGTCAACCACATGACGCCCCCGTTCTTCCTCCAGCCGTAGGAAGAACGGTGACGGGGTGATGGGGTGATGGGGTGAAAGGGCGAAGCCAGCCTCTCACCCGGTCACCTTTTTACCCCGTCACCCGGTCACCTTGCCACCCGGTCACCTTGTCACCCCGTCACCTTGTCACCCCGTCACCTTGTCACCCCGTCACCTTCCAGGCATCGACATGTTTCGCGCATCCCTCCTGTTGTCGGTCGTGCTCGGATGGGTTCTGTCCGGTCTCCTGTGCGCCTCCGAGCCGCCTTCCCGGGAGCAGCTCCGCGATTGCATCGACGCGGACGGGCGCGTGATCGATCCGGAGCTTCGCCAGCGGACGGGATGGCAGGTGGTGCGGGGGCTCTCGTGGCGGATCGAGCGAGAGGCCCCCTGGCAGCCGGGCAAGTTCGTGCCCGTCGAGGCCCACGAAACCTTCCACAGCGGGCAGCGGTTCCGCTTCGAGATCGAGGCCTTCTCGAACACCTTCGTCTACGTGGTCGTCGCCAACGCGGACGGCAGCCAGGACGTCCTGCTCCCCGAGCCGGACGAGCAAATCCCGCGCCTGGCCAAGGGCGAGAAGCGGCGTCTCCCCTCCGACGGCACGGCCTTTCGATTCCAGCCGCCCGGCGGAACCCACACGTTGCGGCTGATCGCCTCGCCGGGCAAGCTCCCCTGGCGCGACGGCCCCACGCTGTTGAAGCTGCAAAACGGCCGGCAGCTACCCGGCCCGGGCGAGCCGGCGCCGGGAACGGCCCGCTCCGTACCGCGAGTGCCTTCCATCCCGCGAGTGAAAGGGCTCAAGGCGGCGGTCCGGAAGATCGACGAGGGCAGCCTGGCCAAGGGCGTTACGGTCGAGTTGGTCGAGCCCGCAGCCGAGGGCAATCTGGTGACGCTCACCTCGCCCGATCCGACCTCGCAACCGATCCTGGTCCACGATGTCGCTTTGAAACAAGCGGACTAATAACTCCCGCACTTGCGGATTAGCAGGCACACGGCGTGCCTGCTACTGAAGTCGGGTAGCTGTCTTTCGGCCGACCCTGAGCACCGACACTTCAATGAGTATCGTAGGTGCACGAAGATCGCGGACGTCTTGGACGGCACGAGCAACACGATCATGATGAGCGAACGCCTGAAAGCCAACTTCCACCGCGCCTCCGTTGCGGCGCGTCAGGTCGAAATTGTCCAGGGAGCTGCCTTCGGCGTCGGCGGCGTCACGAGTGCGCCCAACGTGTGCTTTACCGTCAGCGATGGCAAGTACTACACCGCCGGGACTGGCGTAAGGGGAGAGTTCGGGTCCAACTGGAACGACGGTCAGCCCGAGAACATCGGCTTCAACACCGTCATCGCGCCGAACGGCCCCTCGTGCGGCGATGATTCCGACGGTAACGATATGTGGAATATGGTCATTCCGCCCTCCAGCCGTCACCCCGGTGGCGTGAACTGCTTGCTGGCGGACGGGTCGGTTCGCTTCATCAGCGAGACGATCGACACCGGGAACTTGGCCACCTCGCAACCCAACGCTGGCGTGAGCCGGTACGGTGTGTGGGGCTCGTTGGGCTCCAAGGAAGGTGGTGAAACCGTCTCGGGATTCTAGGCGACCGTCCGGCGTCTGACGGAGCGGGAACCGCACGGCCACGCGCCGTGCGCCGGTCCGCTCCGCAGTTTCCGGGGGGGATTACTGGTTTGTGTTTCCGTCTTGGAGATAGAGGTGTACCATCTGTAGGGTGCGTGAAACGCACCATTTGCTCTTGAGGGGGATGGTGCGTTTCACGCACCCTACGCGGTTTGTGTTTTCCTCTTGGAGAGAGGTGTGCGATGAACAAGATGGCTTGGGGAAATCTGCTTGCCGTGGTCCTGCTCGCTTCGGTGCTGGCGTTCGGCTGTGGACAGCAGGGTGCGGATCGACCGAAAACCGTGCCCGTTACCGGGACCGTGACTCATGGCGGCGCACCCGTGGAGGGGGCAACCGTCGCTTTTCAGTCGGCCAGCGGCGCACGCGGCGCGGTCGGCGTGACGGACGCCGGCGGCAAGTACACGCTGACGACGTTCGAGTCGGGCGATGGTGCGGTGCCGGGTGAGTACCAGGTCAAGATCTTCAAGTACAAGGTCGAGGAGGTTAGTGAAGCGGTGGGCGACGTGGACAGCGACGACTACGTTCCACCGGCCGAGGGCGAAGGCGAAGAGGAGACCGCCGAAGCGGAGAACCTGCTCCCGGCGAAGTACGCCGACCCGACCACCTCGGGCCTCACGGCCACCGTCACCGAAGGCGGCGACAACACGTTCGACTTCCCTCTCGAAGGTTGACAGGCCGGACTTCCCAGCTTAATCCTGGACTTGAGAGCTCCAACGACGGGCAGCTTCGGCTGCCCGTTTGCTTTTGCCGGGCACGTTCGGCAACCACGGATGTTCGGCAAGCCGAGGGTGTATGCCCCGCTCCAAAGAGTCCTGCCACACCAACCCGACGCGCGCGCTCTGATGTTGCGCTGGCGCAACATCAAGAGGGGCCGGGATGGACCCCGACTATAATCCGTGCACGGCCCATGCGAACGGAAAGGGGAAGCGACCTCGGACGGAAACCGTAAGGGAAACGTTCACCAGGCGCCGTGGAAGCGACGTCCTGAGAGCCAAGTACGGCGTGCGAAACGCGAATCAGCCCTGCCCGTGCACCGCGACGGGAGATAGAACATGTGCCGGCCCGGCCCGATCGTGTGGGCGATTCTGGTTTTCGTCGGCGCAAGCCGTCTTCTCGACGCGGGGCAACCTGATCCCCGCGTGACCGACGTCGTCTTCGCGGCCCAGTGCGACGGCACGGAGCAGCGATACGTGTTGGTGCTGCCCACGGACTTCAAGGCGGATGCAGCGCACGATCTTCTCATCGCCCTGCACGGCCACGGCTCCGATCGTTGGCAGTTCGTCCGAGCCGGGCGTGACGAATGCCGCGCGGCTCGGGACACGGCCGCCGAGCACGGCATGATCTACGTCTCGCCCGACTACCGGGCAAAGACCTCCTGGATGGGGCCCAAGGCAGAAGCGGACGTGGTTCAGATCATCGCGGAGCTGAAGAAGCGGTTCCACGTATCCCGCGTGTTTCTGTGCGGAGGCTCGATGGGCGGCACGGCGAGCCTGACCTTCGCCGCCCTGCATCCGGAGCTGATCGACGGCGTGGCGTCGATGAACGGCACGGCCAACTTGCTGGAGTACGAGAATTTCCAGGAGGCCATCCGGGCGTCCTTCGGGGGCACGAAGGCGGAGATCCCGCTTGAGTACAAACGGCGCAGCGCCGAGTACTGGCCCGAGCGACTCACGATGCCCGTGGGCCTGACCGTCTCCGGCAAGGACACGTTCGTGCCTCCCGAGAGCGTGCTGCGATTGGCGAAGGTCTTGAAGGCCATCGGCCGGGATTCCCTCCTGATCTACCGCGAAGACACGGGGCATTCCACTCAGTACGCCGACGGAAGGGCCATCCTGGAGTTCATCATTCGGAAGGCCCGCGATTCGGGCCCCGAGCCAAACGCGGCACCTGGACGCGGCTCGGCCGCTCGGGTACCATGCCGTTCAACTTCCCGGCAAGCGACGAGTTGGGTATACCCAAGAAGTAGGGTGCGTGAAACGCACCAATCACTCGCGATGCACGGTTGGTGATCATCCTCATCTCTCTTGTGTGACACATGGGTCGCTGGCGATGATGACGAAGGCCAAAAAGGCGAGCAGCTGGCGCAGCGCCGAGTTTCTCGCTTCGTTTCAGCTCGATGCGCTCTGTCGCACGCTTGAAGTGCTTGTGCTCAATGGTATTGAACCAGGTCCACAGGCTCGCGGTCTTCTCAAGAGCCTGCGTGACGAGTTCCGCGCTCGCTCTACCGGGCGATCCGCGGAACGCATACCCGACATATCAGACGCGACGTGTGCAGCCGACTTGCTCGTCATCGCGGAGGTGGTTCGCGCCACTGACATTGCATTCCTCACTCCGGAGGAAATCGAAGACCGCGCCGCCATGGGCTTCCCCGTTCCATCGCGAGACCCAAAGCAGTAACTGGTGCGTTTCACGCACTCTACGAGTTGTGGACAGGTGACGAAAGGAAGGAAAGCATGTACGACATCGGTGCCGCCGTCGTGGGGGCGGGATTCATTGGGCCCGTGCACGTCGAAGCGCTCAGGAGGCTGGGCGTGCGCGTGACCGGTATCCTTGGGGTCGACCAGAGCGAGTCGGAGTCGGCCATGAAGGCCCTCGGGCTCCCCAAAGCGTACGCGAGCTACGACGAGGTGCTGGCCGACGAGGCCGCTCAAGCGGTGCACCTCGCCGTGCCCAACGTGCTGCACTACGAGATGGCGAAGAAGGCCCTGGCGGCCGGCAAGAACGTGATGTGCGAGAAGCCGCTGGGCATGAGTTCCCGCGAGACGGCCGAGTTGGTCGAGCTGGCCGAGAAGTCGGGCAAGGTGGCGGCCGTCTGCTACAACATCCGCTTCTATCCGCTCAATCTCGAAGCCCGGGAGATGGTCCGCCGCGGCGACGTGGGCGACGTCTACGCCGTCAACGGAAGCTACGTGCAAGACTGGCTCCTCTACGACACCGACTACAACTGGCGCGTCCTGGCCGACCAGGGCGGCGCGCTGCGGGCCGTGGCCGACATCGGCACCCACTGGATGGACCTGGTGCTCTCGATCACCGGGCTGGAGGTCGAGGCCGTGTTCGCCGACCTCAACACGGTGCACAAGGTCCGCAACCGGCCCACCGGCGAGGTGGAGACGTTCACCGGCAAGACGGCCTCCGAGATCGAGCGGGAGCCCGTCGAGATCACCACCGACGACTACGGCTGTATTCTCTTCCGTTTTAAGAACGGGGCGCGGGGCAGCCTGCACGTGTCGCAAGTGACCGCCGGCCGGAAGAACTGCCTCCGCTACGAGATCTCCGGCTCGAAATGCGCGGTGGGCTGGAACAGCCAGTCCCCCAACGAGCGGTGGATCGGGCCCCGTGACAAAGCGAAGCAGTTAC
>CAZDHR010000086.1:0-19265 GCA_964505295.1 uncultured Planctomycetaceae bacterium
CCGGATGGAACAAGAGCCGGACCGCCAGCATCCTGGGCATCGAGCGCTCCACCCTGGATCGCAAGATCCGACGCTACTCGCTCGCCGACGAGCATGGCCCCGTGCGACCCCGCGTCGCCGAGCAGAAGTGAGGCCGGCCGAGCCCTGCCCCGAACCGGTCAGCCCTCGACGAGCTCCTTGTGACGGACGTGCCGGTTCAGATCGGCCAGCCAGGGCTCCCGATCGACGAGGCGGCGCACGTCGAGCCAGGAGAACGCGTCGTCGTCGCCCATCCGCTCGTACACGGCTCGGATAAGCTCCAGGTCGTCCGGCGAGTCGACGGTCCAGCGGTGGGCGCTCTCGTCCCGGCTGCCGGTCACACCGAGCAGTCGAAAAGACTCGGGGTGTTGGTAGATGTAGGGGGTCACGTGCGTCCGCTGGTACGGCTCGGTTGCCTCCTGGAAAGCGCGGGCCAGGGTGGCTCTCGTCATCACTTCCGTATCGAGGCCGCGTGGATACGTGCGCCGGAGGATGTTCGAGGCGTAGTCCGGCTCGTGCTCGAAGAACGCGCGGATGACGCGGTCGGTCACCTCGGGGTCGATCAAGGGGCAGTCGGACGTGATGCGGACCACGACGTCGGCCCGATGGTGCGCGGCCGCGTCGTGGTAGCGCCGGAGCACGTCCTGCTCGCTGCCGCGGAAACAGGCCACGCCCAGCCGGCGGCACTCGTCGACGATCGGGTCGTCGCCCGGCGCAACCGACGTGGCGATCACCACCCCGTCGACCAGTGTCGCCCGACCTGCCCGACGCGCCACTCGGGCCAGCATCGTCCGCCCCGACAGGTCCAAGAGCACCTTGCCGGGCAGCCGGGTGCTGCCCATGCGGGCCTGGATGACAGCGACGACTCGGCGCTCCGACGCCGACGGTTCGCTTCCCTGCCTGATCACGGCCCGTCCTCCCTGATGAGTTGTTTCCTTCTTCCTTTGCGCCTTCGCGCCTTGGCGAGAGTTCTCTCCCCCCTCTCGTCAAACGAACCTTGACGACGCATTCCCGCCGGCTTCACCGGATTACTTTCTCCATGGCCGTCACCACGTCGGCCACGTCCTCCTCGGTCATGGCCGGGAAGAGCGGCAGCGTGAGGATCTCCTCGTAGGCCGCTTCGGCAACCGGACAGAGGCCGGGCGCCGTCCCGTATCGCTCGCGGTAGAATGGATGCATATGCACCGGGATGTAATGCACTTCCACCCCGATCCCCTCGGCGCGCAGCGCTCGGAAGACCGCCGCTCGATCGGCCCCCAGCGCTTCCCGATCGAGACGCACCACGTAGAGATGCCAGGCGTGCACGACGCCCTCACGTCGACCCAAAGGACGCACGCCGGGAAGCGACGCCAGCGCCCGGTCGTATTGCTCGGCGATCTCGCGCCGTCGTGCGAGCCAATCGTTCAGCTTGGCCAACTGCCCCAGACCGAGCGCGGATTGGACGTCGGTCAGCCGGTAGTCGTAGCCCAAATCGGTCATTTCGTAGTACCAGCTTCCGGCGGCCACACATTGCCGCCCGTCGCGGCTGAAGCCGTGGTTGCGGAACCGGCGGATCAGCTCGGCAAGCGTGTCGTCCTCGGTCGTGACCATCCCCCCTTCGCCCGAGGCGATCGCGCTACCCGCGTGCATGCTGAAGGTGCTCAAGTCGGCCAGACGGCCCACGGGCACGCCTCGATCTCGGGCACCCAGGGCGTGGGAGGCGTCGTCGACGAGCACGAGGTTGTGATCCCGGGCGATGCCTTCCAAGGCTTCGTGGTCGCACGGTTGACCGGCGTAGTCGACGGCAACGATCGCCCGGGTCCGCGGCGTGATCCGAATCCCGACCTGCTCCGGGTCGAGGAGCAAGGTGTCCGGATCGACGTCGGCGAACACCGGCGTTCCCCCTTGGTAGACGACGGCGGTGGCGGTGGCGGCAAAGGTCATCGCGGGCACGATCACCTCGTCGCCCGGCCCGATACCCAGCGCGAACATCGCCGCGTGCAGCGCGGCCGGGCCGCTCGAAAGGGCGACCGCCTCCGCCGCGCCCACGTACTCGGCCACCCCCCGCTCCAGACGTTCCACGACCGGCACGGTGGCCAGCCCGTCGGACCGCAGCACTTCGACGACCCGCTGGACGTCGTCATCGGTGACCGCTTGGCGACCGTACGCAAGAATCGTCGGTCGAACGGGCTTTGGGCGAGGGTGGACATCGGCCACGGCGTTACTTCCCTTCCACTGGGCTGCTGGCAGCGGGCGCATTCTCCGTTGCGCACCGCGTGACTTCCCTGGCGAGGCGATATGGTATTCGGGGTCGCCCGATCCGTCAAAGGCAACTTGGGCGGGGCCGGACGACCTAGCGCTTCCCGACCGATGCGCAGCGCGTTTCGACCGACGCGCAGCGCGTTCCGACCGCCGTGGAGTTCTAGGGGCTCTGTGAGTGCAGGGCGTTCTGCATGCAACCCCGTGCTTTAGGGGGATTAAGAAAGGCGCGTAGTCTCCCCGGTGCGGGTTTGCCACGCGCTGCGTCTTTTAGCCGGAGTTGCCCTCCGCCTTCTTCTCGGCGGCGTCGCGCTTGAGGCCGTCGTCGATGAACGAAGCCACCTTGCCAACGCTCTGGCCCCCGGTCAGACGGCTGAGCCTCCAGCCTTGGTTGGTACGGCGGAACATGAGCAGTTGGGGGATGGGGCCGCCCCGGATGAGTCTCTTCCCCAATTCCCGCTGGCGATCGACGTTGACCGTGGCGAACGCGACCCGGCCAAACAGGCCCCGTCGCTTGACTTGGGGGATCACCTCTCGCTTCATGTTTTGACAAGGGCCACACCACTCGGCGCCGACCAGGACAACCATCGGCCGACCGGTCTGGCTGGCCAAACGGTATGCCTCGGCGTAGCTCTCGGCGCCCAGGGCAATGCTCGATGCCTCCGGCACCATGAGAAGAACGAAAATCGACAACAGGACCGGCGTCAACGCGGGTTGCCAGCCGGCAAGGCACCGCCCAAATGACCGTACCGCAGGGCGTTCGTCGGGGCTTCCGAGACTCGACATATCCATCTCCTCTTCTGACGTGGGGGTAAGCTGCTCCATCTTGGTGCCACGCGCCGAGCTAGGGCACTCGGGCAAGACACGGCTTACGATTCAGCAGGAATCATGCGTGCTCTTGGGGGGGGAGCTTGGCAAGCGAGTGGCTGAGGCGGGCACGCGCGAGAAGGCGTGCCCCGCAGGCCACCCGAGGCAGATCGTCGACTCGCCAGGACTCCGTCGTCTTCCTTCGCGGTCCAACAAATATCCGTACGCAGCTCCTGGCGAACCGCTGGCGGCCAGGAAGGGGTCATCTAGTGTATCTAGGATGAATGGCCGTGCAAGGGGGGCTGCCAGATTTATGGCGAATGTAATCTTTAGGACTTTGTGGACGATTGTACCGTGCAGGGAAAACGGGGGATGTGGGGGGCAGCTTGGCTGCCGGCTCCGTCACGCTGCCAACGCCTCACGGCCTACCACAAGTGGATATTCTGCAACGACTTCCGCGCAGACCGGATTGAGGCCCGGGGACCTCATCCGCTATAATCCGTGTCGTGTGGTTCAGGCCGAATGAGAGGCCAGTCATCCCAGAAAAAATTGTCTGCTCGATCGACGTTTTGGCAGCTATCCACCCGATAGGGTGAGCGAACGGATGAGACTCCGCCTTGGTCTGGTTGGCTTGGGGGGCGCCTGGGAAAAGAGGCACTGTCCGGCGCTCCGCGCGTTGGCCGATCGGCTGGAGGTCCGGGCGGTGTGCGACCCGGTGGGCCATCGGGCTGAAATGACCGCGTCGGAGTTCGGCGCGACCTCGGTGGACGGCTTCCAGGCGCTCGTCCACCGGGAGGATATCGACGCGCTTCTACTCCTCTCCGCCGGTTGGTACGGCCCGCTGCCCGTGCTGGCTGCCTGCGAGGCGGGCAAGGCGGTCTATCTCGGCTCGGGCTGGGAGCTGAAGCCCGACGATGCCCGGAAGATCAAGCGGCGGGTCGAGGAGTCGGGCGTCGCTTGCGTGGTGGAGCTCCCCCGGCGCCAGTCGCCCGCCACGTTGCGGCTCAAGGAGCTGATCGCCACCGCCTTGGGGGCGGCGAGTCTCCTTTTTTGTCACCAGCGTCTCCCCCTCCCGGCGAAGCGGCCCGCGTGCCCGCCACGGCCCGGACCGCCATCGATGCAGCGAGAGCTGGTCGAGCTGGTCGATTGGTGCCGTTACGTGGTGGGGAGCGAGCCCCGCTGGATAACCGGCATGACCCGGCATCGCGCGGGCGACGGACGGGCGGAGGATTATCAGATGATGAGCCTCGACTTTTCGGAGGGCGACAAGCCGGGCACCGGCCCCGTGGCCCAGATCAGTTGCGGCCGGTACATCCCCGCCGAGTGGGCGGAGGCCGGCACCTACCGCCCTTTGGCCGCCATGCAGATCTCCTGCGACCGCGGGATCGCCTTCGTCGACCTGCCGGCCAGCCTGGTCTGGTTCGACGAGGCGGGCCGCCACCAGGAGTCGCTGGAAAACGAGCGCCCGGTCGGCGAGCAGCTCCTCGCCCAGTTCCACCGCGTCGCCACCGGCGCGTGCGCGAACAAGGCCTGTGGGCTGGACGACGTGTATCGGGCGCTCTCGATCGTCGAGCAAGCCGGCAAGAGCCATCGCCAAGGACGGCGGCTTGCGCTCTGATCGCCTGGGGAGCGACGGATCAGGTCGCCTCCTGCGGAGCCGGCGGCTCGGCCATCTCCTTGCCTTCCAGCAGGACCTTCAGCCCCATCAGGTGGGCCATGTCTCGGACGTTGTGCACATGGTCGCCGTAGAACAGCACGCGGTGCAATAGGGCCATCATGCCGTCGGGCAGGACGCCGCCGCCCCAGTGGGCGAACAGATCCCGGGCGTCGTCCACTTGGGTGACCACCTGCGTGCGGCAGCCCCGGTCGTCGAAATCGGGGACCTCCACGATCGTGCCGGTCGTGACGAGGATCGTCTCCAGGTTGGCCACCTTCGCCCACGTCACCTTCTGGCCGATGTCCTTATCCATGAACACCTCGAGCGACGCGCCCCGGTTGTCGTCGCGATGGCTGCGGATGCTGAAGGGCAGCCGCTCGGAGGCCGGGCCGCGCATCTTCGTCGTGGCCACGCAATGGGCGTGGATCACCGCGCTGTTCGCCGTGTCGATCAGCGGATCGGTGATGAACCCGGGCAGCCCGGTGGCGTAAAGGAACATGAGCATCGTGAGGGTCGAGTCGATGTCCGCTTCGCACGCCCCCACGAGGCCGTCGTCCAAGAGCCGGCTGAAGCCCAGGCACGGATAGCCGAGCGTGCCGATCGGGATGCCGCCGAGGCATTTCACCGTGATCGCCCGCGCGCCGTGGTCGAGCATGATCCTCTTCATCGCCAGGTACGTCTTGCACGACTTGACGATCTCCTCTCGGCTGGGCTCGACGATCTCCCTGGC
This sequence comes from uncultured Planctomycetaceae bacterium, assembly GCA_964505295.1. Taxonomy (GTDB): domain Bacteria; phylum Planctomycetota; class Planctomycetia; order Pirellulales; family Thermoguttaceae; genus DATKZH01. Next base: position 5,451 of record CAZDHR010000086.1, read on the forward strand.
CTGGGAGATCCAGTACTCCTCGGCCTCCTTCTCCGCAGCCTTCACGTCGATCGACTCGTGGATCTTGACGAACTCGGGCGGCGTGATCTGGACGATCTCGGGTCCGAGCCTGGTGCGCACCAGATCGAAATTCTTGGCGGCGTCGGTCCCCGCGGCGCAGCCCGGGTTGCCCAGGAGGATGATCTTCGACTGCTTCATACGCACGGGAACGCGCAACAGCGCGACGAGCCGGTCGATCTCGGCCATGTCGCGGGATGGGGCCATAATGAGGCGAAAACCCTTCTTCTGAAGCCGGGGCACGTACATCCAGTCGTGGCCGCTGAAGGGCTGCGAGTAGATGGCGACCGGCCTGCCGGTTCCGGCGAAGACTGCAAACGGCGCGGAGTTGCCGAACGAGAGGTGGACGACCAGGATCGCGTCGGCCTGCGACTCGTCGATCTTGGGCAGGAGATCCTCGGCCATCTTCGCGTGATTGCGGATCAGGTCGCCGCCGACGAGCTCGACGTCGCTCAGCCGCTTCTGCACCCCGGCCAGATACGGGGCGAACTTCTCCTCGATCTCCTTGGGGGCGTCGAAGTCGGGCTTGGGCCACGCCCCGCCGGTCCCCAAGTAGACGACGTAGACCTTCACCGGCGGCATCGCCGGCCACCCGGCTTCCTCGGCGGCCTGAAGCGGGCGCGCCGCCACCCCCCCGGCCAGCAGCAAACCGCCCGTGCTCCCCAGGAACGTGCGACGATTCATCGGAAATGGCATGACGATTTCTCCTGCGATTCGATTTCAAGCCGTACCAGGCCATTGTAGCCGACGGGGACGTGCGAGATGCTCACATCCCGGCGAGATAGTTGCCCAAGCCGATCACCATCGTCGACGCGATCAGCGTGGCGATGCCGGCCCAGACCAGGGACTTGGTCCGCCGGCTGGTGCCGTGCCATTCGCGGAAGTGCAGGCCCCAGAGGTTGGAGAAGACGATGATGAACGCCATGTGGATCGACCAGCTCGAGAAATCGTATTTGTCGCCGAGCTTCGTCGTCCCCATCCCGTAGAAGAAGAACTGGCCGTACCAGATCACGCCGCCCAGCGCCGAGAGCAGGTAGTTGCGGAGTTGCTGACCAGCGGGACCGGTCACGTAGTCGCCAAACGATCGATTCTTGACGTTGAGGATTAAGCACCACACGGCGTTGCTGACAAAGCCGCCGATGAGGATCACTACCAGAACCGCGTTGTTCGAGAAGACGGGTGTGGTACCCATCTCTTCTGAGATCTCGGCGATCGGCTCGCCTGCGGCCAGCCCGAAGGCAAAACAGGCACTGAGGATGCCTGAAGCGGTCGCCACCAAGAAGCCCTTCCCCAGCGCGAATTCCTCGACCGCCTCCCGCTTCTGCTCGTCGGTCAGTTCGTTCTCCTTGGACATGCCGGCCCGACCACACATCGCGATTCCCGCAAGGCACACGCCGACCCCGGACAGGACAGTCAATCCGGGCACGGTCGTGAAGAGCCGCACAAGCGCTTCCCAGTCGGTCTGGTTCCCGAAAAGGCCGCTGTAGACCGGCGGGATCAGGGTGCCGAAGGTCATACAAAAACCCAACGCCACCGCGTAGCCGAGCGCCATCCCCAGATAACGCACCGAGAGGCCGAAGGTCAGGTTACCCATTCCCCACAGCAGGCCGAAGAGAATACACAATCGCCACGCTTTCCACGGGCTTTCGGCGAGGACATCGAGCAGATGCGGCGTGGTCAACCAGGCGACGATCCACGGCGCCGCCAGCCAGGCCGCCAGTCCCATCACCAACCAGAAGCTCTCCCAGGCCCACCGCCGGACCTGCTTGAGCGGCGCGTAGAAGCTGCCCGCCGCGAATCCACCGATCGCGTGCAGCAGGACACCGAGGAAAGCGTTGCTTGGCATCGATCCGGCCGGCTCCTGGGGGAAGTGGTGGGCCTGCTGGTTTCTGCGTCGTCAATAAACCGTGATCCCGCGTCCCAAGCCCAGGGGTTGCAACCCCTGAGTTTCGACGGTTGCCATCTGCCGGGCTCTCGCGCATTCAACCGAGCGCTCGTGCCAGGGAGCGGCGTCACCGTGTCTCGCCTCCGCCATTCGCCGGGCGAGGCCCATCCATTCTCGCGTGCCGGGGTTCGCGGCACAAGCCGTCGCATCAGGCGCGGACCGCGAACCCTCTCCCGCCCGCGGGAGATGGTGGTGACGCAGTCGCCGGGTGAGGGTGGTCGGCACGACGAAACGTCGGGTAGCGCACCCTCACCCCCGGCCCCTCTCCCGCAAGCGGGAGAGGGGAGTAGCCTGGACACATCCCCGCGTCTCATGACAAGAGGCGCTCACCGCTTGCACGCCCCGTTCGGAGAGTGCATGATAGGGTTCGAGTCGGTCGGCCCGCGTCGCCAATATGCCTGAGAACGGAGGAATCCTGCCATGCGATCGCTTCTTGCCGGAATCGTCGTGCTTCTGGCCGCCGCGTGCTTCGGCGCCGAGAAGCCCAACATCGTGCTCATCGTCTCCGACGACCAGGGCTACAACGACCTGGGCGTGTTGGGCGATCACATCATCACGCCGAGCCTCGACCGGCTGGCCCGGGAGGGCGTGCGACTGACCGACTTCTACGTGGCCTGGCCCGCCTGCACACCCAGCCGCGGCGCCTTCCTCACCGGCCGCTACCCGCAACGCAACGGCATCTACGACATGATCCGCAACGAGGCCCCCGACTACGGCCACAAGTACTCGCCCGAGAACTACGCCGTCACCTGGGAACGGATCGGCGGTATGGACACGAGGGAGATCCTCCTACCGCGGATGCTCAAAGAGGCCGGCTACCGCTCCGCCATTTTCGGCAAATGGGACCTGGGCATGCACCGCCGGTTCCTGCCCCTGGCGCGAGGGTGGGACGAGTTCTACGGCTTCGTCAACACGGGCATCGACTACTACACGCACGAGCGGTACGGCGTGCCGTCGATGTATCGCAATAACTCGCCGACCACCGAGGACAAGGGCACCTACTGCACGTACCTGTTCCAGCGCGAGGCCGTGCGGTTCGTCCGCGAGAACAAGGACCGGCCGTTCTTCCTCTACCTGCCGTTCAACGCCCCGCACGGGGCCTCGAGCCTCGACCCCAAGATCCGCAGTGGGGCCCAGGCGCCCGAGGAGTGGCGCAAGATGTACCCCGAGCTGCACGCGCAGGAGGGCTACGTCAAGGGCAAGCGCTACGGCGAAAGCGCGATGGTCTCCAACAGGGCGCTCCGCAAGACCCACTACCTCGGCTCGGTCACGGCCATGGACGCGGCCATCGGCGAGGTGCTCGATCTGTTGGACGAGTACGGCCTGGCGGAGAACACGATCGTCATCTTCTTCTCCGACAACGGCGGCTCCGGCGGGGCCGACAACAGCCCCCTGCGCGGCGGCAAGAGCCGCGTGTTCGAGGGCGGCATCCGCGTCTGCTGCGTGATCCGCTACCCCAAGCGTATCCCCGCGGGTACGGTCAACCGCGAGTTCCTCACGTCGATGGAGGTCTTCCCCACGCTACTGAAGCTCGCCGGCGTCGCCCCGCCCGAGGGCGTTGTGCTCGACGGTTTCGACATGATGCCCATGCTCGCCGAAGGCAAGCCGTCGCCGCGCCAGGAGATGTACTGGAAGCGCCGCGCCAAGGAGGCCGCCCGGGTCGGCAACTGGAAGTGGATCCGCAACGAGCGCGGCACGTTCCTGTTCGACCTGGCGAAAGACCTGAGCGAGAAGGACAACCTGGTCGACAAGATGCCCGAGAAGGCGGCCGAGATGCAGGCGCATTTCGAGAGTTGGCTCAAGCGCATGGACGAGGCCGAGCCGCGGGGACCGTTTAAGGATTTCTGAGACAACAGGCACCCTCGTTCCCAGGCTCCGCCTGGGAACGAGGTGATAAGATGAACGCGAACTCTGGAGGACGAGTACCCATGAGAAAACGCAGATCGTTGTTGTTCGCCGGCATGGCGATCGGAGCCCTGTTCATGACGTCGGTTGTTCTGGTAAGACGATCGCTCGCCGCGGAGGAGCAACCGGACTACACCTCGCGTGTCCCCAAGTTCACCTTCGCCGACACGCTCCACGAGCAGGAGACCCAACTGAAGACGAATCCCTTGGTGCAACGGTTCGCGGAGTCGCGGCGTAAGCTGGCCGTGGATCCGTATCGGCCGATCTATCACTACGTCAACCCGGAAGGGCGGCTCAACGATCCGAACGGGCTCTGTTTCTGGAAGGACCGGTGGCACCTCTTCTATCAGGCGTATCCGCCGGAAGACCCGCGCCAGCACTGGGGGCACGCGGTGAGCGACGACCTGATCCACTGGCGCGACCTGCCCTACGCGATTTACCCCCATCCGGAAGAGAAGTGCTTTTCCGGGGCCACGCTGGTCGAAGACGATCGCGTCATCGCCATGTATCACGGGACGCGCGCCGGGAACATGGTTGCCGTATCCGGCGATCCGCTGCTGTTGAACTGGGAGAAGGTGACCGGGCGGCCGGTGATTCCCTTGGAGAACGCGCCGTGCCGGGTCTTCGATCCGTGCATCTGGAAGAAGGACGGCACGTACTACTCGCTCTCGGGCGGCACGCTGCCGGGGCCCGGCGGCAAGCCGGTGCGGGCCGATTTCCTGCTCCGGTCGAAGGACCTGGTCGAATGGGAGTATCTGCACCCGTTCGTCGAGCAGGACCGGTTTACGCTCGTCGGCGACGACGGCGCCTGCCCCTATTTCTGGCCCATCGGCGATCGGCATATCCTCCTGTTCTTCAGCCACATGAGCGGCGGGCAGTACCTGCTGGGCGACTACGACAAGCCGCGAGACAAGCTCGTGGCGACCGCGCACGGCCTTTTCAACTTCGGGCCATCTGCCCCGGCCGGCGTGCACGCCCCCTCGGCAACGCCCGACGGCCAGGGCGGCGTGATCGTCATCTTCAACATGAACCCGGCCAAGCCGACCGAGGGCTGGAACCAGATCATGACCCTGCCGCGGCGCTTGACGCTCGTCGGCAAGGAAGACCTGGCGATCGGGCCGGCCGGCGACGTCGAGTCGTTGCGCGGGCAGCACCGGCACGTCGACGCGATGACGCTGCCGGCGAATGAGGAGATCGTGCTCGAGGCAGTCCAGGGCAACGCGATGGAAATCGTGGCGGAAATCGACCCCGCCGGTGCTCCCATGGTCGAGCTCGACGTCCTGCGCAGCCCGAACCGGGAGGAGTTCACCCGCATCGCCTTCTACAAGGGCCGGGGATACCGGCGCCGGGACCGCGGACGGAACGACCGTTACAGCTTGATCACGATTGATTCGTCCTACTCGTCCCTCTTGCCCGACGTCCTTTCGCGAGCTCCCGAGACGGCGCCGATCTTCCTGGAGCCGAACGAGCCGCTCGAGCTGCGGGTGTTTGTCGACCGAAGCGTCGTCGAGGTCTTCGTGAACGGCCGGCAGTGCGTCGCGCTGCGCGTCTATCCGGGGCGCGAAGACAGCGTCGGCGTGTCGCTCCGCTCCCAGGGCCGCGACGCTCGGCTCCGATCGCTCGACGCTTGGCAGATGAAGAGCATCTACGGTTCGCGTTCCCAGGCGGAGCCTGAGAACGAGGGTTGATTCCATCAGAGACACCATGCACAAGGAGACTCTCGCGATGTTTCTGTGGACGACAACGGTTAGCCTGTGCCTTTCCGCAGCCGTGGCCTTTTCCGCCGAGGAGAAGCCCAACATCGTGCTGGTGATGGCCGACGACCAGGGCTGGGGCGATATGGCCTACATGGGGCATCCGGTGCTCAAGACGCCGCACTTCGACCGGATGGCGGCCGAGGCCCTGCGGTTCAACCGGTTCTACGCCGCGGCGCCGGTCTGCTCGCCCACGCGGGGGAGCGTGATGACCGGCCGCCACCCGAACCGGTTTGGGTGCTTCAAGTGGGGGTATCCACTCCGCCCGCAGGAGATCACCATCGCCGAGGCGCTCAAGAAGGCCGGCTACACGACGGGCCATTTCGGCAAATGGCACCTCGGCTCGGTACGCAAGGGGAGCCCGGTGAACCCCGGCGGCAGCGGCTTCGACGAGTGGCTCTCGGCGGAGAACTTCTTTGATAACGACCCGATCCTGAGCCACCAGGGCAAGGCCGTGCAATGCGAGGGCGAAAGCTCGATGGTCACCGTCGACGCGGCGATCGGGTTCATCCGCGAGTGCGTCGCCCGGCAGAAGCGGTTTCTGGCCGTCGTCTGGTTCGGCTCGCCGCACGGCCCGCACCAGGCGTTCGAGGAGGACCGCCGCCCGTACGCCGATCAGCCCGAGCGAGTCCAGCACTTTTTGGGCGAGATCACGGGCATGGACCGGGCGTTCGGCAAGCTGCGAGGGGAGATCGGCGACCTCGGCATCCGGGAAAACACGATCCTCTGGTACTGTAGCGACAACGGCGCCTTGCCGAAGATCGGCTCCACCGGCGGGCATCGCGGCCACAAGGGCCAGGTGTACGAAGGGGGCCTGATGGTGCCGGCGATCCTCGAATGGCCCGCGCAAATCCCCACGCCGCGGACGACGGACGTCCGCGCCAACACGTGCGACATCTATCCCACGCTGCTGGAGATCGCCGGTGTCACCATCGACGGCCAGCCCCGGCTCGACGGCATCAGCCTCGTGCCCCTGATCGAAGGGAAGATGACCGACCGACCCAGGCCCATGGGCTTCTGGGACTACCCCATCAAGGGCATCGGCACGCCGAGCCACCAGTGGATGGCCGAGGTGCTCGAAGCCCAGCAGGCCGGGTGCGAGCCCGAGCCCGACTGGCGACTGCGGCTCGACGCGGGCGAGATCACCGATCGCTACTCGGAGACCGAGCTGCCGGGCCATTCCGCCTGGATCGACGGCGACTGGAAGCTGCACCGGATCGCCGACAAGACCGGCGCCAACGTGCGGTTCGAGCTCTACAACCTGGCCGACGACCGCGAAGAGAAGAACGATCTCAGCGCCGAGCAGCCGGACCGCGCCGAGAAGATGAAGGCCGCGCTGGAGGGCTGGCAGCGGTCGGTGGTGCGGAGTTTGAATGGGGAGGACTATTGAACGGTCGACTGCCGACGCTCAGCGAGGACTCTTGCCTCGGGCACTCATTTGCCTCAATGCGGAGGGTGTGTAATAAGGGGAGAAGGGAAAGGGGAAAAATGGGAAGGAAGAAGGAAAGGAGCCATTTCTACCCATTCCCCTTTTTCCATGTTTTCCCTTTTCCCTCTTTGCCCAATGTTGACTGACGGCCGCGGTCCCTCCGCTGGCTTCACCGATACATACGGCCCTCCGGCGTGGGCGGCTCTTGTTGCGGCAGTGGCGCGACGTGGGCCTCGGTGATGAGCGTCCGGGCCTTGGCCGCAACGTCGGGGTGTTGTTGGGCGAGGTTGTTCGCCTCGCCGACGTCAATCGAGACGTCGTAGACCTCGATCGACGGCCGGCTGGGGCGCCCGAAGCCGGGCCAGACGGCCTTCCACGGCCCCATCCGGATCGCTTGGGCTCCGCGTCTTCCCGGCTGCTCCCAGTAAAGGTAGTCGTGCTCGTCCTGCTTGCGCCCGGCGGCGGCTTCGCCGAGGAGCGTGGGCACGAAGGAGATGCCGTCGATGCCCTCGGGCACGTGCTCGGAGGCCCCGGCCAGCTCGGCCAGGGTAGGCATCACGTCGGGGAAGTAGCAGGGATGATCGCTCTTGCTGCCGCGCTGGATGCGGCCGGGCCAGCGGACCACCAGCGGCACGCGGATCCCCCCCTCGTACAACTGCCCCTTGTACCCGCGGAGCGGCCCCGTGGGGTGAAAAAGCCCATCGAAGCTCGGGATCCCGCCGTTGTCGGAGCAGAAGAAGACGACCGTCTTCTCGTCCAGCCCGAGCTCCTCGAGCAAGGCGAGGATCTCGCCCACGTTCCGGTCGATCATCTTGACCATCCCGGCATAGACCTTGGCCTCCTCGGGCCACGGCTTGTCGCGGAACGCGTCCATGGCCGGCTCGTCGGGCGGCATGGGCCATCGGCCGTGCGGGGGCGTCCAAGGGCAGTAGCAGAAGAAGGGCCGGTCCCGGTTCCGGCGGATGAACCGCAGGGCCTCGTCGAAGATCACATGGTGCGAAAACTTCTTGCCCACGAACATTTTGTCGTGTTCATACGCCTTGCGATCGCGGGCATCGACCACGGGGCGCGAATTGCCCTCGAGCGGCACCTTGACGCCGCTTTGCCAGAGATAGCGGGGGAAGTAGAAGTGGGCGTGCACCTGGTCGTAGTAGCCGAAGAAGGGGTCGAAGCCTTGTTTTTCCGCCACGCCGGGCGTGCCGGCGTCGCCCAGGCCCCATTTGCCGAAGCCGCCGCAAGCGTACCCCGCTTTCGAGAGCACTTCGGCGACGGTCACGTCCTCATCCCGAAGAGGGATCCCGCCCGAGTTGCCTCGCACCGTGGTGTGGCCGGTGTGGTAGCCGGTCATCAGCGTGCTCCGGGCCGGGGCACAGACGCAGCAGCCGGAGTACGCTTGGGTGAACCGCATCCCTTCGGCGGCCATCCGATCGACGTTCGGCGTTTGGTGGACCGGATGCCCGACACACGAAAGCTCGACCGGTCCGAGGTCGTCGACCATGACGAACACGACGTTGGGCCGCTCGACGGCGCGGCTCATTCCGGTGCCCAGGAGGATCAGCGACAGGGCCGTGCAGAAGACTCGCATGGTGTGCTCCTTAAGGCCGAAGGTAGGTTGACGGCAACGTTTGCAGGACGGGCAGGGCCTGCCACACACGGCACGTTCCCAGGCGGAGCCCGGGAACGAGGGGCGAAACCCGCCTCCATCCGAAAATGATAGCCGCCCGCTCGCACGCCGTCTATCGCACCAGCTCCAGCGTGGCCCAGAGGCTGGGGTCTTCTTGATACGGCATGGGGCTGCCGACGCTGAACGTCTGCGAGCCCAGCTCGCGATCGACCACGGCGTAGGTGAAGCCGAGCCGGGGGTGTTCGACCGGGTCGAAGCCCGTCAGGGCGTCGGCCGAGAGGAACGCCTCGAGGAGATAGCCGTCCGGGTGCCGCTTGCGCTGCACTTTCACGCTCCCCGGCTTGATCGCCTGGGGCTGCGCTCGGGCTCGATGGATGGGGAGCCACTGAGCGACGGGCTGGTCGGCTCGCCGCTCGCCGCCCGAAGGCATGAACAGGAAGCGGTGGCAGAACCGGGTGGCGCGGTGGACGTTGTGCACGTCGCGGGTGTCGATCCAGACGTGCAGGCCATCGCTGTCCTCGGGGCGCGCGGCGCGGCACCAGGGCGCTTGCTTCTTGCCTCGCACCTCCACCGAGATCGCCAAGCCCGACTCGCTCCACGCCGCACGCACGTCGGCCGGGATCGGCAGCCCCTCCAACTCGGCGAAGCTGACCAGCCGATGCTTCGCGTCGAGGCCGGCTCCCTTGGCCGTCCACAGTCTCTTCCGATACAGGCAGGGGGTTGAGAAACGGAACAGGAAGCGCTTGGGCACCAGGGAATCGGGCATGGTTGGTGGCAACTGGCAACTGGCGAGTGGGTCGTGGGGACGCGGATTGCCGTTTGGTTGAGGGAAACGTCGGGGACACGCGCTGACGAAGGGCTGGCCAGGACCGGCGGAGACCGACCGCTGCGCATGCCCGAATTATCCGAGATCGTCCTCCGGGTGCCAACCCCACGGCGACCGGGATCGAGTGCCGGGGCGGCTCGTCGTTGCGGTCGCACGCACCTTGGGGGCTGCTTTGGCCGATCTCCGGTGGCTATACTGTTAGGGGTGGGCGAAGCATGACTCCCCGAGCTCAGCAGCAGGCACACGCCGTTTGCCTGCCACCAAGTTCTTCTTCGGTCGATCCTTACTTGACTTCTCTTGAGCCGGTCGGGCGATTCGGGACACGGGCTGTTGATGGCTCTCCAGTGGTACTACAAAGTGATGGGGCAGGAAGCCGGGCCCGTATCGTCGTCCGAGCTCCGGGAGTTGGCCGCATCGGGATTCCTCACCCCGGACATCGAGGTTCGCAAGGGGGCGGAGGGCGACTGGACGGAGGCCGGTCGGGTCAAGGGCCTGTTTGAAGGTCCCTCTCGGATGCTGGAGGACGAGGAGATCGGCGACCCGGTCGGGCGCGCTCCTTCCGCCCCCAAACCGGCTCGGGCGAGCGATCGGAAGGGCCCCGTGGACGAGCCCGTGGCGGAGCCGCGCCCCTCGCAGCCCTCGCGCTCGGACGAGCCCCCCTCGGAGCCGCAGGCGGCCGAGGTCGATTGGTACTGCCGGGCGATGGGCCGAGAGATCGGCCCGTTATCCCTGCCCGCGATCAAGGAGCTGGCGGCGGCGGGATTCGTCCCCCCCGAGGTGCTCGTCCGCAAAGGGCCCGATGGGGATTGGGTCCCTGCGAGCGAAGTAGCCGGCCTGTTGGACGACGAGCCGCCGACCGCGCCGGCCGCGGAGGACATGGAGAGGTCCCCGCCACCGGCACGCAGACCGTCGGCTCCCAAACCGTCACCACCTAAAGCGCCGGCACGCAAAGCGCCGGCACGCAAGACGCCGGCCCGAGACGCGTCTGCCCCTTCGTCCCCGCCGTCTCCCGGCATCGAGATACCCGACGACGACGGACTGTTCGCCCTGGTGAAAGACCGGATAGACGAGCCGCCGAGCCCGACGCCGCAAGCGGCCGAGGTCTCGTGGTACTACCAGGCGATGGGTGAGGAGTTGGGCCCGGTGTCGTGGGCCGAGCTGAAAGAGCTGGCGGAGACGGGATTCGTCACGCCCGAGGTGCTCGTTCGCCAGGGCGACGACGGCCGGTGGCTCCCGGCGAGCCAAGTGAAAGGGCTGTTCGACGGCGGCTCTCAGCCGGCGGAGGCGGAGAAGCCCCAGGCGGTGGAGCCCGAGGACATGGGCCTCGCTCCGCTCGCGGAGGACCCTCCGCGTCGTCCGGGCGCCGAGGCGCCACGCAAGGCCACCCCCCAACGCCCCGCGGCCGAGACTCGCTGGTACTACGAAGTGGAGGGCCAGGCGCAAGGACCTTTGACCACGGCCGAGCTGAAGGAGCGAGCCAAGTCGGGGCAGCTCGCTCCCGGTCACCTCGTCCGCAAGGGCGAGGAGGGCAATTGGGTCCCGGCCGCACGAGTGAAGGGGCTGTTTCCGAAGGCCGCTCCGTCCCCGCCAAGCCCCCGCGCCCCGGCCAAACGCAGCCGCCCCACAGCGGAAACCCGCACGGCCCGTACGCTCCAATGCCCGCGCTGCGGCCGGCAGTACAAGGTGTGGGGCGACATGGCGACCAGGGCGATGCAGTGCACGTGTGGCGAGCTGCTGCGACCTCCGGGGCAAGCGGCCCCGTCGTCGGGAGGTTTGTTCGACGACGCGTTCGACGAGCTTCGCCCCGCCGCGGCGCCGTCGGCCGATCCCGCGGTCGGCTCCTTGGGAGGCCTTCTGGACGAAGCGCTCGAGGAGCCTTTTTCGGGCACGGACACGCCGGGCGCGCTTCCCCCGCGCGCGGCGCCGCGGCGTTCGGCCCGCCCGTTCGGCGGCGAGCCCCCTCGCTCCCACCGGGGAAGGACGCCGGGGATGGTCAGCCGCGTGATCGTCGGGGGGTTCATGACGTTCAGCGGTGCGGTGGGCGCGATGGTGGTCTTGGGCATAGTCGTCCTCGTGGCAATGGGCCTGCTGTTCGGAGGGTCGCAGGTCGCAGACGCTCTCGGCCAGGCTTCGAGGGAGGGGGGAGCGTTCTTCTGGCTGCAAACGCTCGTCCAGCTCGGGGTGCTCGTGATGGCAGGGTTCGCGGCTTTCTTCTACCTGTCCGGGGGCATTGGGATCTTGCGAGGCGAGGCGGACGGCGCCGAGAAAGGGGTCGCGGCGAGCACCATGTCGCTTGCCATCGTGGGCATTAGCTCCCTGTGGGCCATCATTTCCGTCATCGTGACGGCCAACAAGGCCGAGGCCCCGTCCGCGATGGTCGCAGGCGCGATCACTGCGGTGCTCTTCTTCGCCGTGCTCCAGTCGGTCTTCCCGGCCGCGCTGCTCTTCTGGTGCAGCAAGTACGGCCCCCGGCTGCCGAACTGACGGTTCGCAACCCGCGACGCGACCCCTACGGATGGCCAAGGCTCGCCGCGTGCTCCTTCAAGAACCCGGCCAGGTCGCCCTGGGCGAGATCGGCGGGGGAGCGGAACTTGAGCAGGATCACGTCGTGGTCGGCACGCTCGGTGTCAAGCTCCGGATGATGGCCCAGGTCGGTCAAACGCCCCATGGGGAAGCGGTTCTTGGGGCCGAAGAGCATCAGGTGCACGGCGTCGGGCTTCTTGGTCACGACGCCTGCCCAAGGCCTTTTGTGACCGGCCACGTGCACCGGCACCCAGACCTTGTTCTCCCACCGGAACCGGCAGCCCGGGGCCGTCTGCTCCAACAGCCGGCAGATTTCCTCCAGCACCTCCGGGTCCCAGCGGGGCGGCCCGCCCTTGAGGAATCCCTTGCGGAGGAAGTGCCACTTGCGCCCCAGCGCTCTCCAGGGCATCAGGTCTTCCGGCCGCTTGCTCGCCCGGTCGGTGAACTTGCCGAAGCCCTGGATCGCCTGGTCGACGAACTCCCAAAACTCCGCCCGATCGATCTCCTCGTACGCGTGGACCTTCAACTCTACCTCCTGCCAGGGACCGCGGAGGTTTTTGCACCGCACGCGAGGCTCCGTGCCGTACAGCGGCAGATCGGGCATCTCGTTGAGCGGCTTGAGATCGAGCCGGTCGACGAGGTCCTCGCGGCGGAACGTGTTTCGGGCCGTGCGGAACTTCATCTTCAGAAGCCACTCCTCGCCGGTCAGCGCGTGGAAGAACCATCCGTCGGATTTCTTGGCCGCGCGGATTTCGACCACGCCGCGGTTGGCCCAGTCGGTCTCGCTGAATGCGTCGGACGGCTCGATGCGGTCGACCACCTCGGCCAGGATCCGCCCGTCCCAACGACAGGGTTGACCGTTTCGCCCCACGCGATCCTTCGTGTGCCAGCGACGCCCGTCGACTTCCCAGGGCATGCGGGCGCCGCGGCCGACCTCGGCGATGTCCATCTCGCCGTCGCGCTTCTCCGCCTCGGCGGCGAAGTCGCGGGTTGTCCGCTCGGCGAACGGCCCGGCCGAGAGCACCGGGTCGAGGACCTCGCCGGTGTAGGAGCGGAGGAAGTAGGAGGGTTGAGGGTTGAGGGTTGAGGGAGACGTGTCGTCGCTGCCCGCGACCCCCTGGCCCCTGACCGCTGATCCCTGATCCCTCATCCCTGATCCCTCATCTCTCATCCCTCCCTCGCGCCAGCGCCGGGCGTGGTCGACGACGTCTTCGGGGGTTCCGGCCACGACGAGGTGGCCGCCTTCGGCGCCGGCCTCGGGGCCCAGGTCGATCACCCAGTCGGCCGTCTTGATCACGTCGAGGTTGTGCTCGATCACGACGACCGTGTTGCCCAGGTCGACCAGCCGGTTGAGCACGTCGAGGAGCTTGGCCAGATCGTCGAAGTGCAGCCCGGTGGTCGGCTCGTCGAGCAGGTAGAGCGTTCGCCCGGTATCGGGCCGGGAGAGCTCGGCGGCCAGCTTGACGCGCTGGGCCTCGCCGCCGGAGAGGGTGGGGGCGGGCTGGCCGAGCGTGAGGTAATCGAGCCCCACGTCGCGGAGCGTCTCCAGGATGCGGCGGATCTTGGGGATGTTTTCGAACAGCGTGACGGCCTGACCGCACGGCATGTCGAGCACGTCGGCGATCGACTGGCCGTGGTAGCGGACGGCCAGCGTCTCCGGCTCGTAGCGGCGCCCGCCGCAGGCGTCGCACTCGACCCAGACGTCCGGCAGGAAGTGCATCTCGATCTTGATAATCCCACCCCCCCTGCAGG
>CAZDHR010000087.1:0-19197 GCA_964505295.1 uncultured Planctomycetaceae bacterium
CATAACACATAACCCCAGATCACCCAATACCAACTTCAGACGGCTGAAGTCTTACGGGCTTTTCCGTCATGGTACTCATGGGGGTTTCAAACCAAAGAAATCTTCCATCGAGGCCGATTTGGGGCCTCGTAGCGCCTCGCAGTGTGATACGCTTCAGGTTCCACCTTGTCGCATTCCGTTTGCGAAGAAGCGGCATCCATGCGAAGAAACCACATCCAACGCACTGACAATATGCACCCTGGACGGCCATTTGCCCTCGTGGCGCTGACAGCGAACCCGTCCTCAACGATTGGAAAGCTATTGCCGGCAAGCGTTGATCGACGGCGATGGCTGCTCCCCATCCCTCCTCCAAGCTTTCTGGCCGTGCCGGAGAGACGGAATCTTCGGCATATTCGCTATCATCGGCACGATGAGCATAGTCTGTTGCGAAAAAGCGACGGTCATCCCCGGTTCGCTCGGCGACTTCTTGATCAGCTTTCGCTCCGTTTCGACACCGGAGTGACGGGCTCCAAGTTGTCGACAGCGATCCGAAAACGGAGCGGGGTGCCGAGGGTCCTTTCAGTCGCATTTCGCGATTAGGCGACCCCTCCCTTGTATCGCAATATGCGATCCCTCAGCCCTGCCTGCCTCCCCATACTCATTGACGTAACTGCTTGGCGGGAAACAGTTTGTGCCGCAAAACGGCTATCCATTCCAATACGGCACGGCTCTTGCGGGGCCCTGCTAGTCATGAGAGTAGCCATTCCAATCTTTGACGGCAGGATCTCCCCGGTCTTCGATGCTGCCAGGTGTCTCCTACTGGTAGATATTGAGGACGGGCGTGAGGTTTGGCGAACCGAGCAGATTGTGGAGGAACCCGAACTGGGGCCCCGAGCACGGAGGGTTGCCGAATTTGGTGCGGACGTGCTCATTTGCGGAGCGATCTCTCGGCCACTTGAGGCCATGCTGCTTTCGGCAGGTGTGGAAGTGGTTCCGCAAACCTGTGGCCAGGCGGAAGACGTTCTTCGGGCGTTCATGTCGGGGCAGTTGACGGAGCAGGCTTTCTTGATGCCAGGCTGTTGTGGACGTCGTCGGCGGTTTCGCGGCAGCCGTGCTGCGTCGGGCCAGGATTATGCAGGCAAAAGGCGGGTGTTGTGAAGGTGGCGATAACCTCACAAGGTCTGGATTTGAATAGCCAAGTCGATCCACGCTTCGGTCGCGCATCGTGCTTTGTTGTCGTGGATACAGAGAAGCAGGGGGCCGCGGGCAGAGAACAATCAGACGAAAGACAGGAGATCATGAACGAACACGCGCCTCGTCCGTCACTGGATGGCTGTAGTATCGTCGCCTGTGGAACATTGCGTCGTGAGATGCGCCGTCTGGCCGACACGGGCTTCCTGGATAGCGGCCGCAAGTTCTTCACAGCCCCTGGGTTACACGAGTGGCCGAAACAGCTCGAAAAGCAACTGGTCCGACAGGCACGGAAGGCCAGGGCGCTTTCCGAGAGGGTTATCGTTGTCTACGGCGAGAAGTGCTATCTGGATTTCGATGCCGGCGTGGACACGGACGCCCTTCTTGCCAGGTTGGGGAAGGAGTTCACACGCGTACGGGCGACAAACTGCGTGGACATGCTCGCTGACGCGGAAACGCGAGCCCGCATTGCTGGCGGTGCGAAGGTTTATTGGCTCACGCCCGGCTGGCTGGAGCATTGGGACTACATCTTTAAGGACTGGGACGCCGCCATGGCAAACGAGACGTTCCCGGCACATGACAAGGCAATCGTCCTCGATGCGGTAGGGTACTTCGACGAGATGTTGGAAACCGCCCCGGAGAGAATACTGAGGATCTGTGATTGGATGAAGCTGGAGATCGAGCCGTACGCGGCGTCGTTGGAACGGCTCAAGAAGCTACTACTGTGTGAATGTGCCCAGCGATCGGAGAACGATCCCGTGGGACGATCGGGCCGATGATTTCCATTCCCAAAACGAGCAAGGGGAAAGGCATGCCGTTATTCGAATACCGCTGCAAAGAGTGTGGACATGTGACGGAGTTCTTGGAAAAGGCCGATGCGAAAGCGGAGCATCAATGTGGGCAATGCGGCTCCACGAAAACCGACAGGCTCCTTTCGGCGTTTTCGGTCGGCAAAGGTGGATCCTCCGGGTCTACCGGGGCGAGCTGCCCGACCGGGACGTGTCCGCTCTCTTGAGGCGCACAGAGGCCCGAATGCCCCACGAGGGATTGAAAGACGATTTCTATGAGCGAATCAAGCCCCGCCTCCACAAGCGGATCGCGCGCGAGCTGCGCTTGGCAAGGCACGTATTGGACTTGGGCTGCGGCTCGTGCGATCTAGTTAGTTATCTGGCGGAAACCTGCCGCCAGGAAGTGACGGGTGTGGACGTCGTCTCCGACGGCTTTCCTAAGCGACGCCGTTCTCACGAAGGGGTGCCATTTCGATGCCTCCGGCGGGATGCAACTCGCCTTCCATTCGCAGTCGATGGCTCCGCGGATGCGGTGGTGACGATGTGGGCTCTACACGAGATGAAGCAGCCGCAAGCCATTTTGGCGGAAACGCGGCGAGTGCTTCGACCGGGAGGCGAGCTGTTGGTCGTTGATTTCCCCAAAGACTCGCTGGCACAGAGATTGTGGGACGAGGACTACTATCATCCCGATGACGTCGAGCATTTGCTCGAAGAAACGGGGTTCTCGGACATCCGGGTTCGGCTGATCGAGCGAGGCCAGGTGATATGGGCGCGGGCCTATCAGCCAATGGCCGCGACGATCCCGTAGCAGACAATGAACCGTAGGGCGTGTTGGAAAGGAGCACTATCATGCCAGATGGAGATAGAACGGGACCGGCCGGTCTGGGCCCTATGACTGGGCGCGCAGCCGGCTACGGTGCTGGACGCCCTGTTTCCGGATACTTGAATCTCGTTTTGCGCCGTGGCTTCCGGGGCTGGGCCCGCGGACGGGGCAGAGGGCGGGGGAAAGGCCGAGGGGCGGGAAAGGGTCGTGGGGTAGGTCGCGGAGCGGGCCGTGGCAGAGGCCTGATGCCAAGCTTAGGGGTAGCGCCACTACCCCAAACTGGCAACGAGAAGGTGTCCGCGCCCGCGACACCTCCGCCGCCACCATCCCGAAGCGGGAGCGACCAAGGACTCCAAGGTCTCAAGGCCCAAGCTCGGGCGACCGAGCAGGAGTTGAGAGCCACGAACGAGAAGATCGCGCGAATGCAGGCGGGCGGCCGCCGTCGCAGCCCCTTGGTTGCTACCGTGGACACCGCACGGTGCACGGGTTGCGGTGCTTGCGCAGCGGTTTGCCCTATGGGAGCAATTGCGGTTGATGCTACGGCTAGCATCGAAACTCCCCGTTGCACGGGCTGTGGCCTGTGCGTCGAGGAATGCCCTCAGGAAGCGATCACGTTGAAGAGAGGATGAAAGCGTCTGAGGCGTCCAAGAAGCCCGGAAGCCGGGAGGGAACTAGCCGACAATGAAAGAGGCGATGCCCGAGGAGTATGTGAATATGGGGGAGAGGCCCAGCCCGACCGAGGTTGTTATCGCTGCACGCCGGGCGGGTTGCCAAAGTATCGCCTATACCTACACCGAGCCGACGGTCTTCTTTGAGTACGCCTATGATACGGCGCGACTGGCCCATGAGACGGGACTCGCCAACATACTCGTGACTAACGGTTACTTGACCAGCGATGCGCTGGATACGTTCCAGCCCTATCTGGATGCGGCCAACGTGGACTTGAAGGCGTTTCGTGATGAAACCTATCGACAGTATGTCGGCGCGCGGCTACAGCCGGTGCTAGATACTTTGAAGGCGATGACGCGCCTAGGCATCTGGTTGGAGGTGACGACCCTGGTTATTCCCGGAATCAACGATGACTCGGCAGAATTGAGGCACGCGGCCGAATTCATGGCCAACGAATTAGGGGTAGACACACCGTGGCACATCAGCCGATTCTTCCCTGCTCACAAGATGACCCACATACCGACGACGCCTGCCGCAACGCTCACAAGAGCACGGGAGATCGGCCTACGGGCAGGATTGCGCTACGTCTATGTGGGCAACGTCCCCGGCGAAGAAAACACGTTTTGTCGCCAGTGCGGCCGGCTGCTGATCCGGCGCGATGGGTATCGGATTGTTGAGAAACATATCCAACCTGATGGTCGGTGCCCTAACTGCGGGACACCTGTGGCGGGGGAGTGGGCGACAGAGGTTGTCAGTCGATGAGCAGCCGCGATACCGTTGCGTATCCGGCAAGAACTTAGAAAAGGAGTCCACTCGTGGCAGGTCGACAGGTTCGCGTGACATTTCAGCCGTGTGGCCGGGCGGTGTTCGTCCTGCCAGAAACCACAATCCTTGAGGCAGCGGCCTGTGCAGGCTTGACCATCGATACTCCCTGCGGCGGGATGGGGACATGTGGCAAATGTCGCATCCAGGTAATCAGCGGGGCCTGCGAGCCAACAGAAGCCGACCGCCAGATGTTTGGCGAAGACGAATTGCGGAACGGCTGGCGACTAGGGTGCCAGACGGCTGTGAGGGAACAGGCCGAAGAGCTCGCGCAGCAGACCCGTCTGGTGCAGCTATCCACCGACGGGGATTTTCAAAGGGAGTTTGCCGAGGCAATGATTTTTCCCAGAAGCCAGCCACAAGGCCGTGACGCGGCTGGAGTCAGGTGATGCTGGGTAGGATGAAGCAACTCCTGGAAGGGGTGCACCAATTGTCATAGTAGACAAGGAGATCCGATGAATACTGCCAATCAATCGAAGCGACAGACACCTCAAGAAGACGAAGCCCAAAGGCGCCAGGAAGAATTGATGCTCCAAAACCGCATGGGCGACATTCGTCAGAAGCTGCTCGTGCTCTCCGGCAAGGGCGGCGTGGGTAAGAGCACGGTGGCCGCCAACCTGGCCGTGTCCCTGGCCCGGGCTGGAAAACGCGTCGGGCTCCTGGATGTCGACGTCCACGGACCGAGCATTCCCAGATTGGTGGGACTCGAAGGCCACCCGGTCCAGGCTGCTGGGGAAGAGATCGTCCCCATCCAAGTCGGTGACAATCTGGCCGTCATGTCCATCGGTTTTCTGCTCTCCAGCCGCAAAGACGCCGTGATCTGGCGGGGGCCCATGAAATACCATGTGATTCGCCAGTTCTTGAAAGATGTTGTCTGGGGACCCCTTGATTATCTCGTCGTCGATTCCCCGCCCGGAACCGGAGATGAGCCGTTGTCGGTAGCCCAGCTCGTGGGTTCCCCGGCGGCCGCGGTCGTCGTCACCACGCCGCAGGAGGTAGCCATCTCAGACGTCCGCCGCTGTGTTTCCTTCTGCAATACCTTGTCGCTGCCGGTTCTTGGAATCGTGGAGAACATGAGCGGACTGTTGTGCCCGAAATGCGGCGAAAGGATCGACCTGTTCAAGCGCGGCGGGGGAGCGGCACTGGCACGTGAAATGGGAGTTCCCTTTCTTGGGCAGATTCCGATCGACACGGAGGTGGTCGTGAGCGGAGATGCCGGGATCCCACTCTGCCGCGACGGTCCGCAGTCGCCGGCTGCCATGGCGTTTTCGGACATCGTCCAGTCGATCCTGGGTCGCGATGTCCAACAGAGCCCTCCGAGAGAGATTCGAGATGAGAAGGTTGCAGGCGCAGGTTCCCTTCATGACCATTGACACGCCAGGGAACGGCTCGGAGAGCGCCGGCCGCCAGGCACATCCGAACTGCATCGTGTGCAGCCCCCACAGTCAATGCGGGTTCCGCCTCGAATTCGTCCTCTCGGATGACGGGAGCGTGCAAGCGAAGTTCGATTGCAGCAGGGCCTTTGAGGGTTATCCGGGATTGCTTCATGGCGGAGTCATCGCGTCCCTTCTGGACGGCGCGATGACAAACTGCCTGTTTGCCCATGGCCAGCAGGGGATCACCGGCGAACTGAAGGTTCGCTTCCGCCATCCGGTCGTTACCGATCGGCCGGCGATTGTCCGAGCGTGGATCGATCGGTCGATTCCCCCTTTCCACGTGCTCCATGCCGAACTCATGCAAGATGAGTGGGTGAAGGCGAAGGCCACGGGCAAATTCGTGGAACGGCCCCATTTTGCGGCGAAACGAAGGCAGGCGTGATGGGTTTCGGTGCAAATGTGGGATTATCCGCCGTCAAGCCTGAAATCCCGCTCATTGACGAAGCGGAATACCGTGTCGAGGAATCCGGCAATGTCTGAAGATCAGCCTGATATCGTTGAGAGACCGAGCGCTAACTTGGCCGGCGTTCTTCAACAGGAGTTCGGTGGCCTCTGGACCGGTGTTGCGCTCCACTACGAGGCGGTGCCGGCGGGTGCCCCGGTCCCGCACGAAATGCGCTTGTGCGAAGCGGTCGCCCGATCGTTTGTTCAGCCGATCGTCTTGCCGGCTCAGAAGATAGGCTGCCCCGGGGCCCGTCGGGCTCTCGGCCTCGTGGACGACGATCTCGCACTCGCCGAGCGGATGTCGCAAAAGGCGGGCGTCCCCTTCGACACGCTGCGCAAAGCGCTCGCAGAAACGCCCTGCCTGACAGCCCCGGTTACGGCCATCTCGCTCGCAGTCGGCCACGATGCGCCCGACGTCGTGGTTGGGTACGTTCGACCCAATGAGGCCATGAGCCTGTTGCGCCGATGGCAAGTTGTCTACGGCCATGCTCCGGCCGTGCCCCTTTCCAGTTTTCTGGCGATTTGTGCATGGGTCGTGGTCAGGGCGCACAAGCTGGATGAGATTTGCGTGTCCTTTGGCTGTTTGGATTCGCGCCAATTCGGGGGCATTGGAGGTGACACGATGGTTGTCGGCATGCCTTCTACGCGCGCTCAGCAGATAGTCTTAAGATGAGGTACTGCCATGCCTACGTACGAATACGAGTGCGACGAGTGTGGAGAACGATTCGAGAAGTTTCAAAGCATGAAGGATGCCCCCGTGAAGACCTGCCCCAAGTGCGGCGCTTCCGTAAGGCGCTTGATTGGGCCCGGAGCAGCGATTATCTTCAAGGGCTCCGGATTCTACGCCACCGATTACCGAAAAGCAACAACCCGATGTGGCCGGGGAACGCCGTGCTGCGGACGAGATACTCCGTGTGATCGCCCTCCTTGTGACAAGTGATTGTTGCGACACCGTCGTTGAAATCGACGGGATTGACGCCTTTGCCCACACCGCGGTGTTGGATATCAAGCCACACGTGCCGCGATTCGACAGTGCGCCCCATGCCACGATACCATGGTGGCTGAAAAAGAAATGAGAGACGGCGGACGACCCATGCTGGATGAGAGAGAATCCACTTGCCCGCGAAGCAAGCAAACGGTCTTCCTTCTTCACCGTTAAGATGTGCAGTAACGCCGGTTCCGACCAAGTGACATGATAAGGCTACTTTTTGCGTCAGTTGTCGTCTTCATTATCGCCGTACCCTGCACAATGGCCGGGCGCGGCGGCGGCAATTTCTATGTGCCGGCGCTGGTGGCATCAGGTCAGTCCATGCACCAGGCAGCGACGACAGGGCAGTTTATACTCTTGCTGACAGCCTGCGCAGGGATGCTCGTTTTTCAGAAGCACCGGCTGGTGGACTGGAAACTGGCATTAGTGATTGACCCCCCAACAGACATCATGGCACTGGCGGGCGGCTACCTGGCCCACATGGTCCCTGGCGCTTCGTTGAAGTATGTACTGGCCGCCCTCCTCGTCCTCGCAGGTTGCCTCATGCTGATGAAAGTAAAGGACCGGCCCGTCTCCCAAGAGAAGCGATTTGGATTCTGGCACCGCCGATTTGCCACCTACGACTACGTCGTCAATCTCTGGCTGATGATTCCCCTTGCTGCTACTGTCGGCCTGGCAGCGGGCGCTGTCGGCATCTCGGGTGGATCATTCAAAGTGCCGCTGATGGTGCTGCTCTGCGGCGTACCGATGCGAATTGCAGTGGCGACCTCCTCTGCCATGGTCGCCGCGACCGCTTCGATGGGGTTCCTGGGACACACAGCAGGCGGTGATTTCCATCCGAGTTGGGCTGTCCCGATCGCTTGCGCGGGCGTGGCAGGGGGGTTAGTCGGTGCGAAGTCTGCACTCAAAGCCAAGCCGCACAACTTGAAGCGACTGTTCGCATGGACCACCCTCGCTGCCGCGGTTTTCATGATGGCAAATGCAGCGCTGACAGAATAGGACGGCGTTTGGCCTTGCTGAAAATTGGAAGAACTGACGTTGTCGGGGGATTCATGAGCAACCAGATATTCGGCCCCGTACCTTCACGTCGACTGGGACGCTCGCTCGGCGTGGACCTCGTTCCGTTCAAGACTTGCACCTACGACGGCATCTACTGCCAGCTTGGCCAAACCACGTGCAGGACGATGGAAAGGAAAGAGTGGGTGCCGCTTGATGGTGTTCTTGAGAAGCTCAAGGAAAAGCTGTCCACCAAGCCGGACTACATTACCCTCAGCGGGTCCGGCGAACCGACCCTTTACTCGCGAGTCGATGAACTCATCGCGGCCGTCCCTGCCGAACTCGCCAAGGTGGCCAAGTGCGTGGATCGCATCTGCCCGGATCGGGTACAATTGAACACCGTTACCCGCCCGCCCGCGGAGAAGTACGCTGTTGGCGTTTCGTCCGAGCGCCTGGTAAGAACTTACGTCGATCTTCCACCCTCGTGCCGAGATCATCGCAGACTTTCGCGGCGTTCATCGACAAGCGGAATTCGTCGCGGGCCGAGAGGAGATGCTCCAGATGCTGCGAAGGCGCCCCTGTTCCGCCGCCGACATTGCCGGTGGACTCGGCATGCACCGAAATGAGGTCATCAAGTACCTTGAAGAACTCAACGCTGAGAACTTGCTGGAGGAATCGCTTACCGCGGAGAAGCTTTACTACAAGGTCGCAAGGGAGACGTCGATTTGAGCGGGATCCAGATATTCGAGCGCGAGGCCGCGCGCTACGACGCGTGGTTTGACTCCGAGCGGGGGAAGATGCTCTTCGCGTCGGAGGTGCTCTGCCTGCGGCAGTTGAGCGCTGACCTCCCGCGGCCCTGGCTCGAAATCGGTGTTGGAACCGGGCGGTTCGCCGGTGCCTTGACGGTTGACATCGGGATCGACCCAGCATCTAGGGTTCTCCGCTACGCTAAACGGCGTGGGATCCGGACAGTTCAGGCGCTGGGCCACGCTCTGCCCTTCAAAGCTGGGGAGTTCGGGGCAGTCTTCGTGATCGTCACACTCTGCTTCGCCGACGACGCTGAGGGACTATTGCGTGACGCGGCGCGCGTTACCCGTGCCGAAGGCGGGATCGTGCTGGGGATCGTCCCGGCCGGAAGTCCTTGGGGGAAGTTTTACGCGGCAAG
Organism: uncultured Planctomycetaceae bacterium; assembly: GCA_964505295.1. Taxonomy (GTDB): domain Bacteria; phylum Planctomycetota; class Planctomycetia; order Pirellulales; family Thermoguttaceae; genus DATKZH01. The sequence goes on from CAZDHR010000087.1 coordinate 9,302, forward strand.
AGCGAGGGCCGGACACACGTTCTACTCGGAGGCGAGGTTTTTCACACTGGAGGAAGTTAGAGATCTCGCCCGGGTTGTGGAGTTGCGGTTCGATCGCTCGGTTTCGACCCTCTTCGGAAGCCCGAACGATGGACCATTCGAAATCGAGCGCCCGCGAGACGGCGAAGACAAGAGAGCCGGCTTCGTCGCGATGCTGTTTCGGCCACGGTCTCAGCCAGTGGGGAACACGACCGCGCCGGCGCGAGAGGATCAAGACGCTGAGGCCCCGAGAGCCCTCATTTGCATGAAGGAAAACGTCGAGATCGATCCGCGCGACCCGCACTGCCCGTACCCGTCCAGTCAGTGCCGGTTTCGCGAGTGGTGCCCCGTCAGGGAGGCCATGCGATCCATGAGAAGGGAAACCCGTGAATAACTCCAAGGGAACGAGCATCGTGGCCTGCGGCACGCTCCGGCGCGAGGTCAGGGAGTTGGCGGACGACAGCCCGGTCGGACTAGAACGCCTGGCACGGCTCGCATTGGAACCGGTCGGCTAGCCCGCTGCTGGGTGGAAAGGAGAAAACCGACATGCACACTTTCCAGACGGAGACCGTGTGGCGGCATGAGCGAGAGTGCCGCGTGAGCGCCCGGGACAATCCCGATTTGACCGTAGCGACGCCGCCCGAGTTCGGCGGGCCGGAGGGTGTGTGGTCGCCCGAGGAACTCCTTGTCGCCTCCGTGGGAAGCTGCCTTCTAAGCACCTTCCTCTATTTCGCGTACCGATTCGAACTCGCCTTTGAGTCGTACTCAAGCACGTCCACGGGCACGATGGAGAAGACCTCTCAGGGACTCCGATTCACCGGCATCGATGTCTTGATTGCCGTCACGGTATCGGATGACGAGGCGGCAAAGAAGGCCTCCTCACTTCGGCTGAAGGAGAAAATGGAGAAATACTGCCCCGTGTCGGCGTCGCTTGACTGCCCAGTCCGGCTGGTGCTTGAGATGGGCGGCGAGAAGGACGCTGGCCGCGTTGGGCATCACACCTAGGAGCTACTACCGTTGGTTGAAGGAGGAAGAACCGGCGAAAGCGCTTCCGGCAGAGTCGCAACGTCTGGTGTAGCTGTACGAGGCGTTGACCGAGAAGCAAGGCGCCGTACGGCAATACGCCTTGAAGCATCCGGAGATCCACCATCGGGAGCTGCCATGGCAGATCGCCGATCAGGACGTGGCGTACCTGAAGCGTCGGCGGTTGCCGACCAGACTTCGCTTGCGCCTCGGGTGGTTGGCCGGCTGCCGCTTCGGCCACGGCACGCTGCAGCCTCGATCGCACGTGTGCCGGGTGCGGAACCCTCGTGGCACTCTTCAGATTGACATTTCCTACTCGTAGCCGTTCACCGTCCGCGCCGGCAGCCGCTCATACCGAGGGCCGCAACGCTGCTCCACCTCGTCCTCCAGCAGCAACCGGGCAACCTTCAACCCCACCCGGAGCCGCCATCTCTTGTCTGCGGATCAGGGAAGTCCCAGAAGACCACCAGTGTGAGGCCCAAAACACTCCCCAAAAACCCAATCGGCCGGCGGTAGTGCTGTCAAACAGGAAAATCGCCAAGCGGCGCTACTGCTTTTCTGGGGTTTTCGTCTCGGGCTTTCTTCGCAATCTCCTCTCCGTGCCGCGCTGTATGTCTTCGGGAATTGGCCGTTGCGCCTTCTCGAACTTGATCACTTCTCGTTCGGCCTCCTCCCACTCGCCGGCCCGGGCCTTGCCGATGATGCGCTGGAACTCCTCGTATTCCGCGTCCGCCATCTGGCCGGCCTGACGACGCTCTTCGACGATTTTGGCGTTCTTCTCCAGCCACTCGGTGTTCCGCGTGTTCACCGCGGTTCGTAGCGAGGCAATCAGTTGCCGGTTTTCGGACGCGGCTTGGGGTCTACCGCACCCAAGGATCGCCGAGAGCAGCCAAATCGCGCCGAGGCACGCTGCGACAAAATGCATGTTGCGATGGATCCTCATGTTCTTGGCCTTCCTTTAACCATTGGTGACAGCGTTCGGGGGTTAGAACGGCTCGACGAGATCTCCGTCGGCCATGCTCGACATGGCCGCCCAACTGAGCTGATTGATCGTCTCCGAAATGAAATGGACGCTCGCGTCGCCTATGAGCACGTTGCAGCCGCCCGGATGCTCCGCGTACATTTGGCACGGCGCGTACACGTGGCTGTTGGGCGCATGGATCACCGGCGGATCCTCATACCTGCAAGGGCCGCTGTGGCAGTTGACCAGTACCCCGGCCGGCTCGCACTCCCAGTGCTGCGTCAACCTGAACCTGGGGCTGGGGCAGACCACCGCACCCGGGACCACCCCCACCCACGTCTTGTCAGCCAGGATCGGATGCTGCTCGCCGGCAAACACGGTGCTGGAAAGCCCGTCGGTCACGTCCGCGGTACGCGTTCCGGAGTTGCGATAAAACGGCCCGTCGGCAATCCCCTCGTAGCTGTCGACGGTGTACCACCAGGGCTCATCTTTGCCGGCGCTGACCGTGTAGCAGGAGCGGGCGAACGTGGCAAGCACCTGGCCGCTTTCGGAAATCACCTCCATCGGCTCGCGGCTTCCTGTTGCCGAAGGGCAGAGGAACACCTTGGGCTGCCTGCGAACGAGAAGGGCGTTGACCGGGTCCCAGCAGGGGCGATCGAAATCAACCTTGTCGTAGAAAGGCCGCTCCTCCAAATAGGGAAGCAGGAGCATGCCCCAGGCCCAACCTGGTCCGGCGTCCCTGGTGACCGGATCCGGCGGGCCATTCAGGCCTCCCCCGCCGGGTTCGATCAGATAGGCAGACGGAAACGACTTGTGCGTATCGTGATAAGTGTGAAGCGCCAAGCCGATCTGCTTCAGGTTGTTCGTGCATTGCGCTCGCCGGGCGCTTTCCCGGGCTGCTTGCACCGCCGGCAAGAGCAGCGCGATGAGCATCCCGATAATGGCGATCACAACCAGTAATTCCACAAGCGTAAATCCATGGAATCGCCGTATGTCGTTCATGGGAACGTCCTCGTGTCTTCAAGAGTGTCATTTACAGGCCACACGTTGTTGCCAAGGCGGCTTCAAGCGCGCCGGCAGTCGCGCAGGAGCATGTCCGGCTACCGCGCTAGATGCGACTGCCTTCCACGGGCTGCAAACTTGTCGTGGAAGCGATGCGAAGAAAAGACCGCCGAGGCCGCCACGACAATTGCGTCAGGCACGCAGACAAAAAATCCCCGACGCCGTTGGCGTTGAAGGGAACTACGCCTTCTCACCGCAGCGGCGGCGCGCAGCATCCCGCGCAAAACATCGAGTCATGCGCGGGGAGGTGCCCTGGCATAGAAGGGCGGTAGGATAGGCTCGCAGAAGGCAGAGAAAGCGGCAGCAGGCAGATCCTGCCCGAACGGAGTTGCCGCCACGAAATGGACCGTCTCCGCCCGGGACTGGCCTTGTCCGGAGAGACGACAAATCGCGCAGTCGCCTTCATCCTCGCGAGGAAAAGACTCACGCTGCCCGTTCTCCAGGGCCGGCCCCCCGCCTGGCAACCAAGGGAACGCCTGACACAGCGTGATCCCGACGCAAAGATAGCCGCCAGGGACCTCGACCAAGTGGCCGTTGCCGGGAACGAAATGCCATCCCTGGCCGACGCCTGTCGCCAACGCGAAAAAGGCTGCAATGGCCCAGGTCGTCGTTACTCGGGCGGGAACATGCATGGCGCGATTCGGGGGTAGGGCTTCAGCCTCGGTAACCCCAAGCGGCGTGGCGATTGAGACTCGGTCTCAGTAATACCTTACCAGAGACCGAACCGGTGTCAATACTTGTTCCCGGGCTCTGCCCGGGAACGCACTGCAAGCGAGACTCTACCTCGCTTGGACGGGGAAAGCCTGCCGGACACTGCGTGCCCGGGCGGAGCCTGGGCACGAGATGGTAGTCTGAGACGCGAACAACTCGCTACTCCCTGCCACTCGTCACTCGTTGCTTCTTCCCTCCAATCGCCATCAGATGCGAGACCGTGCGGAGATACATCACGCCGTCGGCGATGGCGGGGGTGCTGTTGGAGCGTTCTTCGAGGTCGATGCGGGCGAGCACTTGGAACTCCCTGGCGGCGGCCAGGACGACCATTTCGCCCTCGCGCGAGATGCCGTAGAGGCGATCGGCCACCCGGACCGGGGAGCCGAAGTAGTCGCCGCCGATCCGCTCCCGCCAGACGATCTCGCCGGTGGGGGCATCCAGACAAGTGACGACGCCCCCGTCGAACCAGGCGAACAGCAGATCGCCATGCGCCACCGGCGTGCACACGTAGGGCAGCGATCCCTTGACCTCGTAGGCGACCTGCGACTCGGCGCCGGTAGCCGGGTTACCCGGCCGTACGGCGAACATCTGCCTGCCCACGCCGCCGGTGCCGCAGCAGCCGAAGATCAGGCCGGCCGCCATCGCCGGCGACCCCACCACGCGGTACTTGAACACGGCCTGCTCCCAGTTCAGCTTGCCCGTGCGCGGATCGAGGCTGCTGATTCCGTGGCCCCAACTGCTGACGATCAACTGCGGCAGCCCCGTCTCGGGCTGGTAAATGGAGGGGGTCGCGAAGGCCGCCTTGGCCGTGCGCCGCTTGGCCCGCCATCGGATCTCGCCGGTCGTTCGGTCCAGTGCCACCACCGAGCTCGCACCGTCCTGCTCGTCGGGGAGGATGACCAAGTCGTCGAACAACATGGGCGACGCCCCGAATCCATGTTGGGACTCAAATGGCCCCAGATCGCGGCACCACACTTCCCGCCCTTGCGCCTGGGTGAGCGCCATGACCGTGTACTTCTCGGGCGTGGCGAAGCAGTAGTAGACGTGGTCGGCGTCCAAGGCCGGCGTCGACGAGGCGTAGCTATTGAACGGGTGCTTCGCGTGGGGCGTCGACGGGAAGTCCCGTTTCCAGATCAATCCTCCGTCCGAGGTCCGTCGACAATGGATCATCTGCGTGGCGTCTTCCTCCTCGGCGGAGGTGACGTAAACCCGATCGCCCCATATGACGGGCGACGAGTAGCCGATGCCCGGCAGCTCGACCCGCCACGGGTAGTCCGCGCTCGTCCAGCGGACCGGGATGGTCGTTGCCTCGCTGACGCCGGCGCCGTTCGGCCCGCGGAACCGGGGCCAGTTCTGGCCGAACGCCAGGCCGGTGAACGTCAGGGCCAAGCCAAACACCACGGGCAAAACCGAGCAGCGGTACGTCATAGGGGGCATCCTTCTTGCGGGACGGTTGGGCGGTAATTCGAGGGGGCCGTGCCCAGGCGTGCGGCCACTTCGCTCTCGGGCGCTCTTGCGCCTGCGGGGCAAAGGGAATCCACTTGCCAGAATCGTACCTTGCCGGGTGTTCCGGGGAAAGGTGGCAGAACGCGCGTCCGGCTGGATGGGGAAAAGTCGACGGGAAATCCTTGCCCTGTCGAGCGCCTCCCAGCGTCCTTCCGGGGCCCGTGTCCCGGCGATGGCCGAGCCGCCACGACCTCACGGGCCGCGGAAATACCCCCCCCGAGGATGTACCATTGCCCCCTCTACGGCAGAGTGGATGCCTCTGCGGGCCTCGGGCTATGACCTTGTTCCGAGGGGCCGTTCCCGGTACGATTACGGAAAACCTTGACGACTGTGGAACTTAGGCATTTGCCTGGATTTCAGTACTTGTGAGGGACGTCGAATGACTCGTTCGGGTGTATTGGCAAAGCGTCTTCGTTTGGTGCCGGCGTGGGTGGTGTTCTCGGTGGCCTGGAGCCTCTTGGCACCGGCGTTTGCCGACCCCCTGCCGCCAACGGCCCAAGATCGTCGCATCGTGCAGGTCGTGACGAAGCTGCTCGAGAAGAACCATCTCACCGAGCACGCGTTGGATGACGAGATCTCGGAGCGGTCCTTGACGACGTTTCTGAAGAGCCTCGACCCCGCGAAGCTCTACTTCTACCAGTCCGACGTCGACCGGTTCATGTCCCACAAGGACGATCTGGACGACATGGTCAAGAGCCGCCGGTTCGACGAGTTCCTCGGCTTCGCCTACGAGGTGTTCGGCATCCTGATGGAGCGGATCGACCAGCGGGCCAAAGTGGTCGAGGAACTCCTGACGATGGAGCACGATTTCACGGTCGACGAAGAGATCGTTCGCGATCCCGATCTGCTGGGCTATCCCCAGAACGAGAACGAGGCCCGCGAGAGATGGCGGAAGCTGATCAAGTTCGATCTGTTGACGCTGAAGCTCGAAGAGATGGAAGGCGAAAAGGCCGTCGAGAAGCTGCGCAGTCGATATCAGAGCCGTTTCCGCCGGGCGCACCAAATCGACCGGGAAGAGCTGCTGGAGATCTACCTGACGGCGATGACCACGGCCTTCGATCCGCACACGGTCTACATGTCGCCCGACACGCTCGAGAACTTCAACATGGTCATGCGGCTCAGTTTGGAGGGCATCGGCGCCGCGTTGCAGTCGGTCGACGGGCAGACGGTGGTCAAGAAGATCATCCCGGGCGGGGCGGCCGACAAGGACAAACGGCTGAAGGTCGAGGACCGGATCGTGGGAGTCGGGGAAGGCGAGGACGGCGAGATCGAAGACGTGGTGAACATGAAGCTGAAGGACGTGGTCAAGAGGATCCGGGGGCCACGAGGCACGATCGTACGCCTGGAAGTCGTCTCGGACGAAAGCCCCGAGCGAAGAGTTATCAGCATCAAGCGGGACAAGATCGAGCTCAAGGACAGCGAGGCACGCGGCAAGATCTTCGAGGAAGGCCGAAAGCCCGACGGAAAGCCGTACAAGATCGGCGTGATCGATTTGCCCAGCTTTTATATGGACATGTCCGGGGCGAGCCGGGGAGTGCCCAACTACAAGAGCAGCACCGTCGACGTGGAGAAGATCATCAGGGACTTCCGCGCCAAAGGCGTCGACGCGATCGTCCTCGATCTGCGCCAGAACGGCGGCGGGTCGCTCACCGAGGCGATCAACCTCACGGGGCTATTCATCGAGGAGGAGGGCGTTGTTGTCCAGGTGAGAGGCTCGGGCCGTCAAGAAGTCTACCTCGCTCCCCCGCGGGCGCGATCGCGCCGAGAACTGGAGGACCGCTACCACAGCAAGTTCGTGGTCGATCCCGAAGGGTGCTGGTCGGGCCCCCTCGTGGTTCTGACAAGCAAGCTCAGCGCCAGTGCCAGTGAAATCCTGGCCGGCGCGATCCAGGACTACCGCCGTGGGCTGATCGTCGGCGATCGCGCAACGCACGGCAAAGGGACCGTACAAAGCCTGGTGGATCTGCGAAGGGAGTTCTTTGGCAGTCTCCCCAACATCAGGGACCAATACGGAGCGCTCAAGATCACCCAGCAGCGGTTCTATCGCCCCAGCGGCGCCAGCACGCAGAATCGCGGCGTGTTGGCCGACGTGGAGCTGCCCTCGATCACCACGCATCTCGACGTGGCCGAGGCCGACCTCGACTACCCCGTCGCGTTCCACCAGGTCCGGCCGCTGGAATTCAACAAGCTCGGTCGCGTCGACGATAAGATCTCCGATCGGCTCAGCTATCTCTCCAGTCAACGCCGCCAGGAGTCGGAAGATTTCCGGGAGGTGCTCGAAGACATCGATCGATACCTGGAGCGCAAGGAACGGAAGACCGTTACGCTCAACGAGGCGAAGTTCATGGCGGAAATGAAAGACGACAACGCCGACGAGGAAGAAACGATCGAAAAGTTGAGCGATCCCAGCGACAACAACATCGAGCGAAACTACTACCTGAACGAAGCGCTGGCCGTCACCGTCGACTACTTGAAGCTGATGAGCGACATGCCGGCAAACTGACAGGGTGACGGGGTGACGTTGTCGTCATCCACCCGCGCGTCACCCCGTCACCCCCTCACCTTGCACGGCATCCTCCTCAATACGCTTTCGCAAACAACACCCGCCGGGGACTGGGCTTGCCCGTGAAGGGGCACGTGCCCCCTTCCGCTTCCCCCTCCAACGGGATGCAGCGGATCGTCACTTGCAGGTCCCGCTTGACCTGCTCCTCCACCTGCGGGTCGCCGCTCCAATGACACAGGGCGAACCCCCCGTGGATCTCCGGCTTCTCGCGATTCTCGGGCGTGAAGAAGTCGTAGAAGTCCTCCTGCGTGTCGATCCGCACCGTGTGCTCGCGCCGAAACGCCCGGGCGCGTTCCAGCAGCGCGTCCTGGATCTCGTCAAGCTGCTTGGGCAACGTCTGGACGAACTGGCTCCGGGCAATGCTCTTGCGCTGCTTGTGAGGACGGTCGCGGCGCCCAACGAACACGGCGTCCTGGGCGATGTCGCGGGGCCCAATCTCCAACCGGATGGGTACCCCCTTCTTGATCCACGACCAAACCTTCTCCCCGCCGCGCAGGTCCCGGGCATCGAGCTCCACTCGTACCGGATGCCCATAGTAGGTCATGCCGCGGAGCTCGGCGGCCAGCTTGTCGCAGTACTCCATCACCGAGGCTCGCGTCTGGTCCTTGTGAATCACCGGAAGGATTGCCACGTGGGCCGGGGCCACGCGCGGCGGCAGGGCCAATCCGTCGTCGTCGCCGTGCGTCATCACCAAGCCGCCGATCAGACGCGTGGAAACGCCCCACGAGGTGGTCCACGCGAAAACCTCCTGGCCGTTGGCATCGAGGAACTTGATCTGGGAGGCCTTGGCGAAATTCTGGCCCAGAAAGTGCGACGTGCCCGCCTGAAGCGCCTTCCGGTCCTGCATCATGGCCTCGATGGCATACGTCGCGACCGCGCCGGGAAAACGCTCGCTCTCCGTCTTCTCGCCCTTGATGACCGGCATCGCCATCTGGTTCTCGGCGAAGTCGGCGTAGATGTCGAGCATGGTCATCGTCTCGGCTTGGGCTTCCTCCGACGTGGCGTGCGCCGTGTGCCCTTCCTGCCAGAGGAACTCAGTGGTGCGCAGGAAGAGCCGGGTACGCATCTCCCATCGCACGACGTTGGCCCACTGGTTGACGAGAAGCGGCAGGTCGCGGTACGACTGGACCCACCTGGCGAACATCTCGCCGATGATCGTCTCCGAGGTGGGGCGCACGACCAGCGGCTCCTCCAGCCGTCCGACCGGCACCAGCGTGCCGTCCTCCGACGCCTCCAGCCGGTGGTGCGTCACCACCGCGCACTCCTTGGCAAAACCCTCGACGTGCTCCGCCTCCTTGGCAAGAAAGCTCAACGGGATAAACAGGGGAAAATAGGCGTTCCTGTGGCCCGTCTCCCTAAATCGCTCGTCCAAGATCCGCTGAAAGTTCTCCCATAGGCGGTACCCCCGCGGCTTGAGGACCATACACCCCCCTACGGGGGAATTCCCCCCCAAATCGCCCGCCCGGACCAGTTGCTCGTACCACTCAGGATAATCTTCGGTTCGCGTGGGGGAGATTGCGTTTTCGTTGGGCTTTGACATGGATCACAAGTCATCAAATAGATTGAGGCGGGTTGCGATATGGCTTCAAGACGCTGAAAGTAGCCCAACTCGGCGTGTGAGGCAAGATCGCGCACGGGTTCGCCGCTCTTGTGACGACAGTCCGCCGCCGGAGGCTGAGAGTCGCGCCCCAAGAGTCACGGGGAACGCACGTCCGAGCGATCACGAAACGGGGAGCGAGCCGACCTCGATCGCCTTGCGAAGCGGGATCGGCTCGCTGGCGTGCTCCCGCTCCCACTCGTTCGTGCCCGGGCAGGCGACTTCGCACGCGCCGCAGCCGGGGCATTTCTCGGGATCGACGTGGGGGAGCGCGATGTACTCCTCTACATTCCACACGATGTCGATTGCCTCGAACGGGCACACTCGGGCACAGACGTCGCACTCCCGGTCGTCGGTCAGAAGACAGATCGACGCGTCGAGCTTCGCCAGGCCGATCGGCGACTTCTGCTTCTCCTCCAGGGACAACCGGGTAATCGCCCCGCTGGGGCAAACCT
>CAZDHR010000088.1:0-19196 GCA_964505295.1 uncultured Planctomycetaceae bacterium
AGGGAAAAGCCCAATCGCCGGTTGGAGCAACGAGTTCCTGATGCAAGTCCTTGCCACGCAACGAACTTAATGTGCGCTGGCCCTGGGGCCCGTCCGAGCCCGAAATCGGCAAGATCCTGGCCCGCCATTCGGTCGCCGCCCGCCTGCATTATCTCGGGGTTGCTCAAGGCCAAGCTCTGGTAGACGCCTACCATGCCATGGACACTTTCGCGTTCGCTTCGCACACCGAAACGCAAGGGCTGGTGCTCGTGGAGGCCATGGCGTGTGGCCTGCCGGTCGTGGCGGTCGATGCGCCGGGTGTCCGGGAAGTCGTCGTCGACGAGGTCAACGGAAGATCGCTGCCACGCGACCACGTCGAGCAGTTTGCACAAGCCTTGGCATGGATTGCGACAAGAACGCCGCCCGAGCGCGAAGCCCTCCGCCGTAGCGCCACACAGACAGCCGCACGGTTTTCGATCAGCGCTTGTGCCGACCGGGCGCTGAGTTGCTACGACGCGGTGCTGCGCAGCCAACGCGCCAGGAGGATGTCTGGGGCCAGCCTTGAAGACACTGCCTGGGCATCGGCACTGCGCCTGGTCGAGACAGAATGGCACCTCTGGTCCAACCGGTTGCACGCGGTGGGACGAGTGGTCGGCGAGAGTGTTTCGCAGGACTTTGGGCGCTGGATCCCTCCGCGTGACTGAGGCCATGATACAACGCCATGATCGCAGCCGTGTGCGAACGGTTCCGCCCCATCGTGATGATCACGCTGGCGGCCGTGCTGGGGATGCTGCCCTTGGCCCTCGGCCAGGGAATCGGGGCGGAGATGCGAAACGGAGTGGGCATCGCATCGGCGGGCGGTATCCTGGTCTCCGGCGTGCTCACTCTGATCGTGATGCCCACCCTGTACGACCTGTTTACGCGAAAGAAAACCGCGGCCCATTGATCGAACTTCCTGGAACGGCGATCGTGGGCGGATTGGTCACCTCGACGCTTCTGACCCTGGTCGTCATCCCCGTGGTCTACAGCGTGATGGACGACCTGCCCGGCTGGATTCGCGGGCTGTTCGGGTGGATCGGTCGCGCGGTTGGATCGTTGGTCGGCCGGTCTGCGGCGGGCGCGTTTGCCGAGTCGACGCTGCCCCCAGCCGCCGCATCGGCGATAGCCCCCGCCGACGACGCCCCGGAAGAGGCCGCCGTTTCGGGGTAGTGAAGCGGGCGGTGCCGGGCGTTGTCTCGAAACATGCCTACGGGACTAGCCCCGTAGCATGGCGATGGCGTTCAGCAGAGCCATACCCCAGGGCGTGATGTCGAACGAAACGAGCCTCGAGATGGTTTCCTTGCCTAGAGGCTCTTCTCGATGTTTGCACGTCAACGCATCGAAGCGCGCCAGCATGTCGATGACCATCCGCTCGATCGAGCCGCGCAGCGCCGAGGCTGCGAAGCGGCTATCCTTGGCCGTCCATGTCAGTCCCGTCGCGGCGATCAGCCCGTCGGCAAACTCGTCGAATGGGACGTCAATTCCAAGCGGCATCGACCGCAAGCTGACCAGCGTGGCCTCGGGGAAGAAGGAGGGCAGCGCGTCGCCCATGCCTTCAAGAGGATAGGCGATCAGCCAATTGACCCGACGCCACCACACGGCCAGGAGGAAGGACACTTGCAGCATCGGCTCTGCACGCAAGAATCGCTCTCCCTGCGCGGTGAGTCGCCAGCGCCGAGCCCGGTCCGTCTTCATCAGCCCGCCCACCTCAGCCAGCACGTGGAGGAGGTAGAGCGGCCACACATCCTCTTCGCTGCGAAGCCGATAGGTTCTGTCCCCGATGACGGTTTCCAGTGCAGGCGGATGGACGAAACGGGCGGTTACTTCCCGCACTGCCCTCAGCGGCATGCTCCCGGCGCCTTGAGTGCCTATCACCTTGTTATCGCGCGCGAACGAGAGAAGGGTCACCATGTCCCTGCGCACCGCCGACACTTCCGCTTGACCCACGATCGAGGCGTCCTGACATTGCTCGAGCCAACTGCCGAGACATTCTTCCACTGACTTCACGGTCAAACGTGCGCGTCTTTGCATGGCGATTCCCCTTGTCTGCGTCTGAACGCGGATTGTATCTTCTCGGAAGGTCTGCTTCCACCGCCGCTGCGCGAAATGCACCAGAAACGGCGAAAGAGACGCGTGTCACTTGGGCGGCTCGAAATCCCACTGCGCGACCACGTCGCCCGCCCCGGATAGGCGAATCCAGTCGATCTCGATCCGGTCGGCCGACGGGGGATACAGGCGGACGTGAACCAGGGCCCCTTCGACGGGCACTTGGGCGCGGACTTCCTGCCACTGGCCGCCCGGGGGCACGTCGAACGAGATGACCTGACCTTCGGCGGGGAATTGCTTCTGGGCGGCGGTGCGCCACTGGATTTGTCCCTTGCCACCGTCAGAAGACTTTACCCTAAGCGCCGCGACGACCGGCCCGGGGACCTTCACGCCGGCCGTGGCCACGAAGGCGGACTTGCCCGTCGGCTCCAGGTGCAGGACGCCGTCGCGGACCGCGTACTGGCTGCCACGCACGAGCCAGCGCCCCAAGGCGGCTGCTTGCGGGTCGTACTTGGGATTGGGCACGGGCACCAGGGCGTCGGTCTCTTTCAGGAACCCGTCGATCAGCCGGTCCAGCTCGCGGACCTTCTCCGGCATCCTGTCGGCCAGGTTGTTCGTCTCGCTCAGGTCCTCCTCCAGGTTGTACAGCTCGTACTGGTTGGGGAAGTAGTCGTTCGGCATGTAGAAGCGGATCAGCTTCCAGGGTCCTTTGCGCACGTAGGTGGCCGGCGAGTTGAGCCGGCCCAGGCCGTGCGGGAAGTGGCAGAAGATCGCCTCGCGCTTCGGCTTCCCGGTCTGCTTCAATAGGGGGACGATGCTCTCGCCGTCGAGGATCTGCCCGGGCTTGGGCGTAAGACCCGCGATCTCCAGGAGCGTGGGATAGAAGTCGACGCTGGAGACGACCTCGGAGCACCGGCTCCCGGGCTCGACGACGCCGGGCCAGGCGACGAGCATGGGCTCGCGGGAGCCGCCTTCGTAGATCATCGCCTTGCCGCCCCGCAGCGGGGCATTGTTCGTAGGCGGCAGATGGCCGGCCCAGCGGCGCCAGTCCTGCTGTAGGGTCCAGCGGCGCGAGCCTTCGGGGGCGGGCTTGTTGTCCTCCTTGGTGTTGCTGTGGACGTTGCCGCCGTTGTCGGAGAAGAAGATGAAGACCGTGTTGTCGGTAAGCCCCAGCTCGTCGAGCTTGTCCATCACGCGGCCGAGGCTTTCGTCGACGCTCTGGAGCATCGAGGCCATGATCGGGTTGCCCTGCTTGCCGCGGGGGTCCTTCTTCTCGGCGTACTTCCGCGTGATCTCCTCTTTGTGTCCCCAGGGGCCGTGCACGCCGTACTGCCAGAGGTTGAGGAAGAAGGGGCGGTCGCGGTTCGACTGGATGAAGCGGATCGCCTCGTCGGTCACGCGGTCGGTGATGTATTCGCCCTCGGGGCCGTCGGTGACCGTGCCGGCCCGAAACTCGTAGGGCGAGAAGTAGCTTCGCGGGCCGGGATCGGGCGCGCCATGGAAGGAGACCTCGAAGCCCTGCGCTTCGGGCCAGTGCTCCGGGTTGACGCCGAGGTGCCACTTGCCCACGTGGGCGGTGGCGTAGCCGGCGTCGCGCAGGGCCTCGGCGATCGTGGTCTCGTCGGCGGGCAGGAACCGCTTGCTCCGCGGGAGGAGCATCTTCCGGTTGGGCGGCCCTTCGGCGGGGATGAGCGGCTCGTCGGGTAGCGGCGGCAGGTGGCCGGAGGGCGTGGTCAGCCGGAGCCGGGCCGGGTACTTGCCCGTCATGATGCTCGCCCGCGTCGGCGAGCAGAGCGGGTTGGCCGCGTAGGCGTCGGTGAACACCATTCCCCGCTCGGCGAGCCGCTCCATGTTCGGCGTTTCGTAGTACCGGCTGCCGTACACGGTCGAGTCCATCCAGCCCATGTCGTCGACCATGAAGAACACCACGTTGGGCGGGCGCTCGGCGCCGAGGGCGACGTCGAGCGTCGCCAACGTCCAGCACGACGCGACCATCCAACCCACAACCAAACCGAACACCGCACGAAGACCAAATCGCATGGTTTCCTCCTTCCAGTGCCGTCCCGCGCCGCGGGAGACCGGGAAACGAACGTAACAGTCGCTTTTCGCTCCGCGAAAAGACGCTTGTTCGCGGAGCGAACAACGACACTCATTGGAATGTCGGTGGTTACCTCGGGCAAATCCCTACAACAAGAGGAGCGAGTCTCGAATGAAATCGGCCGCCCGCGCCGTCTCGTCCAGCCGCATCACGGAATCGATAATGGCCTTCGCCCTTTTGGGCGGACAGATCCCGGAAAACTCGGCGCACTCGCGGAACTTGCGGATGACGTTGTCCATGGCCATCGTCGTCTCGGGGCCGAGCACCTCGCGATGCGTCCGAAAGCACGTGAAGGTGCGTCCGTCTTTGGTGCGGACCTTCACGCCGTGGTACCGGTTGCCGCCCGCCGCCCACGGAATCAACTCGGGCTCTGGCGGTTTGGGCGGCGGGAGCTCGTCGAGCGGTTCCATGACGACGCGTTTGGCCAGCTCGGCCACTTCCGTGTCGCGCAGCACTTGCTCGTCGGCGATCTCGGCGAGCCCCACGCGGCCTCGCAACACGCCCAACGCCACGCAATACGCGCTGGAGAACTGCGCGTTGACCTGCGGGTTGTCGCCGATCCGGAACGGACCGCCCGTGAGGCTGGAACCGCGCCCCATGTGGACCTGGATCAGCTCGATGTCTTCCGCCTTGAAGTCGTGTTGCCGCCCGAGCTGAGCGGCGACGTACGCGTGCGAGACGCAGCAGCACGGGTGGGGCTTGATCGAATCGCGCTCGATCTCGTAGAAGTCGCGTGGCCCGGCCAGGTCGTCGGGGGTACACGGGTCGGCGTTCTTGTAGATTCGGAACAGTCCGGCATCGCCTTCCAGCGCGTGGGGAGGGCCGGTGACGCCCCGCCTGGCCAGTTCGGCGGCCCACAGCGCCGATCGGGCGGCGAAGGCCGGCTGGAGTCGCTTGGTGAGCGTCTTGTCGAACAGCGCCTGCCGGTTGCCCGACGCCTGGGCGTAGTTGATGCCCAGGGCGTGCACCGTCTCGTCGACCGTCATCCCGAACAGGCGGCAGGCCGCGGCGGTCGCTCCAAATCCGCCGATGACGCTGGCCGGCAAAAACCCCATCACGAAGTACCCGCCCTTCGCCTTCTGCTTGCGGAAGGCCGAACCCAAACGGCAGGTGACCTCCTGGCCCAAGACGACCGCGGCCAGCAGTTCCTTGCCGGAGGCGTCGGTCATTTCGGCGGCGGCCAGGCTGACGGGCAGCAGGGAGACCATGACGTGGCCCACGCCGAATTGGTGCGTATGGTCGAAGTCGTGGGCGTGGGACATGGCGCTGTTGGCGAAGGCCGCCTGCGGCGCGGGGAGCTTGCCGCCGTGGATCAGGAGGGTGGCTTCCGGCTTCCCTCCCCAGTCGCGCATCAGCTCGATCACCTCGGGGATGCCGCCGGCGTTGTAGCCGGCGATGGTCACGCCGAGCGTGTCGAGGACCATCTTCTTGGCGGCGTCGTAGGTCTTCGCCGGTACGTCGTCGTCGGCCGTATGGAGGGCAAGCTCCGCCAGGATCCTCGTGAGCGGCGCGCCGGCGTCTGCTTGCCCGCCGCTGTCGCCGGCCCCTGGTTCCTCTCGAGCCGAGCCGGCAAGGACCGCTCGGGGCAGGGCCACGGTCGCCACGCCGGCGCCCACGGCGGTCGTGAACATCTCTCTTCGCGTCATTCTCGTCATGGGCAGAGGCTCCTCGGTCCCAAGGGATTTGGTGCAGTTCCGCGGAGTGGAGTAACTCCATGGGTAATGAGGATGAAGTCGGCTATCGGGCGGCCGAAAAACAACTTCCCGACTTCCGTAGCAGGCACACGCCGTGTGCCGTCCGCTGGTTACGGCACACGGCGTGTGCCTACTACTCCGCAAATGCGGAAGTTATTGTTCGGTCGATCATGGGCAAGAGAAGTGGGGATGCCTCAAAAGCGGTGGAGCAACGGCATGGTAGACCGCTTAACCGTGTACAGGAGGTCATGCCATGAGACGTAGGAGAGCATACCGGGCGAAGGGTGTCAAGAAAGTGGCGTGCTGGGAGGTCGGCCGGGGCAAGCCCGGTGGTGTGACCCGAATCGTCCACCCCAGAAAGCCGTGACGGTCCGTTTTTTGCCGTCACCTCGGCTGGCAGCCGTGCCTCGTTTGTGCTCTATGGGCCGGAAGAGGAGTGGCGATGAACGGAACCAAGGGAGCCGGGCGGACCCCGGCGAGATTCGGGACGTTCGCACGGCGTGTTCACGCCATGCGTGCTCACGATCCTCGGCGTCATCATGTTCCCCCGGCTCGGCCGCGTGGAGTCGTTCGGCTCGATCCTCCGCGTCGTGGCCGGATTGCGACGCAGCCTCGTCGCCATCCGAACGACCGAGGACGTTTTTGTCATCCAGGGTAATGGGATTTGGTATCACTCACGAGAAATCCCCCTGGCCCTGAGGCTCTTGATTAGAGGACGTCGAAGACCCTTGGGTGGTGCCCCACGGGACCATTGACGTCTGGTGGCGAGGCAAGGCGAACGGCTCCCTGATGCTGCTTCTGGCCCATCTGCTCGTCACCAACGACCCGTGGCGAAACCGCCCGATCCGCCTGTTGCGCCCTCGCCGCGTCGGAGGCGGCCCGCGAGGAGATGACCCGGCACCTCGACGCGCTGATCGAAACGTCGAGGATTCGAGCCACGTCGGTCGTGATCGTGGCCGACGACGTCTCCGGGACGATCCACGACTACTCCCGCGAAGCCGCCGTGGTGTTCTTCGGTTTTGAGGCACCGCAGGAAGGGTCGGAAATCGCGTTCCATCGCACGATGGAGCGATTGGCCGGGAAGCTTCCGCGGACTATTTTCGTCGACAGCGCGGGCGGAATGGAGCTGGAGACCTGATGGAGCTGGAGACCTGAACGGAACCCCGCGACGCGGCAACGTTTCGAGCGCAAGCCGCAGCTCCACGCTCCCCGAGGGAGCCGGGGTCATTTTGCGCGGCCTCTCACTTGGCATCGCCCGGCTCGCCGGCCGCTTCCGCTTGGAGGGTCTCCCAGCAGGCCCGTTGTTCCTCGGTGAGCACTTCGAGGGCACGCCGGCGCGCTTCGGCCAGCACGATTTGCCGCTTTTCGGCGTGCTGCTGCCGGCTCTCGTGGGACCAACGGATGGGAATCTGTTGGATCGCTTCCCCCACAAGCTCGACGATTCGCTCCAGCTCGTCGACTTGCTCCTGGGTCAGGTTCAATTCCTGCACGACTTCCTCCACCAGGAAAACCGCGGCGCCCGGCAGACGCCGGATCATCGTATGCCACGGTGCATCCCCGCGGCCTTCCGAATCGGCGGCCGCGGAGCGTGGCCCGCCGGACGGCCGCGGCGATCCGCGCGTCGAGTGATCCGATGTTGACGCGCGCTGCCAGCGCCAGTCGGGCTCGGTGGCGGGGCGTTCGCTTGTCGTGTCTTGCTCCGGGAAGTTGGGCCGGGAGGCGCGCCGGTCTCGCTCCGATTCGGTGTGCCGGTCTCGCTCCGATTTCGATTCCGCGATCGTTGACCGAGGGGAGGCTTTCGCCAGTTTGCCAGCCGGCATGATGAACGTCCCGTCGGATCGCCACAAGAAAACGGCGATGGCCACCAGTCCGATCGTAATCGCCAATGCGAGCACGATCCCCACCGCGACGTTCCCTGTGCCCAAGGGGCAGAAGCCGGCGACTCGCACGCGGTCCAGCCAACTCATCCGCGGCAGCATGATGCCCCGCGCCTCCAACTCGCGGAGTCGCTCCAGCCCGAGCCGAAACCCCGGCGGGTCGCCCTCCGTGCCTTGCCCCATTTCCGAGGTCTGCTGCTCGCTTTGCACATGCGCCACGCGGACCTCGTGCGACCCGGACTCCGTGTGCAGGCGGGCGACTTCGTCCACTTCCACGCCGGGGTCCCGGTCGGCCCAGAGCGCGAACCCGCCGGCCGACTCGTCGAGCAATTGGACGGGGATCTCCGCGTCGCCCACCTGGAACACGGCCTCCTGCCCCGCCGCCGAGACCGGGCAGCGGAAAGCCTCGCGTTTCTCGGCCCCCTCCTGCTCCGCCCTTCCACAAATCCTCATATCCCCACTCCCGCCAAACGAAACTGGCCCTGCAAAAAGTACTATTCCCCAAGAAAGCGTAGCACGCAAACCGAAGCTCGCCATCCGGGGGATTTGCCATTTGCCCACCAGGTGGGTCCAGCGGCCGACGACCGGGTGGCCGCCGCCGCAGCTCGTCGGGGCGAGGTGCCACCGCCAGCCGCGCCCGTACCGCTGGAGGAACCAGCCGGTCGAGTTGAACGCCCCGCAGGCCGCGATCACCGGCATCTGGCTCTCCCGGTCGATAAGCACGGACGTCGGGCTCTGTTGGCCGCGCCGGTCGAAAGTGCGGACCACGTAGGCGATTTCGTCCCCGGCTCGACGGCCAGGTCCGAGTAGCTGGGGCTTTCGAGCGGTTCTTCGTTCCGCTTGGCGAATTCGGATTCCTGGGGGCTCGCTGCGCTCGACCCCAGCCACCCGACCCTGCCAGAAAGTCTTGCCACACACTGTCACCGGACGTTGTTGACATCGAGGTCCCCGGAGGTACGATGAACCACATCTTAACGCGGCCTTCGGCCACAACCAAAAAGGGTTACTGAACAAACCACTGTACAAGATGCGCGCACGGCGCGCGCATCCTACAGACTAAGACTCTAACATGGGCTGCTACCGCAACCAACGCCTGCCGTCGGCGGGCGTTACCTGACTGAACCGACTACTGTACAGGATGCGCGCACAGCGAGCCGAGCCCCGGGGAACCTCCGCGCGGAGAACGACGATGACCTATCCGGTTCGACTGCGCAGCATTCTGGTGATAGGGTTTTTGTACGGACTCGCCGCCGCGCCGCCGGCCGTTTCGGCCCAAGAGCCCGTGCGATGGACGCATCTCAGCAGCCAGCGCGGTGAGATCCCCAAGCCCGAAGTGGGCCGGCAGTCGGCCGCGTTGGTGTTCGACGTCGACAAGGACGGGGCCGACGACTTCGTCATCGCCGGCTGGAGCACCCCCAGCATGGTCTGGTTCCGCCGCGCCGGCGACTCGTGGCGACGATACCTGGTCGACGACCGCGAGAGCCACATCGAGGCGGGCGGCGACTTCTGCGACGTCGACGTCGACGGCGACCCGGATATCGTCCACGGCGGAAGCTGGGCGACCAACGAGGTGTGGTGGTGGGAGAACCCCTACCCCCGATTTGACCCCAAGGTGCCCTGGCCCCGGCACACGATCAAGGACTCCGGCCAGAAGCAGCACCACGACCAGATCTTCGGCGACTTCGACGGCGACGGCCGGGCGGAGCTCGTCTTCTGGAACCAACGCGCGCGCAAGCTCCTCATCGCCGACGTCCCCGACGACCCGAAGCGCAAGGAGAACTGGTCGCTCTGCGAGATCTGGTCCTGGCCCAAGGAGTTCAAGTACGAGGGCCTGGCCAAGGGCGACGTGGACGGCGACGGCCGCCTCGACCTGATCGGCGGTGGGATGTGGTTCCAACACATGGGCAACAAGAAGTTCAAGCCCGGCGTGGTCGACGCCAAGTACGGAATGTCGCGATCGGCCGTTGCCGATTTTCTGGAGGGCGGGCGCCCCGAGATCGTGCTCAACAGCGGCGACGGCGTCGGCCCGCTCAACCTCTACCTGTGGAAGGGCGGCGAGTGGGTGAAACGTACGCTCGTCGACCGCGTCGATCACGGCCACACGCTCCAGACGGGCGACCTCAACGGCGACGGCCACCAGGACGTCTACGCCGCCGAGATGTTCCGGCCGGGCGCGGGCGAGAAGTGCCGCCAGATGGTCCTCTACGGCGACGGGCGGGGCCACTTCGTCACCCAAACCGTCTCCACCGGCATCGGCACCCACGAAGGCAAGCTCGGCGACCTCGACGGCGACGGCGACCTCGATATCCTCCAAAAGGACTTCCAGGAGCACCAACGCGTCGACGTGTGGCTCAACGAGTCGGGCCCGGGCAAATAGCCGCGTAGGGTGCGTGAAACGCACCATATTTGCGGGCTCCAAGATGATGGTGCGTTTCACGCACCCTACGCCTCCTTGCTTTGCGCGCGAAACACCCACGGGCTCTTGCGCCGATCTTCAGCACGTCACGTGCACGATCGCGGCCTTGCGCTGGTCGCAATCGTTGTAGGCTTCGACCGCCTCGGGCGTGGGAAGCGCCCGGCACTGGATGAGGCGCTGGGCGAAGTAGCGCTCGGCGTCGTCCGCAAGCGCCACCTGGCCGGAGTGGCCCGTGGCGACGAAGAGCACTTCCGGGCCGCCGCGGCAGACCCTCTCGAGCTCTTGGGGGCCGACGGTGTGGGAGGAGCCGTAGACCTGCTTGGCCAGCGACTTCTTGCGCTTCTTGACCTTGGCGTTGACGTTGATGTAGACGTCGCGCTCGTACGTCCGGCCACCGATGGTCACCTGGCCGAAGCTCGCCCCGTCGATTCGCGGATAGGTCGGCTTGACGACGAACCGCTCGTCGAACGGATCGCGGCCGGCCAGTTGGCGGGCGAGGGCCAAGGCGCCGAGCACGACGGCGTCGTCGCCCAGGGCGGAGAGGAGCAACCGGCCGCCTTCTCGGGCGCCGGCGAGTCGGTCGGAGTCGAGGATCTCCTGCACGATGGGGATCATGAAGTCGCCGCACGCCTCGATCACACCCCCGCCCAGCACAATCACGCCCGGGTCGAGCAGATGGCGGACGGTGAGGCAAGCGTGACCGATGACTACGGAGGCCCGGCGGAGCACGTCGGCGACCAACTCGTCGTCGGCGTCAAGGGCCTGGCGGAGCGCGCCGGACCGGATCACGCCAAGATCGCCATCGAGGATCTTGGGGAGTGCGCTCTCGCGGCCCTCGTCGATCGCCCGGCGCAGGTCTCGCTCGATGGCCGCGCGCCCGGCCAGGGCCTCGAAACACCCGAGGTTCCCGCAGCCGCACTCGGGACCGCCGATCTCCATCACGATGTGGCCGATCTCGGCGGCGGCCTCTCGGGCACCGCGCCAGAGCTTGCCCTGGTAGACGATGCCGCTGCCGATCCCGGTGCCGACGAGGATGCCGACGGCGCTGCGGGCCTGTCGGGCGGAGCCGAGCCAGGTTTCGCCCAGGGTGCCCAGGTCGCAGTCGTTGCCCACGGCCACGGGCACCTTGAAGCGATCCTCCAGGTGGGGGCCGATGGGGACGCCGGTCAGGTTCATGTTGGGGGTGACGACGACGAGGCCCTTGTCGGGGTCGACCACGCCGGGGACCGCCATGCCGATGGCCGTCACGTCCTTTAGCCCCAGGCCGTTCTTTCGGACGACCTCCTGCATCGCCTCCTCGATGGCCGCGACGACCTCGTCCGGATCGCCTTCCCGCGGGGTGGGGTGGCGTTCCCGGCCCCGGATCGTGCCGCTTTCCTCGATCAGCGAGGCCTGAATCTTGGTGCCGCCGACGTCCACGCCGAGGTAGAACCGGACCGTGTTGGCCGCATTTTCCGACGCCATGCTCACACCTCCCTACGCCTTGCCCATGCGATCCCAAGGTGTCCCAGGGCTTCGAGAGGCCCAACCTGGAACGCTGGCGGCCGTTCCTTCCGGCCCACCGTGCCGCCGGTTTGGACGTTTCGCCTGCTCAATCATACTGCAATTGCCGGGCCCGGCCAGACCCGCCTAGGCAGAGGTCGGCCAACTCGGCTATGATGAGAGCGGGCGCCGCCGTAGGAGGACAGACGCGTGAGCTACGAGCCGCAGCCGATCGACACGTCGAGTGTCTCGCTGACGCCGGAAGTCCTGGAGCTTCGGGAGCTTCTGGCCGAGAACGCCCACGACCACTGGGCCCTGCAACGCATGGCCGACGGCTGGACCTACGGCCCGCAGCGAGACGACGACCGGAAGCGGCATCCCTGCCTGGTGCCCTACGAAGAGTTGCCCGAGTCGGAGAAGGAGTACGACCGCAACGCGGCCATCGAGACGCTCAAGGCCATCCTGGCCCTCGGGTACCGGATCGAGAAGGTAGGGACGTAGGTGCGCAAGCCGGGACTCCCCCCCGGAATAGTGCAAGGCTTTTCTTCCGCGAAGCTGGGCAAACTGCTTGACGCAACTGGTGGATGCCGTAGGATGAACCGTGCGCCGAGGGACTCTGGGGGAGAGCGCGCGCACACACGGGTCTCTTGTCGCGTCGGCCCGGTTCCGGCCGCCGCGTTGGTGTGATGATCGCGAGTCCCATCTCATCAGGAACGGAGGGAGGTCATGGAGCCTCATGCTGCGCACTTTCCACGCTGGGTAGCACTTCTTTCCTTCACGTTCTGACCACCGCTTCGGCAGCCACGAAGGTGGAACGGCGCGGCGCCGAGGCCGTCGAGCAGGCCCTGCGCTGCGAGGTCCTTGGGGCGGATGACCAGCGCAACGAGTCGCTGCGAACCGTCTTGGAGCGCGACCCCGATTGTGCCCTCGCCCGGTGGCACAGCGGATACGTCCGCGAGGACAACCGTTGGGTGAAGTTCGACGCCCAGGCGAAGCGCTCGCCCGACGATGCGTCGCTGGCCGAGTACCGGCGCCTTCGTCGGGAATCGGAGGAAACGGTCGAAGGGCGGCTGCAACTCGCCGGTTGGTGCTCCACGCACAAGCTCCCCGACCAGGCCCGGGCCCACCTGACCGAGGTGCTCCGCATGGACCCTAATCACGCGGAGGCCCGTCGGCGCTTGGGCCATCGCCGCGTGGGGGGCGTCTGGCTCAGCCGCGAGGAGATCGAGCAGTTCCGCGCCCAGGCCGACCGCGTGGCCAAAGACCATCGTCGTGGCCGGGCAGAACGACACCATCGCCCGGATCAACGACCGCGTGTGCGACGTGCTCGCCACGGCAACGGGCGCAGACGTGCTGCCATCGCCGGAAAGCTGGTGGGAGTGGTGGAACGACCATAACGAAAGCTACCTGCCCGAGAAGCCCGTCCGCGAAGTGTACAACCGGCAAGAGCTTCCCACGCCCACACCGCCGGCCGCCAAGGAATGCCTCATCGCCGGCACGCTCGTCTGGACCGCCTCGGGCCTGGTGCCGATCGAGGAGATTCGGGTAGGCGATCGGGTCCTCTCCCAAGACCCTCACACCGGCGAGCTGGCCTACAAGCCGGTGCTGCGAACCACGCTCCGTCCGCCGGTCCGCCTGGTCAAGGTCGTCTTCGACGGCGAGGCCCTCCAGTCGAGCGGCGGTCACCCGTTCTGGGTCGCCGGCCAGGGCTGGGTCAAAGCGCGAGACCTGAAGCCGGGCGCCCGACTGCACGCCGTCCGCGGCACCTCGGAAGTCTGGTCGGTCCATCCGACCGGCTTCGAGGAGCCCCACAACCTGGTCGTCGCCGATTTCCACACCTACTTCGTGGGCAAGACCAAGATCCTCAGCCACGACAACACCATCCGCGAGCCGACCGACGCCACGGTGCCGGGCCTGGCGACACGCTAGAGGCCTGTCCCCATAGACTCTACACGTTGGGTGCCGCTGCTGGCTTGCCCAGCAGTGCCGCAAGCACGGTCCATCGTTCCAAGACCTCGCGCTCACCATTTCCCATCGTTCCCACGCGAAACGTGGGAACGATGTACGAACGACGCAGGATGCAAAATGGCGAAATCTTGTTGGGATTAGGGCGTAATACCTAACGCCTCGGCCAGCTTCTTGCGGTAGTCGGCCTTGTCGAGCGCCTGCCATTCCATGAGGCGGGTCAGGTCGCAGGACTGAAGCGTTTTGGTGAACGGCTCGAACCGCCGGGCGGCAAGGGGCCCGAGCGGCGGCTTGTCGCGGTTTCCGGCGGAGGCCTGCGCCCGGGCACGCTCGAGAATGGCGTAGTCGACGCTCATCCGCGAGAGCTGCACTCGGCGGAGCACTTCGGGGTCGCCGGCCGCCGCGTCTTCGGCCGCTTGCCAGAGCTTGTCGGCCTCGACGAGCAGCTCGTCGGTCAGGTGCGGGTGGCTGGGCGGGACCCAGATGTTCACGTGGATGTTCTCCCGCTCGACGCGGTCGTGGAGCGCGTCGATGTACCGGCGGATCGGCGGGGCGGCCTTGCCGTAGTAGCCTTCGAGGAACTCGTTGATTGCCGTGTCCTCGTCGTAGTCGGGGTTCCAGAGGAACTTGGCGGTGATGTACCCGCCCAGCGCGGCCAGCTCGCTGTGGGGCGTGTTGTAGGTGTCCTGCTCGAAGATGCCGCGGACGTTGTTGGCTACAAAGAACTGGATGTTGTCGTTGCGGACCCGCTGGTTCGGGAAGGGCAGGAGGTAGTGCCGGAAGTCGGTCACGTAGTCCCAGACCCAGAGCCGGTTGGAGACCTTGGCCCAACGCTGGATGTCGTCGCGGAATTTCTGGTTCGCCGCGCTGTCGCACGTGGCCAACGGGTGCGAGAAGCAGCACTCGATCGAGCAGAGCCGGACGATCACGTTGGGGCGCGGGCGCATCGAGCGCGGCGGCCGGCGCGTCCACTGGTAGGCCAGGGTCTCGATCGCCCTGTCGGGGAACTCCTTCTCGACCGCTTCGGCCACCCGGTTCACTAGCGCGAGCACCGGGGCGATCTGCGAGTCCTCCCGCTCGGCCAACGCCTGGCACTTCTCGCACTCGCAGTAGTTGTGCCAGTCGTTCTGCGACACGGAGAAGACGAACGCGTCGGGCTGGGCACGCATCGCCTTGAGGATTTCCCGGGTGCAGATGCCGATCACGTCCTCGTTGGTGCAGCAGAGCTGGCTCCGCTCCTTGAGCCGTTTGCCCTTGACCAGGGAGAAGTACTCCGGGTGCTCATCGAAATACTTGTCCGGGGGCACGAGCCGGTTGAACGTGTGGACGAAGAACCCGCTGCCGAAGCGGACCTTGCCGCCGTGCTTCGCCTCGAGACGCCCGCTGGAGGAGTTGACGCGGTTTCGGGCGCACCAGTCGCCGTCGAAACAGTCGAAGGTGAACGGCTCGCGATACTCGAGCACAGGGACCTGCTTGTCGTCGATCGGGCCCGTGGCCAAGCGGTCGTGCTTGGGAATCCGGCTCACGCCCGGGGCGAACCAGCGGCAGCCGAGGTGATCTTCCAACAGCCCGTAGACGCCGTACATGTTCCCGCGCAGCGCCCCGCCGGCGATCACGAGGTGCTTGCCCTGGGTGCGGATCACGTAGCCCTCGCCACCCAGCTCGTCGAAGTCGATCGTCGCCCCGAGGCTTTGCAGGTGCTTGTTGTCGCCGAGGATGATCTCGCGCTCGCCGAGCGGCTCGGTGTCCGCCAGGATGATCAACTCGGCGCCGGTCATTTCGCGGAGGAACTTCTGAAGCTCCTCCGCCCCGTGCCGGGTGGAGGGCGAGGCTTCGGCCGCGACCACGATCGCGTAGGCCGACTTCCCGTTCTCGGCCAGCACAAGCTGTTGGGCAGGCGCCGGTCGCGGCGCGCCAACGAGCAAAGCCAACCCCGTCGCAAGTATCCACGTCCACCTGGTCATCGTCTCAGTCCTCCACGTTTGCCATGGAATCGGGTCGTCGTAATCCGATTAACGTAAATCGATGGCTTCGATCCCACGGGCCGCAGCCCGTGGGCTTCTCGGGAACTCCAGCCCCGGCCGCACACCAGCATGTCGTCGGGACCGTCTGGATGCAAGCCGGTTCGCCGGGAATCGGGATCGCTTGTATCGGCCGGGGCCCTCGAGTACTCTGGTCCCTGACGAGGCGTATTGGCCCGCTGGAGCCGCTTGCGGCTTCGCCCGGGCAGCCCCAACTCTCGCAAGCGACCCACGTCCACAAAAGGGGGAGTCCCATCATGACGCGATACGGCTTGCTCGCACTGATGACCCTGGCCGCCCCGAGCGTGCTTTCCCCGGCGCTGGGTATCGAGTTTCCCGGCCCCGCGCCGGGCGAGGCGAAGGCACGGCTCGAAGCGGGTCGTCTGGTGCTCAAGAACAACCTCCTCTCGGCGACGTGGACCTTCGGCCCCGGCGGGTTCCGGTTGGCCGAAGTGGTCGATCGGACGTCCGAAGGTGCGGTGCGTGCCGGGCCCGGCGAAGCGTTCGTGATCGCACTCGGTGACGGACGATCGCTGGGCGCCTCGCAATTGCAGCCCGGGGGGAAGGTAACGCTCGGGCGGCTGAAGCCCGGGGCTAATTCGCTGGAAGCGTCGGGCGACGGCGGCGGCTGGATCGCGAGGGTGCCGCTGGTGTGCCGCGACGGCCGTTTTCGCGTCGATTGGCAGGCGACGATTCGCGATCGGGCGAACTACGTCCGGCAGAAGCTGGTGCTGCGAGCGGAGACGCCGAAGGTTGCGGCGGTCCGGGAAGTTGCGATGGTGAGCCTTCAGGCACCCGGCGCGGAGGTGCTGGGCGTCGTCGAGGGATCGCCCGTCGTGGCCGGCACGCTCTTCTTCGCCTGCGAGCACCCGATGGCCAACAATCGGGTCGAGGAGGGGCGCGTCGTCTGCTCCGCCCGACTGGCTCGGCCGCTCGACGCGGGCGACGCGTGGACGCGCACG
The DNA here is from genome assembly GCA_964505295.1 of uncultured Planctomycetaceae bacterium. GTDB lineage: Bacteria > Planctomycetota > Planctomycetia > Pirellulales > Thermoguttaceae > DATKZH01. The sequence continues at coordinate 16,580 of CAZDHR010000088.1, forward strand.
GCGGTGATGGGCGTCGTGCCGGAGGGCCAGTTGCGACGCGGATTCCTGTACTACGTCGAGCGCGAGCGTGCCCGGCCGTATGGGCTGTTCCTCCACTACAACTCGTGGTGGGACATCGCCTGGAGCGACCGGCTGATGAACGAGAAGCAGTGCCTGGAGGTGATCGAGACGTTCGGCCGGGAGCTGATCGAGAAGCGGGGCGTGAAGATGGACAGCTTCGTCTTCGACGACGGCTGGGACGATCCCAGGACGCTCTGGGGCTTCCACGCCGGGTTCCCCCGCGGCTTCACGCCGCTCAAAGAAGCGGCGGCCAAGTACGACTCGGCCGTGGGCACGTGGTTCTCGCCGTGGGGCGGCTACGGCCAGCGCAAGGCCCAGCGCATGGAGTTCGGCAAGACGCAGGGGTTCGAGACCAACGCACGCGGCTTCTCGCTCGCCGGGCCGAAATACTACGCCAGGTACCGCGAGATCTGCGCCGAGATGATCGAGAAGTATGGGGCCAATTACTTCAAGTTCGACGGGATCGCCCGGGGCATCGACTCCCCCGGTGCCGGCGACGAGTTCGCCCCCGACATCGAAGCCCTGCTGCGGCTGTGCGGCGAGCTGCGTGAGCTGCGGCCCGACGTCTACCTGAGCATCACCACGGGCACGTGGCCCTCGCCCTATTGGCTCTGGTACGGCGACTCGGTGTGGCGGAACGGGCACGACTGGAACGTGCACGGCGCGGGCACGGCCCGGCAGCAGTGGATCACGTACCGCGACATGATCACCTACCGGATGATCGTCCGCCGGGCGCCGCTCTACCCGATCAACTCGCTGATGACCGTGAGCGTCTGCTACGGCCAGGTCGGCACGGCCACGCGGATGACGGACGACGTGGACGATTTGATCGACGAAATTCGCATGGCCTTCGGCTCCGGCACGCAATTGCTGGAGCTCTACATGACGCCGCAGATGATGAAGCCCCAAGCGTGGGACGCGCTGGCCGAGTGTGCCAAGTGGGCGCGCGCCAACGCCGACGTGCTCGTCGACGTCCACTGGGTCGGTGGCGATCCGGGCGAGGGCCAGCCGTACGGATACGCGTCGTGGTCGCCGCGCAAGGGGATCCTCGTGCTGCGGAATCCGGGCGACGCGGCGGCCCCGATGAAGCTCGACCTGGCTACGGCGCTCGAGCTGCCGAGCGACGCGCCGTCGACCTATTCGGTGACGAGTCGCTGGCCGACGGCCGAGCGGGTGCGGCAGCGTACCCTCGCGGCGAGTGAACCGCTTACGGTAGAGCTGGCCCCGTTTGAGCTCGTGGTGTTGGAAGCGGTCCCGGCCAAGTGAAGGGCGAAGCCGCAAGCGGCTTCAACGATGGTCAAGTATCGTTGCGGCGCTTCCGCGTGGGAACGGACGGGCCGGGCGCTTCGCGTCCATCGGGCGCAACTGCTCGATCCCGTCGCTTCCGAGGATCTCCGGACGCGAAGCGTCGTAACGAGGTGCCTACGAGGGTTCCCAATCCGCGCCGCACCACTAGAATCGGGGGTATCCCCGTCGGACCTCGCAGGATCGGGGGCGAGGTAGCCCTGCAACGACGGGTCGAAATCGTCGATCTCTTGTCCGGTTGAAGGCGAATAGATCGCGGCCGGCGCGAGTCTATCTGACTGAAAAGCGTGATGAACCACCGATGGACGAGCCCGACGAAGCCCTGATCCGCCGATCTCAAACCGGCGACACCCAAGCGTTCGGCCTCCTGGTCAAGCGATACGCGGGCCGGGCGACGGGGCTCGCGGTGGTGCTGGTGGGCGATTACTCGGACGCCCTGGACGTCTCCCAGGAAGCCTTCGTGCGCGCATGGCGCCACATCCGCAAGTTCCGCGGCGACTCCAGCTTCTTCGCCTGGTACTCCAGTATCCTGCGAAAGGTCGCGCTGACTTGGCTGAGGCGCCGTCACCGACGAAAAGACAAGGAGCCCGCGGAAGCCTGCCACGAGCCGGCGTCCGGGGTCGACCCGGCCGTTTTGGCGGAGCAGAACGAACGGACGGAGCGCCTGTGGCAGGCGATCCTGCGGCTCCCCACCAAACATCGCGAGATCATCGTGCTCAGCCATTTCCAACACCTGTCGTACAAGGAGATCGCTGGCGTGCTGGAGATCCCCATCGGCACGGTCATGTCGCGGCTGCACGCGGCGCGTCAGGCGTTGCGCAAAGAGCTATCGGGTGTGTATCCATGAGTTGTGAAGACTACCGGCAACTGATCACCGGATACGTCGACGACGAATTGTCGGCCGCCGATCGCGAGCGGCTCGAAAGCCACCTCCGCGCCTGCGACGCCTGCCGGCGTGAACGGGACGAACTGGTTGCCTTCAAGGAGCACCTGACCATGATCAAGTTCAAAGAGCCCTCCGATGCCGAGCTGGAACGGTACTGGAAGAGCATCTACAACCGCCTGGAGCGGGGCCTGGGCTGGATCCTCTTCTCCCTGGGCGCGATCGTCGTCCTCTGCTGGGCGGCGTTCGAGGCGATCGAGGAGCTGATCAAGGACCCCAACGTCTCACTCGTGCTGAAAGTGGGCATCGTCTCACTGATCGTCGGCGGGGTCGTGCTGTTCGTGTCGATCGCGCGCGAGCGGCTCACGG
>CAZDHR010000089.1:0-19146 GCA_964505295.1 uncultured Planctomycetaceae bacterium
CCTTGAACTCGTCGCTGGTCAGCCGGCTCAGGTCCAGTCGCCCGGTCAGCACGCCGCGGAGCAGGTTGGCCTTCGCGCGGGGCGACGACTCTTCGGCGGGAAGGACACGGAAGATCGGACACATCCGCACGTCGGGCGATTGGGTCCGGCATTCCCCGCAGCCGTTGCACTGCCGCACCACGTCGACCACTTGTCCGGGGTCCCAGTTCAGTTGCAGCTCGACCAGGTCGCGCATGCCCGGCGGCCCGTCCGCCCCGCCGCCGGCTTCCTCCATCCTCTCCGGCAGCCCGACCGCCGGTTGCACGTCGTGCGTCAACGAATCCGCGTTGTCCCCGACGATCTTGCCCGGATTCAGGATGTTCGAGGGATCGAAGATCTGTTTGACTTGCCGAAACACGTCGTACAGCTCGCCGTATTGCCGGCGCAAAAGCGGCGTGGAGCGCAGGGCGCTGCCGTGCTCCCCGCTGATCGCGCCGCCGGCGTCGAACACTTCCTGGTAGAGATCCTCGGCCAACTGCCGCATCTTCCGCAACTGGTCGGCGTCCACCAGGCTCAAAAACGGCTGGACGTGCAACAGCCCGTGGCCCGCGTGACAGAAAACCGAGGCCGTCACCTGGTGGCGTTTGAGCACGTTCTGCATGCGGACGAGGAACTCGGGCAAGGCCTCGGGCGGGACGACCACGTCTTCCAGGACGGGCACCGGCCGGGTCGCACCTTTCATCCGGTAGAGTGCGGGCTGCACGTGGCGGGCGAGCTGCCAAAACAGATCCAGCTCCGCGTGATCGAACGCCTGGCGGGCGCCGAACGCCAGTCCCTGCTGGTGCCAGAGCTGGTCCACCAACCCGTACAGACGCTGGCGAACCTCGACCGGATCGTCCCCTTCCTGCTCGACCAACAGGACGGCCTCGGTGGGAGGCGGAAGGAGAACGTCGAAACGGACCTCGCTCTGGCGCGCCAACGTCAGATGGCGACGGTCCATCAAGTCGCACGCGGTCGGCTGGTGAGGCAGGATCTCCGCGACGGCCCGGCATGCCTTCTCCATGCTGTCGAACAACAGAAGGGCCACGCCGCGGCACTTCGGCTCCGGTTGCGTGGCCAGAACCGCTTCGGTCACCAGCGCCAGCGTTCCCCGCGAGCCGACCAGCAGCTTGGCCAAATCGAGATGCCCGTCGGAAACGACGTCCGCCAGGTTGTATCCGTATCGGTTCAGCGGGCTCTTGGGCTGCTTGCGTCGGATCAGGTCGGCCCGCGCGCCGAGCAGTCGCGAGAGCCGCGTGACTAATTCGCGTTTCCGAGGATTGCTGCTTCGACCGGCATCGTCCTCCAGCGGCTCCCGGCCGACCTCGAGCAACTGGCCGTCGGCCAGAACGACCTGCAGCGCGATCACGTGGCTGCGGGCCGATCCGTACTTGAGCCAGCGGCTGCCGACGGCGTCGACGGCGATCACGCTGCCGATCGTGGTCACCGGGCTCGAGATGGGGTCGGGTCCGAAGATCCGGCCCCGCCGGCGCAGATGCGCGTTGAGCCGTTCGTGAACCAAGCCGCACTGCACCCGCACCCGTTCCCCGTCGCTATAGATCACGCGGCGAAGATACTTGGAGAAGTCGACCACCAGGCCCGGACCAAGCGACGCGCCGGCCGATCCGGTCCCGGCGCCTCGGGCGTGAATGGGGATCTGCTTCTCGGCGGCGTACTGGAGGCAGGCCACGACGTCGCCGGTCGAGCGGGGCCGAACCACGCCCAGGGGTCGCACCTCGTAGACGCCGGCGTCGCTGGCGAAGAGTTGCAGGAACACGTCGTCAAAGCGGACGTCGCCTGCGATCAGCCCACGCAAATCGTCGTGGATCCGCTCGCGCTGCTGCTCCAGTTCGCTCATCGGTCGCTGTGCCATGCGACGCCTATCGACGATCGCCGTAGATCAAGGTCATGATCTCCGCCCGGCTCGATGCGTTGGAGCGGAACCGGCCCCGCATCGCCGAGGTGACGCAGACGGCGCTGGGCTTGCGCACGCCCCGGACGCTCATGCAGGTGTGTACGGCCTCGATCACGACGGCCACGCCCCTCGGGTGGAGTTCCTCGACCAACAGGTCGGCGATCGTCTCCGTCATCCGCTCCTGGACCTGGGGGCGCCGCGCCACGCTTTCCACTACCCGGGCCAGCTTGCTCAGCCCGACCACGCGCCCGTCGGGTAGATAGCCGATGTGCGCTTTCCCCATGAACGGCAGCATGTGGTGCTCACACATGCTGTCGAAGCTGATGTCACGCACCAGCACCACCTCGTCGCACTTCTCGGTGAAGAACTTCCGCAAGTGGACGCGCGCGTCTTCGTGCAGCCCGCTGAACATCTCGGCGTACATGCGGGCGACGCGGGCGGGGGTTTCGCGAAGACCTTCGCGATCAGGGTCTTCACCCACAGCCGCAAGAATCTCCCGCACCGCCCCCTCGATCCGCGCGAGGTCCACGTGGCTCGCAGGGCCGCGATCGGGCTCGTCCCGCTCGCCGTTCAAGCTGCCGGCGACCCTCTCGCTGGCCTTGGAAAGGGAAGACATGGGCACGGATACCTCGCTCGAGAAACGTGTAACCCTCCATCCTAGAGGTCTCCGCACCGGCGGTCAAGGAGCCAAATCACGGCCCCACCAAGACGCCTCCTCCAAGAGGCCGAGAACGTCGTCTGCGGCCTGACGAGCGGCCGAGGGGGACGATCTTCTCCGGCAGTACCGATTGTAGCGGTTGCACGGCCGCGACGAGCGGGCTCGGCTCGATCCGTGACTTTCCCCCGTTCGGCACTGCCGGGCAGACTCGGCTGTCGAGCGGGCCCCGCGGCTCCTCCGCCCCGTCAATTCAGGCCGAACTCGGGGGGAAACTCGCTTCTGCCTCGACGACCAAGCGCCGTGTCGACCGCGACGGCCGAGAGGTGCCCCAGAAGCGACTCCGCCCGGCGATGGACGTTCGTCTCGGCCAGCAGGGCATGCTTTGCCTCCAGCTCGATGTCCAGCAGGTGGCTGATGATGTCGGTCAGCGCCCCCAGCGGCACGTCGCCATGGAGCAGTTGGTGCAACGAATCTCCCGGGGCCGGAAGATCGGGAAGCACACGGGCCAGCGCGTCGCGGAGTCTCCGCTGGAAGGCCCGCTCACGTGCAGCATCCGCCGGCAAATAGACGTCCTCGAGCACTTCCACTTCCGCTTCGCGGAACCCCTTCGTCGGCGGCAGCTCACGCAAGCATCGCGCGCGCCGAAGTCCCGCCACGAGGACGTTCGAGGAACCGTCGTCCAGGCAATGATGGGCGGTAATCCGTCCCAGGCACGCGACCGGCAGAAGGGGCGGCCTGCCTTCGTAGTCATGCTCCCAGCCCGGGGCCAAGATGGCCGTCGCGATCAGGCGATCGTCGGCCAACGCGGCCTCGAGCAACTCGCGATCGCGCGGCTCGCCGATGCGCAGCGGTTGCACCACGTGGGGGAACAATACCAGGTTTGGCAGCGGGAGCAGACGTGCCGTTTTGGGGAAATGCCCGGGCGAGAGTGAATCGTGCTCGAGTAGCGACATCTTTCGCACCACCTGTCGGAACCGGACGCGATCCTCAGCGACGCCAGTCAAGGATACCTCACACGAGCCGTCGATCGCGGCGGCACGAAGCCGTCCCGCCGCCTACTTGACATGGCCGGCCGAGCGGCGGAGAATTGGCGCGCTCGATGGGGGACCCCATGTCGGGCGGGTGTTCGCCAAGGCCCCGTAGCACTGCTGTTCGCCCCACCAGGATGGCCGTATCGCAAGAAGCCAAGCGTCATGCCGCCCGGGTGACCAGGCAGCTTGGCCGCCACTACCCCGATGCCGAGTGCGCCCTCGACTTCAGCACCCCGCTGGAGTTGCTGGTGGCGACGATTCTGTCGGCCCAGTGCACCGACGAGCGCGTGAACGTGGTCACCAAGGACCTCTTCAAGAAGTACCGGTCGGCGGCCGACTACGCCCGCGTCCCGCAGAGCCGGCTCGAACAGGAGATCCGAAGCACCGGCTTCTTCCGCAACAAGGCCAAGAGCATCCGAGAGTGTTGCCGGGTGCTCGTGGAGCAGTACGACGGCGAGTTGCCCCGGGAGATCGACGCCCTGGTCGAGCTGCCCGGGGTCGGCCGAAAGACGGGCAACGTGGTGCTGGGCACGGCCTTCGGCATTGCGTCGGGAGTCGTCGTGGACACGCACGTCGCCCGCCTCAGCCGGCGAATGGGGCTGACCGAACACAAGGACCCCAACAAGATCGAGCGGGACCTGATGGAGGTGGTGCCCAAGAGGCAGTGGATTGCCTTCGGCCACCGGATGATCCACCACGGGCGCCGGATATGCACCGCGCGCAAACCGAAGTGCGACGAATGCCCGATGGGGGGCTTCTGCCCTCGCATCGGCGTCGGCTGAGTCGCTTGGTGGCTTCTTGTTGATTGTTGGCTGTTTCCGGCGAGTACCGTGTTCGCGAAACGAGGCTTTGCCAAGCCCATGGGCCGTGCCCCATGGGATCGACGCGGAGTCGTCGTTCCGCCGACAATAACCACACAAGAACTCAACGCACGGACGTTTGGACGAATGATCCTCTCCGGCCATGAGATCCGAGCCCAACTGGGCAAGAGCATCGTCATCGACCCGTTCGACGAGTCGCGGCTCAATCCGAACAGCTACAACCTCGCGCTGCACGACGAGCTGATGGTCTACGAGGAAGTCGTGCTCGACATGCGGAAGAAGAACCGCGTTACGCGGATCCAGATCCCGCCTGAAGGATTCGTGCTCCAGCCGAGCCAGCTCTATCTGGGACGCACCGCCGAACGGACCGAGACGCACAACCTGGTGCCGATGATCGAAGGCCGCTCGTCGGTGGGGCGGCTGGGGCTGTTCGTGCACGTCACCGCCGGGTTCGGCGACGTCGGCTTCTGCGGCTACTGGACGTTGGAGATGTTCGCCATCCAGCCGGTCCGCGTTTACGCGGGCGTGCCCATCTGCCAGATCTTCTACCACGACCTCCGCGGGGAGTTCGCCGAATACGACAGCAACAAGTACCAGGACAACACCGACATCCAGCCCAGCTTGCTGTTCAAGGAGCTCGACCCCGACGGGGACGACGATCCGCAGATGACGCTTCCCTTCGGCATTGAGTAGCGGGGACGGCAAGCGAGCGATGACGCGAGTCGACGACGCGAGTCGACGACGCGGGTCGACGACGCGAAGCCGCAAGCGGCCGCCTCTCCAAGAACGGACGGACAACGATGCGCACCGAATCACGATCCACGCCGCTCGCCGCTTCGAGCGTGCTGTTCTCCTGCATGATGGCGGCCGCAGCCTTTGCGATGGCCGGCAAAAAGCAACCCGTCGATTGGGTCGACCCCCTGATCGACTCGGCCAACTCGCGGTGGATCTTCTTCTCCTCGGCCTGCCGGCCGTTCGGGATGGTCAACCTGAGCCCGGATACGAACGTCGAAGGTTGGTGGAACTCCGGCTACTGCTACCACACCGGCTCGATCTGCGGGTTCAGCCACGTGCACGCCTGGCAACTGGCCGGCGTCTCCGTGATGCCGACCTGCGGCGACGTCCAGCCGGCCGCGGGCATCGACGGCTACCGGTCAGAGTTCCGCCATGACTCGGAGGTCTGCCGACCGGGCTACCACGCGGTGACGCTCGACCGGTACGGCATCCGCGCGGAGCTCACGTCGACCGACCGGGTGGGGTTCCACCGCTACACGTTCGGCAAGTCGGGCCCGAGCCGGATCCTGTTCAACCTGGGCTCGGAGGCCGTGCCGTCGCCGATGGCCGGCGCCCTCGCCCGCCAGGTGGGTAACGCCGAAGTCGAAGGCTACGTGGTCAACGGCCCGACCCCGCGGCGGCCCAAGCCCTGCACGATCTACTTTGTGGCCCGATTCGACAAGCCGCTTGCGCGTTTCGGCGGCTGGGTCGGCGGGAACGAGCTGCCGCCGGGCCGTGTGGACGAGGTCTCCGGCAAGGATTGCGGGGCCGTGGCGGAGTTCTCGACCGCGGAGGACGACGTGATCCAACTGAAGGTCGCTCTCTCCTACGTGAGCACGGATCAGGCACGTCGGAACCTCGAGGCCGAGTTGCCCCACTGGAATTTCGACCGCGTCCGGGACGACTCGCGGCGCGTGTGGAACGAGTGGCTCGGCCGGATCGAAGTGGCCGGCGGTACCCAGGCGCAGCGGACCAAGTTCTACACCGACCTTTGGCACGTGCTGCTGGGCCGGCGCCTCTCCAGCGACGTCGACGGCAAGTACTGCGATAACACGGGCCCCAAGCCCGTCGTCCGCCAGATCCCGCTTGGGCCCGATCGAAAGCCCAGGTACGCCCACTACAACTCCGACGCCTTTTGGAACACGTTCTGGAACATCAACCAGATCTGGGCACTGGCCTATCCCGACCTGATGCGCGAGTGGGTCAACTTCCTGGTCGACATGTACCACGACGGCGGGCTGATCCCGCGGGGCCCCAGCGGGCACAACTACAGCTTCGTGATGATCTCGGCCCACTCCACGCCGCTGATCGTCGGTGCCTACATGAAGGGGATCCGCGATTTCGACGTCGAGGGGGCCTACGAAGGGATGCGCAAGAACGCGTTCCCCGGCGGGCTGATGAGCAAGGCCGGGTACGAGCACAAGACGTGCACGGGCGGGGGCATCGAACACTACATCGAGCGAGGCTACATCCCCGACGACCGCAAGAACATCGGCGGCTGGCACGCCGACGGCGCCGCCCAAACGCTCGAATACGCCTACGACGACTGGTGCCTGGCCCAGATGGCCAAGGCGCTGGGAAAGGACGACGATTACCGGCTGTTCATGGCCCGCGCCCGCAACTACCGCAACCTGTTCGACCCGTCGACCGGCTTCATGCGGCCTCGCAACTCCGACGGCTCGTGGCGGGCGCCTTTCGATCCCAAGGCCCCCAAGGGATGGTGCGAAGGCACTGCCTGGCAGTACACCTGGTTCGTGCCCCACGACGTCGAAGGGCTTATCGACCTGATGGGCGGGCGCGAAGCGTTCAACCGGAAGCTCAACCACGCCTTCGAGCAGTCCGTCGAGGGGGATTTCGGCACGCCCTACGTCAACTACGGCAACCAGCCGTCGATCGGGATGGCCCACCTGTTCAACTACTCCGGGGCCCCCTGGCTAGCCCAGAAGTGGGTCCGGGCGGTCAAGGAGCAAACGTTCGGCGGCACCACGCCCGATGCCGGCTACCGGGGCGACGAGGACCAGGGCCAAGCGGGCGGGCTGGGCGTGATGATGGCGATCGGCCTCTTCCAGCTCCGCGGCGGGGCGGCCACCAACCCGGTCTACGAGGTCACCAGCCCCGTCTTCGACCGCGTGACCATCCACCTCGACGAGCGATACTACCCGGGCGGGCGGTTCGAGATTGTCACCCGAGCCAACTCCCCCCGGAACAAGTACATCCAGTCGGCGACGTTGGACGGCCGGCCGCTCAAGAAGCCTTGGTTTTACCACCGCGAGTTGGTCGACGGGGGGACGCTGATTTTGGACCTGGGGCCGGAGCCGAACCGGAAATGGGGCAGCCGGCCGGAAGACGCGCCGCCTTCCATGTCCCGCGAGGAATGATGTACCTGATTGACGAAAGGAGTCTCGGTCGGCTATCGTACGTCAAGCGGGCGGGGGGGATACACGCGACTCCGGCCTGGGGGATCGCCGTCGATGCGATCCGACTTCTCACCACCACATTTCAAGGGGAAAGACGATGCTTGCGAACCTGCTTCTCTTCGCACAACAGGACATGCCCGACTTCTCGGGTGAGGTGCCCGAGGCCGCGATCCTCGGCGGGCTGTTGTTTGTGATCTTCATCGCGGCCCTGATTGGGTTGGCCATCGGCATTGCCATCCTTTACCTGGTTTTCAGTTGCTATCAGCGCATCCCGGCGCAGCACCGACAAATGGAGCCGTGGCAGGTGTGGCTGCTGCTGATTCCGCTGTTCAACATCGTCTGGAACTTCTTCGTGTATCCGAAACTCGCCAAGTCGTACCAGAGCTACTTCGCCGAGCAGGGACGGACCGACGTGGGCGACTGCGGGGAGAAGATCTCGCTGTGGTATGCGATTTGCGCCGCACTGGCCTGCATTCCCTGCGTCAACTACATTGCGGGCCCGGCCGCGTTGATCCTCTTCATCATCGTCCTCGTCAAAGCGTGGACGCTCAGAGGCCAGATTCCCGAGGGGACGGCGTAGGACGGGTCGCTTGGGGAAGATCGTGGGAGCGCAGGCAGCGTGCCCGGTTTCCCCGTCCTGGGGGCGAGGTTTGACAGGCCGAAAGCTGGCTACATCACCGAGAAGTAGATATCCACGGCCAGGTCGAGGGCTTCGTTGGTCAGCTCGGTGGGCCGGTCGTGATAGGCCGAGGCACTGCGGACCTGAAGCAAGAGGTCGCGGGGCTGGCAGAAGCGGAACGGCCGCCCCGTCTTCTTATAGTGGGTCTCGACCAAGTAGTCGATGGCCTCTTCGCGGTAGGTGATGCCCATTTTCGCGGCCATGATCCGGAATAGCTCCCGGAATTCCTCTTCGGTGGCGTCGATCACCTCGATCTTGTAGGGAATTCGCCGCAGAAACGCCTCGTCGACCAGCTCGCGGGGCTCCAGGTTCGTGGAGAAGACGATCAACTGGTCGAACGGGACCTGGATCTTCTTGCCGTTGGGCAGATTGAGGAAATCGTAGCGCTTCTCCAGCGGCACGATCCAGCGGTTGAGGAGCTGGTCGATGCTCATCCGCTGGCGCCCGAAGTCGTCGATCACCAGCGTGCCGCAGTTGCTCTTGAGCTGGAGCGGGGCCTCGCTGATCCCGGTCGAGGTGTTGAGCGTGACTTCCAGCGACGACATGGTCAGCTCGCCGCCGGCGATGATCGTCGGACGGCGCACCCGGACCCAACGCTTGTCGATCTTCCGTTCGTCGTACACCCCTTGACAGGAGATCAAGGGCACGTCCTCGTGGTTGACCGGATCGTACAGGCGGATGATCTCGCCGTCGATCCCGATCGCCCGCGGAATCCAGATGCTCCGGCCGAAGCACGCGGTGACCCGTTCGGCGATGCTCGTCTTGCCGTTGCCCGGGGCGCCGTAGAGAAACAAGCCCCGCCCGGAGTTGATCGCGGGGCCGAGCCGGTCGAGCATCCTCTTGTTCATCAGCAGGTCTTCGAACGCGCCGTGTAGGCGTTCGGGGGTGGGGTGTTGCCGGGTGAGCGATTGGGCCTCGACGCTGGTCACGTAATCGGAAAGCGCCACCGGCGCCGCGCCGAAGTAGGTGCAGTGGGCCGAGTAGCGGCGTGCGCGTTCCGTGCCGACGTCGGTCAACTGGTACTGGTAGTCGTTCATCGGCGCCGAGCCCTTGTGAACGACCAGTTGATCGTTCTTCATCGTGCGCAAAAGCCCGTCGATGAGGACGAAAGGCAGCTTTACCTGGTCCGCGATGTCCCGCCCCACGGCGTCCCCGCGCGCCAAGAGAAACTTAAGGACCAAGGCTTCCACTTCGCTGTCGGTCAACTGGGCCTGGCGGAACGACTCGGGCTCCTGAGGGAAGAAGCCGTGGGCGTCATCGGCGTCTGTTTCCTGCGGCGTGTCCGCGGGCTCCGGCTCTGCGCCTGCCTCGCCGGCGCGCAAACGGTTGATGCGATCGAGCAGGGAGTCGAGCTTCTTGTCTTTGGCCTGGGTCTCGACGGGCGAGTCGTGATCGGGCTCGGTGGCGGCGAGCTCCGACCAGGGATCGGCACCTTCGGCGCCTGCACCGGCCAGACGTGCCAGCAGACTGTCGTCGGAAGGAGGATTCATGAGTCGATCAGGGATTGCGTCGGATGGATCTCGAAGCGGTCTGTCCGCAAGAAGACGTGTCATCACAAATCTAGCTTTCGCAGGGTTTGGGTCAAACCGTCGGGGGCGCGGGGCAGGGGGCCCGGGGGTGACAGCGGTCGAGCCGAGTCTTACAATTATTGGTTTTGGAGGGATTGAGGAGGACGAGAGCGTGGAGTCTACTGCCGACGACCGAAGCCGGATCCGCATCGGGGCGGTCGCCTACCTGAATGCCCGACCTCTGACGTGGTGTCTGGGCCGGTTGGCCCCGCACGCGAAGATCGTCGTGGATCTTCCCAGCCGGTTGGCCGACCAGTTGGCCCAAGGCCGGCTCGACGTCGCCCTGATCCCCTCGATCGAACGCTGCCGCCACGCCGACTACGCGATCGTCTCCGACGCCTGCGTCGCCTGTGACGGGCCGGTGCGGAGCATCAAGCTTTTCGGACGCGTGCCGGTGGAGCGGATCGGCACGCTGGCCCTGGACGAAGGATCGCGGACCAGTGCGGCGCTTTCGCGGATTCTGCTCAAGGAGCGATTTGGGCTGGAGCCGGAGCTGGAGGAGCTGCCGATCGGAGCGTCGTTTGGGGATACGGCTGCCGACGCCGTGATGCTGATCGGGGATCGGGCGATGCTCCCGGTGGACGGCCCGTTCGAGTTCGTGTGGGACTTGGGCGAAGCGTGGTCGAGCTGGACCGGCCTGCCCTTCGTGTTCGCCATGTGGACCGCCCGGTCCGACGTGGACCTGCGGAACACGGCCGAGCTGTTGGCGGCCGCCCGCGACGAAGGAATCCGCCGGCTCGACGAGATTGCCCGGCACGAGGCCCCGCTGGTGGGCATTCCGGAAGCGGACTGCCGCAGCTACTTTCGCGACAACCTTTGTTTCCGGCTGGGCGAGCGGGAGCTCGAGGGAGTGGAAACGTTCTACCGGTTGGCCGCCAAGCATCGGCTTGTCCCGACGGGGGTGAAACTTGTCTAGCGCGATCGCCAGCGTGCTGGATCGAGCCGTCGCCGGAGAGCGGCTCAGCCCCGCGCAGGCACTCGGCCTGTTGGAGTCGAATGATCTGGCCGGGCTGGCCCGGGCGGCCGACGCCCTCACCCGGCGTCTGCACCCCGAGCCGTATCGCACGTACAACATCGATCGGAACGTCAACTACACCAACGTCTGCACGAGCGGTTGTCGCTTTTGCGCGTTCTCCCGAAAGCCCGGCGACCCGGAGGGCTACGTGATCGACCGCGGCGAGCTTTATCGGAAGATCGAGGAGACGATCCGACTCGGCGGCGACCAGATCCTGTTGCAGGGAGGCATGCACCCGGAACTGACGCTCGATTGGTACGAAGAGCTTCTCCGCGACGTTCGCGAGCGCTACCCGCAGATCAACGTCCACGGGTTCAGCCCGCCCGAGATCCACCACATGAGCCGGGTGGCCGGGCTTTCCGTGACGGCCGTGCTCGAGCGGCTCAAGGAGTCGGGGTTGGGAAGCCTGCCGGGCGGGGGGGCGGAGATCCTGGTCGACCGCGTGCGGCGTGCGGTCAGCCCGTCGAAGGTCTCCGCCGACGGCTGGCTCGACGTCTGCCGCCGCTGGCACGAGCTGGGCGGGCGCGGCTCGGCCACGATGATGTTCGGGCACGTCGAGACCCTCGCCGACCGGATCGAGCACTTGGCCCGATTACGCCAACTGCAAGATGAAACGCACGGCTTTACCGCCTTTATCGGTTGGACGTTTCAACCGGCTCATACGGATCTGGCCGCGCTGCGCAAGGCGGGCCCGTTCGACTACCTGAAGACGCTGGCCGTGAGCCGCTTGTTTTTGGACAACTTCTCCAACCTCCAGGCCAGTTGGGTCACGCAGGGCCTGAAGATCGGGCAGATGGCCTTGCGGTTCGGGGCCAACGACATGGGAAGCCTGATGATTGAGGAGAACGTCGTGGCGGCGGCGGGCACGAGCTTTCGTACGAGCGAGGCGGCGATTCGCCGGGCGATTCGCGAGACGGGCTATCAGCCCCGGCGGCGCAACGTCTTCTACCAACTCGCGGCCCCCCCTACGAGCGGTCAAGCGGAAGTCGTAAGCTAGGCTAGGGTAAGGGATTCCACGCGCGCGCCGCGGAAGCAGCCATGATCCGAGTCCAAGGACTGACGAAGCACTTTGCCGACCTGAAGCGAGGCAAGCTGGTGGCGCTGGACGGAATCAGCTTCCACGCCGAGCCGGGCCAGATCTACGGCCTCCTGGGGCCGAACGGAGCCGGCAAGACCACCGCCCTGCGAATCCTCAGCACGGTGCTCAAGCCCACGGCGGGAACGGCCTCGATCAACGGGTTCGACGTCGTCACCCACTCCTCCCGCGCGCGCCACGAGATCGGATTCATGTCGGCCAACACGGCCGTCTACGATCGGATGACCGCCTGGGAGATGGTCGAGTACTTCGGCCTGCTCCACGGCATCCCCCGCGACGAGCTCGCCAAGCGCATGGAGCGATTGTTCGAGCGCCTGAAGATGAACGACATCCGCGACCTTTTGGGAGCGAAGATGTCGACGGGCATGAAGCAGAAGGTCTCCGTGGCCCGGGCGATCGTCCACGACCCGCCGGTGATGATCTTCGACGAGCCCACCTCGGGTCTCGACGTGCTCGTGGCCCGAGCGCTGTTGAAGACCGTGCTCGAGCTCCGCGAGCAGGGCAAGTGCATCGTCTTCTCCACCCACATCATGCGCGAGGCCGAAAAGCTCTGCGACCGGATCGCGATCGTGCACCGGGGACACATCCTGGCCGAGGGAACGTTGGACGAGCTCCGAGAGCAGCATCGCGAACAAGACCTGGAAGAGCTGTTCTTCCAGTTGATTTCTCGCCACGACGAACGCCACCCGCCGGAAGAGGATACGTAGCCCCGTAGACCACGTAGCCTCCTCGACGGCGCCCACGACACGCAACGCATGACCTGGTCAAACGTCAAGCTGATTCTCTTTCGCGAGATCCGCGATCAGTCGCGGGATCGGCGTACGTTGTTCGTCATCGCCATCCTGCCGATGCTGCTCTATCCGCTGCTGTGGATGAGCTTCCTTCAGGTCGCGCAGTTCATCGAGAAGAGACCGAGCAAGGTGCTGGTCGTGGGGGCCAGAAACCTGGCCGATCTGCCGCCGTTGGCGGAGAGTCGTCGGCCTGCCGGCGAGGAATCGGGCGGTCCGGTCGGAGGGCGGTCCGGCTACGCGGATTCCGCGCCTCCGCTCGACCTGCACTATGCAAGCGACGAGCCGCGCGGCGGCGCGCCAACCACGAGGGACCCCCGAGCCGACGCCCGCCGTGCCGTCGAGCGAGGCGACTACGACGCCGCCATCTACTTCCCGTCCGACTTCGCCGACCAGATGGACGCCTTCCAACAAGCCGTCGGCGAGCGACGCGAGCCCACCGAGCGGGAAGCGCCGAGCGATGAAGCGGTCCAAGAAGACGCCCGGCAGTCGCCGCCCGACGTGCCGCGACCGGAGGTCTTCCATTCCAGCGCCACCGAGAAATCGCAAATCGCCTTCGCGCGGGTGCGCGTCGCGCTGGACCGATGGAGCCAGGAAATCGTGCGGCAGAAGCTGATCGAGGTGGGCTTGCCGACCGCCGCCGAGAAGCCGTTCGACGTGGACACGGACGACGTGGCCGAAGGGACCGGACGCCGCGGTACGGCCATGTGGTCGAAGGTCCTGCCGGTGCTGTTGCTGCTCTGGGCCATGACCGGGGCGTTCTATCCGGCGGTCGACCTTTGCGCCGGCGAGAAGGAGCGCGGGACGCTCGAGACGCTGCTCTGTAGCCCCGCCGAGCGGAGCGAGATCGTCGTCGGCAAGCTGCTGACCGTGATGCTGTTCAGCATGGCGACGGCCGTGTGGAACCTGGTGATGATGGGCATGTCGGGCTGGCTGCTCTTGGCCCAGTTGCCCCAGTTCGGTCCGCCGCCGGCGACTGCGGCGATCTGGCTGGCGATCGTCCTGGTGCCCGTCTCGGCCATGTTCAGCGCGTTGGCCCTTGCCCTGGCCGCGTTCGCCCGAAGCACCAAGGAGGGACAGTACTACTTCCTGCCGCTGCTCTTGATCACGATGCCCCTGGTCGTGCTGCCGATGGCGCCCGGCGTCGAGTTGAACCTGGGCAACAGCCTGATCCCCGTGACGGGCGTGGTCCTCATCCTGCGGAGCATGCTGGAGGGGAGCTTCTGGCAGGTTTGGCCGCTCGTGTTCCCGGTGGCGGCGGTCACGCTCCTCTGTTGCGCGCTGGCAATCCGCTGGGCCGTGGAACAGTTCAACTCCGAGTCGGTCCTGTTCCGCGAGGGGGAGCGGCTCGATGTCGGTGTGTGGCTGCGACACCTGTTTCGGGACCGTCAGCCGACCCCGACGGTGGCCGCGGCCATCTCCTGTGGCGTGCTGATCCTGCTGATCCGCTTCTTCGTGAGCCTCGCGGTGCGGCAGCCGGAGGGATTTCAGGATTTCGTCGTGATCGCGCTGGTGACCCAACTGGCGGTGATCGCCACGCCCGCCCTGCTGATGACCGTGATGCTCACCAGCAGCCCGCGCCAAACGCTCCTGTTGCGGCGTCCTCGGTGGACTGCCCTGGTCGGTGCGTCGGCGTTGGCCGTCGCGCTTCATCCGACGGTCGCCGTGCTCCGGGCCGCCGTATTGCGGCTCTACCCGATCAGCGACGAGATGCAGGAAGAACTCACCCGGATGCTCGGCGGCTCCCCCAGCCTGTGGCAACTGCTGCTGGTCGTCGCCGTCGTGCCGGCAATCTGCGAAGAGCTTGCTTTCCGCGGCTTCATCCTGTCGGGCTTCCGACACATGGGCCACCGGTGGAGGGCGATCGTGTACACCGCCCTGCTGTTCGGGCTGACGCACGCGATTCTCCAGCAGCAGATCGTCGCTTTCGTCGTGGGCGTGGTGATCGGGTTGGTCGCGCTCCAGACCGGCAGCATTTGGCCGTGCGTGCTCTTCCACGCCATCCACAACGCCCTGGGCGTTGTCGTCGCGCAAGTGTCCGAGCGGATCACGCCCGAGCTTCTCGATCGCTGGCCGGCGCTTGCCTTGCTCGTGTCGCCCTCTCAGGACGGTATGCTGTTCCGATGGCCCGTCGTTCTCGCCAGCGCGGTGGCCACGCTCGCTCTGTTGGCCTGGTTCAAGCGTCTGCCCCACTGGAAATCGGCCGAAGAGGAACGGTACGAAGCGATCCGCCGGGCGTCGCAGGACGACCGGTAGTCGCCAAGGCGTCGCGGCTGGGCGATCGCCGATCTTGCACCCCGTTGCGCCCGACGGTAGCTTGGGGCCGACCGACCGCCGCCGGCGGCCATGCATCCACCACGCCTCTCCCATCAGCAGCATCGCGCGATCGTGCCAAAGCCAACCGGCCAGCCCGAGCTCCAAGCCCTCAAGGCCCGCTACGTCTTCCCCGTCACCCGCGAGCCGATCCCGGACGGCCTGGTGACGATCCAAGGTGAGCGGATCGTGGCCGTTGGGCGTGAAACGCCGGCCGGCCAAGTTCGCGATCTGGGCAACGTGGCCATCGTGCCGGGCCTGGTCAACGCCCACACCCATCTCGAGTTCAGCAATCTGCCCGAGCCGCTGGGCGAACCGGGCATTGCGATGACCGATTGGGTGGGTGAAATCATGCGGTTTCGACGCGGGGCCCGCTACGACCCGCGCGAGGCCGTGACCGGCGGTTTGCGGGAAAGCGCGATCTGCGGCACGACCCTTCTCGGCGAGATCGCGCAGCCCGACTCGCCGACGAGCCCGTTTGAAACCACCCCCCCGGAAACGACCGTGTTCCTGGAGCTGGTCGCCCCGACGCCCGACCGCGTCGATCCGGCGATCGACCTGGCGCACCGGCACCTGGAGTCGGCCAATCGATCGGCCGGCTGGCTCCCCGGACTCAGCCCGCATGCCCCGTACAGCGTACATCCGCGGCTACTTCGTCACGCCGTCGGGCTGTCGCAGCACAGCCGCGTGCCGATTGCCTTTCATCTGGCCGAATCCCGCGAAGAGATGGAATGGCTGGGCCGGGGCACCGGGCCGTTCCGCGAGCTGCTCCAGCGCCTCGGCGCGTGGCACCCCGAAGCGTTCCCCGGAGGTCGCCGACCGCTGGACTATCTGCGTGAGCTTGCCGGGGCCCACCGGGCCCTGGTGATCCACGGCAACTACCTGGACGACGAGGAAATCGCCTTCCTGGCCGACCGCGCCGACCGGATGGCCGTCGTCTACTGCCCCCGCACGCACGCATACTTCGGGCACGCCAAGCATCCCTTGACGAAGCTGCTCGAGGCCGGGGCCACGGTCGCCTTGGGGACGGATAGCCGGGCGTCGTCGCCCGACCTGAGCGTGTTGGCCGAGATGCGGTTCGTCGCTCGCGGCTACGCGTCGATCCGGCCCGACACCGTCCTCCAATTGGGCACGATCCTCGGCGCCCGGGCCCTGGGGCGGGACCACTTGCTCGGCAGCCTCGAGCCCGACAAGCGAGCCGACCTGGCGGCAATCGCCCTTCCCGATCGTCAGGTGTCCGACCCCCACGAGCTGCTCTTCGACTCGGAGCTGCCGGTGGTCGCCGCGTGGCACCAGGGGAGGAGGGTTGACCAGTGATGAAGGATGAGGGATAAGAGATGAGGGATCAGAGGTGACGGACGAGTCACTGCGGCATAGTCGCGCGGGTCGACGCCCATGAATTCACCCCTTACCACTTATCCCTCATCCCTTATCCCTCATCCCTTATCCCTACACAAGGCCCATGTCCTCCTCGCCCGCGCTCGACTGCTGGTTTCTTACCGGCGCCACGGCCGGCGGCAAGACCGCCGTGGGCGTGGAACTGGCCCGACGGATCGGCGCGGAGATCGTCTCGCTCGACTCGATGGCCCTGTACCGGGGAATGGACATCGGGACGGCCAAGCCGACGGCCGCCGAGCGCCGCGAAGTTTCGCACCATTTGGTCGATATTCTTGAGCCTCACCAAGAATTTAGTCTGGCCCAATACGTCGATGCCGCGCAACGGTCGATCCACGAGATCAAGGACCGGGGTCGCGAGGTCCTTTTCGTGGGCGGGACCCCGCTCTACCTGAAGGGCCTGTTGCGGGGCATTTTCCAAGGCCCGCCGGCTGACTGGGACTTGCGCCGACGACTCGCCGAGCAAGCCGAGACCGAAGGCCCCGGTTTCCTCCACCGCCGCCTGGCCGAGGTTGATCCGCCAGCCGCCGAGCGACTCCACCCGAACGACACCCGCCGGCTTATCCGGGCATTGGAAGTCTACGAGAAGACCGGCCAGCCGATCAGCCGGTTGCAGCGCGAGTTCGACGTGGCCCGGCCGGCCGACGCGTGCCGCGTGTTCGTCCTCCGCTGGCCCACCCACGAGCTCAACGCCCGAATCGACCGCCGCGTCGACGAGATGTTCGCAGCCGGCCTGGTCGAGGAAGTCCGTGCCCTCCTCCTCCGCCCGCAACCATTGAGCAAGACGGCCGCCCAGGCCGTCGGCTATCGCGAGGTGATCGAGCACCTACGCGGCGAGCGTGGCTTGGCCGAGACCGTGGAGCTGGTCAAGACCCACACCCGCCGGTTCGCCAAGCGCCAGCGGACCTGGTTCCGCAGTCTGAGCGAATGCCGGTTTGTTCCGGTCGACGACCCGATCGACCCGGGCGAAGTCGCTCGCCGGATCGCAGAAACCGCGTAGCCCCCGAAGCAGCGGCTTCGCCCGCGAACCCCGCCATTCACCCCCATTTAGCCCGCCGTGATTCACGGCGGGCCAAGCCCCCACCGACAACCGCCGTCCGGCAAGCGGCTACTGCCACGCAACCTGCGGGCGCGATACCCAACACGGGGCGCCCGCTCGCTGCGCTCGCGGGCCACGCGAAAAGGGTCAAGGCGTAAGAGTCCTGGCCATGCGAAAGCCGAAAGAGCGGGCGCGGAAGTCCGGGTGGAGGCTGAAGCGATGCGCGCAGCGGAAGAGGCCCGGAGTGACAAAGTTGAACGCCCCACCCCGCACGACACGCGAGACACCAGAAGACGGGCCGCTCGGGTCGCTTGGAGGCGATTGACTGTAGTAGTCACTTCCATACCAATCTGCACACCACTCCCATACGTTGCCGTGCATGTCGTGAAGACGCCATGCGTTCGAGCTCTTCTCTCCGACAGGATGAGTCCTTTGCCCTGAGTTCTCGTTCCACCATGCGCAGTATCCCAGGCCTTCCGGCGAATTCCCAAAGGAGTACCGCGTTGTGCGCCCGGCACGGCAAGCATACTCCCATTCCGCTTCCGTCGGCAGCCAGTACACGTGCCCGGCGGCTTCCTCTTCGCGGAGCGCTGAGAGCTTGCGACAGAACTCCTGCGCATCGTTCCAGGAAACCATCTCGACCGGCCGATTCGGATCTCCCGTGAAATAGCTTGGATTGGTCCCCACCACACTTTCGTACTGCTCTTGCGTCACGGCGTAGATGCCCATGTGGAACGGTCTCGTGATCCGCACAACGTGTTGGGGTTTCTCGCTATCGCTAGTGTACGGGTCCGAATCGGGCGACCCCATCATGAACTCCCCGGCAGGGATCAGCGCCATTCTCATGCCGATGGAGTTGGTGATCACCTCGCCTGGCGAGGCTTCAGGCTGCGGAGTCACGGCTTCCAACGCCCGAATTAACCGAGTGATGTCGGTGCGAAAATCGCGTCCGGCCCGCACTTGGGCCGCGTTGCGAAAGGCAAGGTCCCGGATACTCTCCGGCAGGTCGCGGGGACCGGGCATGGGAACGTCGTGGACCAGAACCGGAACTACTCGAATGTCCCGCTGGAGAGCCGCCTCAATCTCGATGCGGACAAAGTCGCGGGGGTGGTCGAGTCGCCGGTTCCCACTTCGATCGACGAGCCAGTCCAGTCCGATCACGACCAGCACAACGTCACAATCGCTTACCGCATCCTGCAAGTACTGCCGGAAATCGACACCCGGCGGGATGGTGTCCACATCCATAAAGACGTTGGCGCGGCCGAATTGCTTTTCGAGATACTCGTAGATATGCGTTGTCTCACCGCTTGAGTCCTGTCGCCGGTACGAAATGAAGATCTTGGGCATGGGCCCTGCCTCCCGGTGTTGGCAAGCACAGAGAGCGCCATAATCGAGTATACCCAACTCATCGCCGTGCATCACCACCGGAGGGAGAGGCCGGCGCTGTGTGACAACTGACGACACCGGGAGAAACGCCGGTCCCGAACGGCGGTCAGCTACCACTCAGGCGTCGCGCCACAACAACTTGCGCATGTTCTCGTTTTGTCATTCCGAGCGCAGCGAGGAATCTCCCGCGGGCGCAGCCGAGATCCTTCGCTGCGCTCAGGATGACGTGGCGA
>CAZDHR010000090.1:0-19104 GCA_964505295.1 uncultured Planctomycetaceae bacterium
AGCTGGAGCTTGGGAACCAGGGCGCGGGAACAGACGGGTTGGGCGAATGCTTACGGTCCTGACGCCTGCGCGGATCGAGCGGAAATCAGTCGGACCGGCCCGCTGCGGCCCCGCCACGGGCGGACAAACCGCGGGAGCCGGCTCGCAGCGATCAGCGACGTGCCGCGTCGATCGAAGACCGCTCCCGGAAGCCCGACGTGCGTTGGCCCGGCGCGGGCCGTGGGGCATGAGAATCGGCGTGCGAGCCGGAATCGTACGCCGTGCCCGTCTCGGCCCCGGTCGGAAAGGCGACCAGCGCCGCCAGGCAGACGAGCAACTCCAACAGCCCAACCACGACCGGGTGCAGAGCAGGACGACGAACGGGGGCCTGGGGGGCAAGCCAAGTGGCCTGTTGCCAGCCATCCGGAGTGCGCCGCCAGCAATCCAACGGCCTGTCGGGGGCCGCCGGCGTTTCCGGCAGGGGGACTTCGGTGGCCAGCCAGCCCACGGCCGCCAATAGCACCAGGAGCCAACCTAACCGTTCCATGATCCCCCTCCAGAAAAGTCCCCAAAGTGTCTGGAAGCAGGAGATGCAAGTGGCAGACCGCTGGGGAGTCGGCCGCAGCCGCCCGACGCGCAAACCGCGCGGTAGCAGGGAGTTGCCGCTTTCCGGGCCGATTGCGCGAAGGCGGCCGTGGGGCTTTCTGGCAACGTGACGCGCACACCCGGGTTGCGTTGGTGCAACGCGGTTTCCAAGTCAACACGTGCGCCGGCGCGGCCGCCGGAGCGGCCGGGATTTCGGTTTGCCTCGGAGTAGGTTGTGTCGTAGGGTTTTCCTAGGTGCGAGACGACGGCGCTCGGCCGGTGGCCTTGCCGGTAGGCAGCGTCGATGACCTCTCCGACTCCGGCAACCCTGGGTGGGCAACGCGATGTCCGATGCACAGTTCCCTGCGCTTGATTTGAAGAAAATTCTCACCGGAGCACAGCTACCAGCCCTTCCGCAGAGCGCGATTCGGCTGTTGGAGTTGTCGCAGGATCCGGACAACGGCCCTGCGGAATTCGCCGTTCCGATCGAGACGGATCCGGGACTGGCCGGCCAGGTTCTCCGCTTCGTCAATTCGTCGTATTTCGGGTTTTCCCGGGAGATCTCCAGCGTGAAGCTGGCGATCACCCTTGTGGGTATTCGCACCATCAAGAACTTCGCCTTGTGGAGTGCGGTCTTCAGCTTGATGCCGAACCCCAAATGCGGCCCCTTCGATCTGAAGAGCCTGTGGCAGGACTCGTTGCGGCGTGCGTTGTTCGCTCGGGCGGTGGCGAAGATGCTGGGGATCAAGGAGGTCGAGGAGCCGTTTTCGGCGGCCTTGTTACAGGACATGGCCGTGCCGCTTCTGGCCAAGGAAGCGCCCGCGGCGTACGTCAGGCTGCTCAACGCCCGCCAGAACGGCAAGGTGCGACTCTCGGTGCTGGAGCGACACGTCTTCGGATGGACGCACGCCGAGGCTGCCGGCATCATCGCCCGGATGTGGGGTCTTCCCGAAGGTTTCGCGGTGTTGATCGAGAGCCACCTGGAGATCGACCGCTGGGTTCGCGAGGCGGAAGCCGAGCCGGGCAAGCTGGTCGTGGCCCTGTCGTCGATGTTGCCCACGACGGCGGATCAAGGCTGGACCGATCGGACGCAGTTCGAGCACTACTATGAGACCGTGTGTCCGGCCGGCGGTCCTACCTTGCCGGCGTTATTGGAGAAGACGGACGAAGAGTATGCCGAGTTCGGCCCCGTGCTCAAGCTCTCCACTCCGAGCCGATCCCTGGTGGACTTCTACGAAGAGGTCGCGGCGGCCACGTGAGGAACCGGTCCGTCGAGACCGATCCCCGTCCATTCGAGCGCCATCCCACGTCCGAAACCGCCGATCTCCCGGCCTACACCTTCTCGGCTCAACTGTCCACCGCGGCGGATCGGCTTTCCGATGGTCCGCTCGCCGGCCCCCGGCGCCCGCGGGCCATCTCCGTCTCCACTCTCGTTCAACCGCAAGCCGAAGGCCCGCGCGGGCGGTTCGCTGTCTACCGAGTTGGCCACCCCGACCTGTCCGGGCCGTCGACGGTGCCGCCGTCGCCCACGGAGCCATCAATGCTGGCGCCGGCGCGCCGAAATGGTGTGCGGCAAGTTTCGCTGGCATATCGGAGGGTGGCTGGGGTCAGCCGCAGGCTGCCCCCAGTACGCTTTCCTGGGGGCTCGCTGCGCTCGACCCCAGCCACCCTCCGACACTGCCAGAAAGTCTTGCCACACACCCGAAATGCCCAATTTGGGATTGGCCGGGACGACCGCTACAATAGAATGAAGGCGTGAGGATGGACGACGACGAGATCGCCGAGCCGGCCTCGCGGCAACGTGGACGTCTTTCGTTGGCTGGGGACATCGGTATTCGGGGAGCGGGGTAACGTTGGCGGCTCGAGATCAAATCCGTTTGCGGCAGATCGAACGCCAGGCCGAGGGCTACCTCGAGCTGGGCATGGCGGAACACGCGTTGGACGCCCTCGGTCGGCTGGGCAAGGCGGCCGACTTGAGCCCCCACGCCCTGTACCTGCGGGGCGAAGCGCTCCGCGAGCTCGACCGCCATGACGAAGCGCTCAGGCCGTTGCGACGGGCCGCCAAGGCCGATCCCGACAACGTCCATGTCTGGCTCGCCCTCGGCTGGTGCCACAAGAGGACCGCCCGAATCGATCTGGCCGTCCGCGCGCTGGAAAGGGCGCTGGAGGTCGAACCGTCCGAGGCGCTGGTCCACTACAACCTCGCTTGCTACTTGAGCCTGTCCGGCGAGACGCACCGGGCGCTGGCCCACCTATCCCGCGCAGTCACCCTCGACTCCCGCTACCGCGTCCTGGCCCACGACGAGCCCGACTTCGACCCCATCCGATCCGATCCCGGCTTCCAGGACCTGACGACCATCATCGTCTGAGCCCCGGCCCCCACGCCCGACGCCTCGCGTCCCCTCCAACGCCAACTCACCGCCGATCACTCCTCGTCCCGCGCCACCACGCGCGGGTAGCGGACCGTGCCGACCCCCACTTTGCCCTCCTCTCCCGCTTGCGGGAAAGGGTCGGGGTGAGTCCGGTTCACCGGCCGCCTCGGCAATCTTGGATCGGCCCGCGGAGAACTGGAAAGTGACGGTTGTCTTCCAGTCCGAAGACAAGGGCGCGACGTGGCAGAAGCTCTCCGAATTCGAAGGCCGGAAGGCAAGCTGATTATCCAGACGCGCGTCGACGAAGTGAAGCATGGCGGCGAAGCGGCTCAAATCCAGGTTTCCGATGACCGCAAAACCGCGTCCTACGATCCCGCGTCCGGCTTGGTTTCGCTGCCCGGCCGTCCAAACACTGCGGATCCTGGACTACCCTCCCATCTCGCGGTACGATGGGCGACTATCGGGGAGGTCTTCAGTCCAGAACAGCTCAATTCGGAGCAGGAGTCATCGCATGACAACCGATATGAATCGCCGCAGGTTCGTGGGGTCCGCGGTCGCATCCGGCGTGATTTCGATCGTTCCCAGACACGTCTTGGGGGGAGCCGGATACGTCGCTCCGAACGACAAGATCACGCTGGCGCACGTAGGCATGGGCACCCAGGGCTTCCGCGAGCTGGGGGGCCTGCTGGCCGCGCCGGAGGTACAGATTGTCGCGGTCTGCGACCCGAACGCCGACAGCAACGACTACGTGGAGTGGGGCAAGAACAGCGTCCGCAACGCGATCCGAAAGTATCTGGGCAAGCCCGACTGGAGAGAGAACGACGACGGCTGCCCGGGCGGCCGGGAAGTGGGCCGCGAAGTCGTCGACACCTACTACGCCAACCAGAGGGGCTCCGATCGCTTCAAGGCGTGCTCCGCCTATGCCGACTTCCGGGAACTGCTGGCCCAAGAGAAGGACGTCGACGCCGTGAAGGTCATGACGCCCGATCATCTGCACGCCACCGTCTCCATCGCGGCGATGAACGCGGGCAAGCACGTCGCGACGCACAAGCCGATCGCCAATCGCTTGTACGAGGGAAGACGGGTCGTCGAGACGGCCCGCAAGACGAAGGTCGCCACCCACCTCCTGGCTTACGGCAGTGGCGTCGGCAACGGGCTGATCGCCGAGCGGATCAAGCAGGGAGTCATCGGCCGGCTTCGGGAAGTGCACAACTGGTCGAACCGGCCGGTATGGCCCCAATACACCGAGATTCCCACCGACGGGCCGCCGGTCCCCAAGGGTTTCGACTGGAAGCTGTGGCTGGGGCCCGCGGTCGACCGCCCCTATCATCCGCACTACACGCACACGGTGTTCCGCGGTTGGTACGATTTCGGCGGCGGTTCCATGGCCGACATGGGCATCTATAGCCTCTGGCCCGTATTCACCGCGCTGGATCTGGACGCCCCGGTCCGTGCCGAAGCCTGGGCGACCCACACCTGCTCGATCGTCGACGGCGTCAGCCGGACCGCCACGAACGATTTCTCCTACCCGACCGCCTGCACCATCCGTCTCCACTTTGCCGCGCGCAACGACCGGCCAGCCATCGACCTGTTCTGGTACGACGGGGGCATGAAACCCCGGCTGCCCGACGAAGTGGAGGCCCACAACGTCACGATGTCGAGGGAGGGCATCCTGTTCGTCGGCGACCAGGGGACGATCATGGCCGGTTTCCACGGGCAGAAGCCGCAGTGGTTCGCCCAAGGCAAGCGAGAATCCCTCTCGCTGGAAGAAGTGGAAGGACGTCCCGGCGGGCGTCACGGCTCGTGGCTCGAGGCCGTCCGAGGCGGACCGCCGTCGCCGGGCAGCTTCGTCAATGCGGCCTCGATCACCGACGCCGTCAACCTGGGGACCGTCGCACTCCGCGCTCGGCAGAAGGTGCTGTTCGACAGCGAGAACATGAAGATCACCAACGTGGCCGGCGCCGACAAGTACCTGCGTCGCGAGTACCGGAAGGGGTGGGAGTTGTAGGCCGGCGCCGTAGTCGCCAAACCTGCGCCCACCGGCACAAGGCCCCCCGGGCACGCGTTCCCGGGGGGCGGCGCGGGGAAAAACGTGTGCGGCCGGGGGGGCGGGAGGTTTACTTTCGTCCCGGCACGGATTATCCTGGGCGCCGGCTTGGAAACCACGGTCCAAATCAAGGGAGGTGTTCTATGAAGAGGTTGGCTTGTCTAGCGATGCTTCTGGGTATCGCCCTGTTCGCGATGGGCTGCCCCCAAGGGCCGGAGACGCCGTCTCAGCCCCAAATCGACTTCGGCCCGGCGGAGGTGACCCCCGAGGTCCCAACCGAGGAAGGGCCCGCGGAGGAGCCTGCGGAGACCGAGCAGGCGCCAGAGGAAGTGATGGTGCCGCCGCTGCCCGCGGAAGACGAGGCGGCCCCCGCGGAGAAGGAAGCTCCGGCCGAAGAGAAGCTGGCCGAGGAACCGGCCGAGGAGAAACCGGCGGAGAAGCCGGCCGAAGCGAAGGCCGCGGCGGAGAAGCCGGCCGAGAAACCGGCTCCGGCCGAAGCGAAGGCCGAGGCGAAGCAGCCGGCGCCGGCGCTGCCGAAGATCGATTTCCCAACGGTCGAAATGAAGACCGAGGAAGCGGCTCCCGCCAAGGAGGAGGCAAAGCCCGCGGAGGAAAAACCGGCCGAAGAGAAGCCCGCTGAGGAAAAATCGGCGGAGAAGCCGGCCGAGGAAAAGCCGGCAGAAGAGAAACCGGCCGAGGAGAAGCCCGCGGAGGAAAAATCGGCGGAGAAGCCGGCCGAGGAAAAGCCGGCAGAAGAGAAACCGGCCGAGGAGAAGCCCGCGGAGGAAAAACCGGCGGAGAAGCCGGCCGAGTAGGCCGATCAGGCCAAACCATGGGCCGGCCGCGTCGACTTGGACGGCCAGAGAAACTGTGGGGGAAGGAAGCGCGGGTTCTTCCTTCCCCCTGTTCTATGCGCGAGCGGGCCGTGGCGGACGACGGTCCGTCAATCCTCCCTGTGGTTTGCGTGCCACCCGTCCGCCGAGTGAGGATGAGGACATGACGTCGTAAGCATCGGCACTTCAATGAGTGTCGTTGTTCGCTCCGCGAACAAGCGTCTTTTCGCGGAGCGAAAAGCGACTATTGCGACAGTAGTTGATGCGCCGATCTAAGGGGGCAGCGTAGGGGGATCCTCATGGTTCCCCACCTTGTCACCCCGTCACCCCCTCACCCTGTCACACCGTCACCGAGGCTACTCGCTCGGCTCGTACTCGATCGTCAGCTCCGGCGGCTTGGCGCTCTCGCGTGAGAGGTAGTCGACGCCGTCGGTGGTGGTCGGGTCGATGATCAGGCTCAGCTCGGCCTTCCCGCTCAAGTCGATCTTGATCGGGACCTCGACCACCTGGTTTTCGCTTATCCGGCCCAGTTGGGCTAACTCCTCACCCGCCTTGGGCCGCGTCGTGTAGGTCACGCCCGTCTCGGTCCAGGCCCCGTCGGCCAGGCAGATCCGCCCTGAATTGCCGGTGGGGTTCCCCGCGTTGTGAATCCGGAACCGGGCTTCCACCGGCTTGCCGGGCACGTCGAGTCGGAATTTCAACAGCGCGAGGCTGTGGCTGGTATCGGCCATCTTCGCATCGCCTCCGTCGACCAGCAGCTTGGTGCCGGTCCCCTGGTTCCTATCGGGATACCGCTGGCTGACGAAGGCGTCTTCGGCCGGCTTGAGCACGAGGCGACCGCGCCGGCCGAGATGCTCCAGCTTCGCCGACCGCTCCAGCTCGACGGTGCCGTCGGCCGCCACGAGCTTGACCGGGATCTCGAAGTCCCCGGCCGCGACCTGCCCGCGGAGCGCGACCGCCAGGGGGATCGTCGTTCGCCCGCCGCTGGCCAGCTTGACTTTCACCTCCTTGGGCTCGACGGCGAAGCCCTCCGGCGCCGTCATCCGGAGCGTGCCCTCGAACGGGCTCTCCCGGAGGTTGGCCAGGCGCAACTCGCCGCTTGTCTTGGGCCCAAGCGTGCTCAGCAGGAAGTCGGGCACGGCACACCCGAGGCTGGTGATTCGCTCGCGCACGACCTCCACCCCCTGCAAGATCGTCGTTTGCTCGGCAGTGGGCTTGGCGGCCTTCGGCAGCAGCTCGATCGTGAGCTTGTCGCGGACGTCGATGCCGGCGAACTCCTTGAAGACGGCCCGATCGCGGCCCCCGGCGGCTTCGACCACGTCGAAGTCCTCGAGCACGACTTTGTCCTGGAGCTTGACGTCGAAGACGCGCTGGCCCGGCTGGTCGTTGTCAGGATCGGCGAAGGCCAGGCGCACGCGATACTGCGCCGAGCCGTCGCCCTCCTCCAATAGCGGAAGGACGCACTTGCGCAAACCCCGGGCCGCCGAAGTGAACAGCCAGTCGTCGTCGGTGCCCTCGATGGGCGTGTACGTCGAGTTGCGCTGGTCGTACCGGCCGCCCGAGTGAAAGGCCACGTCGACCTTGAACTGAAGCACCAACGAACCGCCGGGCCGGGGATATCCGAGCCAGAGGTTGCCCGCCGTGTCGGCCCGATCGCCCGGCGCACCGAGGTTGACCGCCAAGCGCTTGACCGGCGTCATTGGTCCCGGGGCGCTATAGTAGGCGAAGCCCTTGGTCTCGGTGGTCGGCCGGAAGACGACGGTACACATGTTGGGGAACGGGCACATGCAGCCGGCGCTGGCCTCGGGCATCAGCAACAGGCCGCCGGCCGGAATCGCGTTCACCCAGCAGCCCGGTCGTTGGGCGCCAAAGTGCATCGTGCCGTGATCCCCCACCAAGTCGTAGTAGCCGAGGCAGTAGGAGCGGAAGAAGAGGCAGTTGGGCGAACCGATCGGACAGCCGCAGTGGTGGCCGGGCCGGGCGAACTGCCAGCGGTCGGTCTCGCCGGTGACCGGGTGGGTCCGCGTTCGGGACTCGCCCGTGTGGAGGTCGAACGCCCACGGCTCGGCGTGTAGCGTGTCGCCGATCACGATCGGCCGGACGCGGAAGCCGACCGGCTGCGACCAGAGAAAGCTGCCGTCGACGGCGGAAATCGCGGTCACGCGCCGCGAGGCGAACTCCCCGGCGAAGAACTGCTGCCAGTAGTGGCCGTCGAGGTACACGCCGAAGATGACCAGCACGTCGTTGCCCACCATGGTGGCCAGGGTGCCGCCGCCGCAATCGGTCAGGTCGAGGGGCCGTTGCCAGAGGAGGTCCCCGGTGGCGGCGTCCAGGGCACAGACCTTCTGTACGTCGGCCTTGTCGAGCCGGGCCAACGCCGCGGCCCGCTGCTCCTGGGGGAGCTTCGAGATCCGCTGTCGCTGGTCGTCGATCGCCTGTTTGCGCTCCTCGTCGCTAACGCCCCGGTCGACCAGCAGCACGCGCCCGTCGCCGATGGAGATGGCGATGTGCGGGATTCGCGTGCCCTTGTGAACCCAGCGATGCTTGCCGCTCTGGACGTCGACGGCGAACACGAGATCGCTCTCGCGTCCGCGCGTGCATCGGCCGCCGTAGAGCAATCCGCCGACGGTGGCCACGTACCCCCAGCGCCCCGACTTGCCGTCGTCGACGGGCGGGAACTGGTAGGTGGCCGCGGTCTCGCCGGTTTTCGGGTCGAGCCGGAGACACTTGTCGCCGACGGCCACGAACAGGCCGTCGCGGCTGACGGCCAGGTTGCTGCCGTCGTGCGAGGCATTCGTGCGCATGGCCCCGCGGATCTCGCGCTCCCAAAGCTTCAGGCCGTTGTAGACGTCGTAGGCCATCACCAGGTTCTCGCCCTGGACGAAGAGCCGGCCGTCGATCGAGAGCGGACCGGCGGCTCGGCTGTGCCGCTGTACCATGCTGCCCGGGCCCGGGCGCCCGAACCAGAGCACGCCGAGCGGGGTTTTGACCGTTTGGTCGTCGCCGCAGGCCGTATTGGCCGCGTTGGCGAACTGGTGCGTCCAGGCGCCGCCGCCGGGGATCGCGCCGCGGACCTCGACGTCCCAACGGAATTTCGCCGGATCGTCGCCGCCCTGCTTCCGCTGCGTGATCATCGTGCCGCCCAGCGGCTTGAGCATCCGAAAGACGTTCTTCGCGCCCGGGGGCAGCTCGCCCTCGAGCACGGCCGTTTCGGAAACGATGAGGTTGGCGAAGTAGTCGGCATAGGGTATTTTGTCCAACGGCCATTGCTCGACGCAGACTCGCTCGCCGGCCAGTCCGGCCGCGTCGACGGCCTTGCGCGCGGCGGCGACCTTGTCCGCATCGGGATCGGCGGCATAGATCATCAGCTCGGTGCGTTTGGCCAGATCGAGCGCGAGTTCGCCGGTCTCCAGGCCCACGACGAGGCAGTAGCCTCGCTTGATAGGAGCCATCTGGAGGATTTTGTCGGCGGCCTTCTCGAACGTGGAAGCCGAAGGGGAGTCGGCAAAGGGATTGGAACCGACCGACTCGGCAACGGCGCCGCTCTCTGCCGATCCCTGTGGCCCGAAGGAGTAGATCATGCCTTTGTCGGTGCTGACGAACAGGCGTCCGGAGGCCGCGGCCAGCCCTTTGGCCGTTCCGTCGACCCGGCCGGTCCAAGGCGTCTTGCCCGTGGCGGCCTCGACGGCCGCGACATGGTCCGTTCCGCCGGCGAAGAGGACATCGCCGGCGAGGATCAGCGATTCATGGCAGTCGAAGGGGATCTTCCAGCGGGTCGTCGCGGCGAATTCCTCCTCGGCCTTCTCGAGCTGTTCGGCCAGGGCCGCGGCCCGAGCTTTGAGTTCATCGGTCGCCTGGCGCGCCAGCGCTCGGTCCGCGTCGACCTTTTGTTGACGAATCGACTGGAGCTTGCGGCTGGCGGCGGGAAACGTCTTGCGGTTCAGGGCCATCAGGTGCGTTTCGGTGGCCACATAGGCCGTGTCGTCCGTCACGACGAGCTTTCGCCCGGTGAATGCGGCAAATCGGTCGCGCGACTCGCCCCGGTAGCCGACCATTTCTTCCGTACCCGTGTAGACCTCCTCGCCGGCCAACAGCGCGTAGGTCCCCCCGACCGGCTTGCCGAAGAAGAGCGTCGAATACTTGAGCCTTCCGGTGGCGCGGTCGAAGGCCGAAGGCGAGACGCGTCCCATGGGCGCGTAGATCGTCGATTTCGAGGCCAGCAAGTAGCCTTGCGGGGAGATCCGGCTCTGGGGGGTCTCGCCGCAGGTGTCGTTCGACCAGAGCTGGCGGCCGTCCTTGGCGTCGAGGGCATGGAGGAACACGCCTTCGGCCGGGAAAATGCCGGCCGCCAGATACGCCACGCCGTCGTCGACGAGCACGCCGCTACGGAGCGGCCAGAGCGAGACCATCTTGCCGCTCCCCAGCACCCGCTGATCGTCCGGCGCGGCGCGGAACTTCCACGCCAGCGATCCGTCGCCCGCGAAGCAATACGCGTGTCCGTCGTCCGAGCCGACGTAGACGTGTCCTTCGGCCACCGTGGGGGCCAGCCGGATCGGCCCGTCCGTCAGCCGCGTCCAGCGCACGCGTCCGGTGGCGGCGTCGAGCGAGTAGACCTTGCCGTTGGCCGAAGAGCCGAAATAGACCGCACCGTCGGCCACGGCCACCTGGAACACGTCGTCGAAGTGGATGCGCCTCAGCTCCAGGATGCCCTCGACCGGCTCCGGTTTGGGATCGCCCCAGGCCGGCTCGGGCGCGTGCCTCGGCCGGAAGACCCAACACTCGACCAGCGGCGGCTGGACCTGCTCCGCCGTGATTCCGCTTCGGGCGACGTCGTGCCGATACGTGGGCCAATCGGCAGCCCGGGCAACGACACTGCCCGTAGCAGCGACCGCGAGCGTCAGCCCCAGGAGCCCCCAGGGCTTGCTCAGACGGGCCCGGCTCCCCGCGTTTTGTGTGGATCGATCGCAACGATGCTCACCTGCCATCCTCAGCCCTCCCTTCGTTGGAGATTCCGCTTGCCGCTCCGCGCCCGGCCCTCTCGCCCGACACGTCGTCACCTTTATACCCGGAACCGGACCGCAATGACAATCTTTCTCGCTCCGAGTCGGTCGAGTCCGAGCGAGCCCTGAGAACGCGCTCGGCGAGTCGGCAGTGGCCAAACGCATGCCCAGCGCCGAAGCCGGCCGGGACGTCCCTTCGGCGCCGGAGACGTCCAGTTCCGGTCGGATCCCGCGTCTGATGGTCGGCGTCTCGCAAGGCATGGTCATCGACCGAACCGTGTATCCCGGCGCTGGAGCGCTCGTCGACATCCAATTCCACACGCGACGCCGGGACGAGAAGACGAGGTTCTGCCGTCACCAGCCCGTCTTCGCGAGAGACGCTCCGTCAGGTTACCACCTCAATCCCCAGAAGCCGGCAGAACGTCCGCAACGGGCGGGCGTGTTTTCCGTAGAAGACGATCTGGTGCATTCCCTTGACGTCGCACGCGTCGGCGACCTCGTCGATCGTCATCTCGATGTTCGTGCGGCAGCCGCCGGGGGCTTTCGGATAGCACCGGACCACCTTGCCGCCGTAGACGTACATCTGCGGGCTCTCGCCCGAGAGGTACTGGGCCACGGTTACGTCCTGGCCGGGCGGGAAAAGCACCTGGGGCACGGTTCCCCAGCCCGCCTCGTTATGGCTCCTCAGGATGTACGGCTCGGACGGCCCGTCCGGGCCGTTCATCTTGGACGCACTCGTGCAGTGCGCGCCGAAGAAGTGGTTCGCTTCGGTCTGCATCGCGGCGTTCTGCTGGAAGCCGGGCTTGCCGAACAACTCCTGCACCAGCATCATCGTGAGGGTCGCGTTCAGGTCGGACTGGCAGCCGGCGGGGATCCCTTCGTCGCGTAGACTCATGAAACCCATGCAGGGCGGGACGTGCTTGTGCGGCTTGCGCAGCCCGGGCAGGCAGTTCATCATGATCGCATCGGCCCCCTCCTTCTCCACGATATTCTTCAGCGCGAAACAGGCCCTCGCCGCTTCGAGCACGTCGTCCTCGGAGGGCTCCACCCGCTCTTGGGCGCCCTTCAGGTACGCCTGGGCAAGCTCTTGCACCGGGCTGGTGGTCTCCGTGCGCTTGAACTCGTCGTAGAACTGCTCCAGCGGGACACTCCGCACGCGGGTTCCAAGATGCGGGACGCTCACCTCTTTGGTTTCCGATCCGGCGAGGTTCACCAACAGGCCGTCCTTCATTCGGCGGGCCGTCCGGATCATGCGCATGCCCTGTTCGACGGCGTCGAAATCATCCATCGCCGAGATCAAGTACGCGCCCGGCTTCCGATGGAGCTGGTTGATGTGGTCCACCAGCAAGACCCCCAACGTGGCCAGGACCACGGAGGGCACGTTCGCTTCTTCCACAATGCGGACGACGTGTCCCCAGTGGCCTTTCTTGAACGGAATCAGCAGCAGTCCGTCGGGGGGTGATTGCTTGATCTCGCCGAGGAATCGCTCGACGCTGGGCGGCTCGTCGAGCGGCGTCTCCTCCATTTGGATCCGCATGCCCAGCTTCCTCTCGATCTCGCGGATCTTGGCCAGGTACGCGCGCTGGTGTCCCTCCGCATCGAAACTCGAGCCCGGCCAGCTCCAGTATCCGACCTCGCGCAGGGTCTCGGACGGGGGATAGACAAACGCCCCGCGCACCAACGCGGGTTGCTTCGTCGGAGCGGCCTGCTTGTCCTCCGCCAGGGCGGTAATCGCGCCGCTCGACAATAGCGCCATGGTGCCAGCCGCGGTTCCCATCGTTTCGAGGAAATCCCGGCGGCAGCAACAACACGAGTCATGTTCGTGATCTGAAGCCCAAATGGTGCTACAGCCTTGTAGGGTGCGTGAAACGCACCAATTCCCATTTCACGCCCAAATGGTGCGTTTCACGCACCCTACAGCTATCGCTTTCCTCTGTCACGCCCAGTCTTCATAGGCCAGCGCGCCCGTGGCGGCCTTGGCACGTGCCCGCTACGGCGTGCGACGCGGAAAAACAGGGCACTATCGGGCCTGGAAGCACGTGACCTGCCCGTCCATCGTCGCCAGGTAGAGCCGGCCGCGGGCGGCGATCAGGCCGTCGAACACGGGCGGGCTTTCGAGGGCGTGCTCGGCCAGCTTCCGGCCGTCGGCCGCCGAGACGGCCCACAACAGGCCGCCTCGCTTGCCCTCCAGCGCGGCGACTTGTCGGGCGTGCTTGGCGGCGACCTCGGGATCGAGGTGTTTGCCCCAATTGGCGAACTCGTCGTCGCAGTCCGGGGGGCCGGCGACGAAGAGCGTGTCGCCGGCGAGGACCATGGCCCGGGCGATCACCGGCGGCTGCTCCTGGACCCACTTGAAATCGACCTTGGTAAGCGCCGACATGGGGAACGTGCTCCGCGACTTCCAGTCGACCGTGTCGCGGGGGATCTTGCTGCCCCGCTTGCCCTCGCGGCGCCCGCCCGTGGCGATGCCCTCCGGGTCGGTGCCGGGGAACGACTTGTCGGCGGCGTAGAGGCGATACTCCAACACCGATGAATTGCAGAGGTACTGGGGATGGCGTCCGTAGGCGTAGACCGCGTCGTCCCCCACGCAGAGGATTCGGCCCGAGGGAACGAGGCGGCCGGCCTGGTACCACTCGCCCCAACCTTCGCCCGCGTTCTTACCGTAGATCCAGTACGCCCGGTGGAACCACGAGTCGTCCAGCAGGCCGATTGGCGAGAAGACGTGATGGTTGCCTTCCTGGTCGGCCTGCGGCTCGGGCAGGAGGACGGCTCGCTTGCCGTCGAGGTTGAACCGCTGCGACCGCATGTAGACGTAGCGGCCGTCGCACGAGAGCACGTCGGGTAGGGCCACGGGCATCTTCTTGCGGTCGATATGCGTCTGGAGATTCTCGCCCGTCGAGGGGTCGCGATCGTCGAGCACCGTCTCGGAGAGCTTCTTGCCGGTTCGGGCGTCGAGCCGGACCAGGCGCATGCCGCCGTCGAGGAACATGCTGCGACCGGCCAGGCAATAGGCGACCCCGTCGTGAATCAGCACGCTGCCATGGAGCGGCCAGACCGATTCGACTTGCTCGAAGGCGACGATCCGCCGGTCGGCGGGCGCGACGCGGAACCGCCACGCCAGCACGCCGTCCGACGCGCGGAGACAATACGCGCAGCCGTCGGCCGAGCCGAACAGCACGCTGCCCTGGTCGTACGTCGGCGGCGAGTCGACCCGGCCGCCGGCCGTGAACGACCAGAGCGGTTCGCCGGTCTCGGCGTCCAAGGCGCAGACGGCGTGCTGATCGACACGGGCGACGAACAGCTTGCCGTCGGCGACCGTCACGCTCGTGAGCTTGCCGCCAAGCCGCGTCTGCCAGGCCCGGCCGAGTTCGCCAGAGACGGGCGTCTTGGCATGTCCGCTGCGCACGGCGTCGCCGCGCCACGTGGGCCAATCACCGCTTGCGGTTTCGCCGGCTTCGATCTTCCCATAGGCTGGCCCCTTCTCCAAACGCGCCTCATCCGCAAGCGGCTCGGGCTTCGTCGCGCCGGCCGGCCCCAACGCCCAGAATCCGTTCAGCTTCGACTGGTAGTAACACGCGCAGGCGTGCGGCGTCGCGTAGATGAGCCCGTTGGCCGGCACGATGCCGTGGAAGCATCCGCCGCGGACCCAGTGGTGGATCTCCCACGTCTCGGCCCGCGGATCGATGAACTCGGTGCCGATCCAGGATGGAATGAGGTACTTCTCCGTCGCCTTGCTCGGATAGCACCGCTGGTGCATGACCGCGAACGGGTCGACGTTGGGCGGGAACTCTCGCTTCACGTCGCCCGTGCGCGGGTCGCGCCCGGTGAACGTGCCTTTGGAACGCGCCCAACTGCTGGCAATGTCGCCCGACCAGACCAGGCCGTCGACCACGAGCACGTCCTCGGGGCAGAAGTGACCCGACGGGTGCAGCTTCGAGTTCCACAGCTTGCGACCGTCGGCGGCCGACAGGGCCACCAGCACACGCTTCTCGCCGGAGAAGAGGATCACGTCGTCGTACATCACCATCGACGGCGACCAGCCGGTGGGGATGAGCGGGCTGCGGGGCACTTCGGTCCGCCAAAGCTGCTCGCCCGAGCCCTGTTCGAGACAGACGACGGCGTCGCCGTCGTGGTAGACGACGCGTCGGCCGTCGGCCGCCAGCGACATGGGCACGATCTTGCTGTCGAGCTGCCAGACACACTTGCCGGTGGCAGCTTCGACGGCCACGAGCTTGTCGACCGTCTCGTCCCAGCCCCACCGCTTGCTGGCGCGGTCGCGCTCGGTCCAGCAGTGGGCGTCTTCCTGTTGGTAGTCGACGGGTGGGCGGTCGGGATTGACTACAAGAAAGAGCACGCCCTCGGAGGCGACGATCTCTTCCGCCGTCTTGGTGCCCTCGTAGGTGCGGATGGTCTTACCCGTCGCGGCGTCGATCGCACTCAGGGGCTCGTTGATGCCCAGCGTGGTGTAGACCTCGTCGCCCACGGCGACCAGTCGGCGCGTGAGCCGCGCCGGGCCGCTCTTGAGCGGGAAGAGATGGTTGTACCACTGGGGGATCGGCCGCTTCCAGAGGACGACGCCGCTGAAGGCGTCGCGGGCGACGAGCATGAACTTGGCCGGGAGCTGGATCGACGCGCGCGGCCCCTCGTCGATGAGGTAGAAAATCCGCCCGGCCGTGGAGACCAGGGCGTTGAGGCTGGCCGAGTGCTCGTGGCTTCGGGCCCAACGCGGGCTGCCCACCCATTGCGTGGTTCGCGGCGGCCCGACGACCGTGTCCTGGGCCACGGCGTTGCCCGTCGAGTCGTGGAGGTAGTGCGTCCAATCGTCAATCTCCTTCGGCCGCGGCTTCACGGTCTTGATCCACTTGCCGTCTTGCTTGATAAATGCGACGCCCGCCGGGGCCAGCACGCGCATCACCTCGTCCATCGAGATTTCGCCCAGGTCTTCGGCGACCAGCAGGTTGACGACCCGATCGGAGTAGGGCAGGTGGCGCCCATCGAACGTGTCGACGCACACCGGACCGTAGCAGCCGCGGTCGCGGACGTGCTCGCGGGCCTCGGCCACGCTCGCGGCGTCGGTATCCAGCCCATGGACCAGGAAGCCCTCGCTGGCCCGAAGCGCGGCGGTCAGCTTGCCGTCGCCGCAGCCGACGTGCACGACCAGCCCGCCTTGGACCCCGGTCGCCTCGAGGACGTCGTTGGCAACGTCCTGCTCCGACGACGCGGCCGGGCGGCTCGGGATGATTCCCAGGACGGCACACAGCGCGAGAAACGCGCAACAAAGCGCCGGCGTTCGTGTTGCTCTTGTCGCAGTCACGGGACAACCTCCTCTTCGGCTAATGGCCCCCTGCCAAATGGAATCTGACACGGCAAAAGGTCCTATTGGTTTCTGCGTTGAGCATGGAACTCGTTCGAAGCCCAGGGGTTGCAACCCCTGGGCTTGGGAGGCGATTGGCATCATCCCTGGGTTCGGGAGGCGATTGACGTTCCACTATCAATGCGGGGACCAGTAGGACAAAAAATCGGTCGCCTCTCCGAGGCATCACGCCTTCACAGCTCCCATCCTTTCCGGTATTCCGCGCGTACGTACTGATTCGCCTCGGGCAGGTTGGTGACCTTCATGTTCTCAGCGTCCCACTCGATCCGCGCGTCGACGCGCTGGGCGATGTTGCCCAGGCAGCAGGCCTCGGTGAGCGGACCGGAATAGGAGAAGTCGGCGCCGGCCGGCTCGCCCGTCTTGCACGCCCTGACCCAGTCCATCTCGTGCGAGTCGGGCACGCGGGGGAGCGTTTTCTCGGGCAGCTTCGCCTCCTGCATCTTCGTCTCGGGGATGATCCGCGCGCCGTTGCCGTACACGCCGCACATGATCGTGCCCTTGGTGCCCTTGTAGAGCACGCCGCCTTCGGCGGGCATGCGCCGGCCGTCTTCCAAGTCCTCGGGGCGCGGCGGCCGGGTGCCCTCGTACCAGACGAGCTTCACGGGGGGCAGGTTTTCGCGCGCCGGGAAGTCGTACGTGACGATCGCCGACAGCGGATGGACCTCCGGCGTGTTGCCGCACGTCGTGGCGTCGATCCTCGTCGGGGCCCCGAGCCCCAGCGACCAGTAGATCGGGTCGAACGTGTGAACGCCCCGGTCGCCCATCATCCCCGAGCCGAAGTCCCACCAGCACCGCCACGTGCGCGGGTGATAGGCGCGATGGTAGGGCCGCATCGGCGCCGGACCGATCCACAGGTCCCAGTCGAGCCCGTCGGGCACCGGCGGGGTCTCCTCCGGGCGCTCCGACCACTGGGAACTCCAGGAGGCATGGCCCCACGGGTAATAGGTGAGGCTGCACCACGCGTCGACCTCGCGGACCTCGCCGATCAGCCCGGCCTCGATCCACTCACGGATCAGCCGGATGCCCTCCCCGGAATGTCCCTGGATGCCCATCTGCGTGGCGACCTTGCACTCCTTGGCGACTCGGGCGAGCACGCGGGCTTCGTAGACGTCGTGCGTGAGCGGCTTCTGGCAGTAGACGTGCTTGCCGGCCCGCATCGCCGCCACGGAGATCACCGCGTGGGTGTGGTCGGGCGTGCCGATGACGACGCCGTCGACGTCTTTCTGCTTGTCGAGCATCTCGCGGTAGTCGACGTAGAGCTTCGCCTTCGGGTACCGCTTGATGGTGCCCGCGGCGTAGTTCTGGTCGACGTCGCACAGCGCGACGATGTTCTGCGACTCCAGGTTGCGCACGTTCGCCCCTCCCATGCCGCCGATGCCCACCCCGGCGACGTTCATCTTCTCGCTGGGCGGGATCTCGCGCGGGCCGCCGACCACGTGCCGTGGCACGACCGTCGCCGCCGCCACGGCGCCGGCAGACAGGGCGCCCATTTTCAGGAAATCACGACGCATCCAGTACTTGCTCATGGCCGTTTGCCCTCCTGCGGGGGTTGGTGCTTCACGTTGACCGAGATTCTCCAATCTTTCTGGACCGGGCCTCCGCGGGGCCCTCGGTCGCCACCATTGTCGCCCCCCGGTGCGATCCCGACAACCCTTCGATCCCGGTGCTCCCCGGCGGAGCTTCAACCGGGGGCGTGCATTTCGGACTTCCGTCTGGTAGCGTAGTGTTTAATGTGAAGCATCGCCAAGGGAACGGGACATGATGAGATCGAGACACCTGGAATCGCTGCTCGTGGTCGGCCTGCTATCGGGCACTTGGATCCTCGCCGGCGACAGGGCCCGAGCCGCGGGCCCCATCCCCACCATCGGCACCCAGACGCAAATTTTCGTCGACGACGTGCTCATCGCCCACAAGAGCGGGGTCGTTCGCACGGCCCACCCGTGCAAGAAGCTCCTCCAGCCGGTGATGACGCCCGAAAAGCCTTGGGAACAGGAGGGCGACGACCGGCGGATTTACGTCTACGGCACGGTGCTGGCCGACGAGTCGAACCGGCAGCTCCGCATGTGGTACAACCGCAATCACCTGGTGCTCTACGCCACGTCGGCCGACGGGCTGAAGTGGGAGCGGCCGGAGCTGGGGCTGCACTTGTTCGAGGGCTCACGAGAGAACAACATCGTCTTCCCCCACCTCCACAGCCCAAGCGTCGTCTACAACGATCGGGAGCGCGAGCGGGTCAAGCACTACCAGATGCTCGGGTACGGCAGGCTCCACGGCCGGGGCTACTACGCCGCCCACAGCGAGGATGGAATCGAGTGGAGGCTGCATCCGCGAAACCCCGTTCTCCCCGGCGGAGACACCTGCACGCTCGCCCTCGACCCGAAAACCGGCGAGTACCTGGCGTTCCACAAGCGGACCCACGTCCACGAGGGCAAGAACCGGCGCCTGGTCTACCTGGCCACCAGCCCCGACATGCAGCATTGGTCCGAGCCGGAGCTCGTCCTGGCGCCCGACGAAACCGACGACGAGCAAGTGCGATCCGAAGGCGGACGCTACTCCCAATTCTACAACGTGTCGGTTTTCCCTTACGGCGAGCAGTTCCTGGGCCTGGTGACGCACTTCCGCTACACGGGCCCCCCGCCCGTCCCCGGTCCGCTCCAGAGCGGCGACGACGGCCCCGTCGACGTACAGCTCGTCCACAGCCGCGACGGGCGCGCCTGGCACCGGTGCGAGGACCGCTCCCCGGTGATCCCCAACGGTCCCTCCGACTACGACGCCGGCTGCGTGCTCGGCGTGA
Source organism: uncultured Planctomycetaceae bacterium (assembly GCA_964505295.1). Taxonomy (GTDB): domain Bacteria; phylum Planctomycetota; class Planctomycetia; order Pirellulales; family Thermoguttaceae; genus DATKZH01. The sequence continues at coordinate 18,985 of CAZDHR010000090.1, forward strand.
CCAACGGCCCGGTTGTCGTCGGCGATGAGCTTTGGCTCTACTACACCGCCATCACCACCACGCACGGCGGCTTCGTGCCCGACAAGAAGATCACCGTCGCCCTGGCCAGGTGGCGACTGG
>CAZDHR010000091.1:0-19102 GCA_964505295.1 uncultured Planctomycetaceae bacterium
ATGATCGCTTCGACCGGGGCGATCGCGCGGACCACCCGGTTGTAGGCGATCAGGCTCTCGGCGTCCCAGACGCGGCTCGACCAGAAGTAGACGCCCCGGGCCCCGTTGGCGTAGCACTCCAACAAGGCCCACTGGAGGCTCTCGCCGGGGAACGTGCCCGCGTCGCCGGGCGTCAGCCACGGGAGCACGTCGCTTCGGGCCAGTCGCTCCCGGTCCTTGCGGACCTCGTCGCCGATCAGCTCCAGATGATACGGATAGAGACAGGAATAGGTCGATACTTGACTGCTTTGCATTAGGTCGGGGTAGAGGCGATCGACCGACCAGACGTTTTGGTAGGCGGGCCCCGGGCGGAAGTCGTAGCCGCCGATCTCGAACTCGGGGCCACCCGCCTCGGCCACTTCCGCCCGGGCGGCCGTCACCAGATCGCGCCACATCTCGTCGCCCTTCGCCAGTTGCCACGCTTCCCAGGACTCGGCCCCGGACGCCTCGAAATCCTTGCGGCACCGCGTACACTTCCGGCTGTCGACCGGGCCTCGCCAGCCCCACAGCTCGATGTCGACCGAGGCGAAGTGCGGCCGCGCCCTGCCCATTGCCTTGGCGAACCGCTCGATCTCCTCTTGATAGAAAGGCCCCCGGTAGGAAGGGCACGGCTTTTGCCCCACGCTGCCGTCGGCGAACTGGCAGAAGATCTCCGGCTCCCGTTTCCGCCTCTCGATCATCCGGTGCAAGGGAGAATCGATGTTGACCATGAAGAAACCTCGCCGCCGCGCTTCGTCGGCCAATGCCCAGAGAGGATCGTCCGGCTTCATCCACTGGGCGAACATGGGGAAGCTGTTCAGCCCGATCTGCTCCCACGCGTCCAGGGCGTCGGGCCACCGGGCCGTCTCGCTCGCGCTCCACCAGCCCATCCCGACCATGATCCGCTCGAGCCGTGGGGCCGGCGGCACCTCGACCGCCCGGATCGGCACCTCCTGCGCCGGGCTCTCCCAGCCCCCTTCGGCGAAGGCGTAACGCAGCTTGCCCGTTTGGCCGTCCTTCCAGCCCGGGGCTTGCACGTAGAGGCGACCCAGGACCTTGGTGCTCGACCGGGCGGACGCGGCGAACCGATAACGCGTCGCGCCGTCCGGGGCCCGCTCGGCGTTGACCTCGGCAAGCTCGACCGAGCCGACCCGACCGCCGCGAAGCGCGACGCCCGGCGGAACGTCGAGCGTCAGGCTCACCGTCGACTCTCGCGCGTCGCCCTCAGGCACGACGATTCCGATCGGAACCGGCCCCGGCACGTTGGTGGCCACAACCAGCTCGGGCTTGTGGAAGTAGGGCTGCGCGTGGGTGACCGTGAAATCGGCCGGCTCGCCGACGGTCGGCCCCTCGGCCCCGTCCTTCGCGGCCGAGCCGAACACGTACAGCTCGTCGGCCGAGCTGACGCCGCCGGTGTACATGCGCAGGCCGACCCACCGGGCTCGTGCGTCGATGTCCTTAAACCGCAGGCAGTGAATCCAGGCCTCGCCCGAGTCGTCGGGCACCTCGTACCGCTCGAAATCGTTGGGCCGCCACCGGGAGCACTCGGCCACGCGGAAGAAGTGCTCGCCGTCGCGGCTGACGAAGGCCTCGATCCAGCCGGGGATCGTGATCCCGGCCTGGGGTGAGCCGCCTAGCAGCCGGACTGCGATCTCGTCGATCTGCGCCGAGCGGCCGAGGTCCACCGCCAGGTTCACTCGGCCGCCGTACGACCAACCGACCGCACCCGAGTCGAACCAGATCCTCCGGTCCTCGCGCTTCGTGAGCTTCCCGTCGGTCAGATCGGTCGCGTCGGACTCGCCCCGTGCGTTGAGCGAGTAGTTGGGCTGCGGGGCGAAGACCACCGGCCGGCCCTGCGCCAGGTTCTCGCGACCTTCCCGGGGCGGCAACTCGTCGGCCAGTGCCTCGCCCGCCACGCTCCACGTGATGAGAATCCCCAGCACGGCTCCGACGAGCCGGCCGATGGTCCGCGGTGTCTGTCGATCGTTCACGGCACGCTCCCTTCTTGAGGAAATGGACGCCCGACCCGTTTCGCCGAGCCAGCACCACGATACGGCGGTCATCGGGAACCGTCAACGAGCGGACTCCCTGATTTGGTAGCAGCCCACACGCCGTGTGCCGTCCGCCGGTTACGCCACACGGCGTGTGCCTGCTACTCCGAAAATGCGGAAGAAGAAGTAGGGTGCGTGAAACGCACCATATTGCTGTTCCCATCGTTCCCACACTTCGCGTAGGAACGCGCCTAGCACGACGCTCTGCGTCGCCCATCAGGACGCGAAAAAGACATTGGTGCGTTTCACACACCCTACGCGCCTTGGCGCCCTGGCGAAAGCCCTTCCCCCGCCCGCCTCCACGTCGCGTCGAAAGCCTATCCCTTCCCTCGTCTCCTTCGCGCCGCCCGGCTCGCGGCACGGCGCTGCATCGCGAGGAAGGCTTTGGTCCCCCATTTCAGGAACGTCGTCATCGGGCCTTCGAGCTGCCGGGCCGTCTCCTTGAGCCGCTCGGGGATGGGGATCTGCTGCGGGCAGGCCGCGACGCACTTGCCGCACTCCTGGCAATACGAGGCGTAGGCCGGCTCGTCGTCGTTCATGATGCCGCCGACGCGGAGGATGTAGTTGACCCGCTGCACGCCCCGATCGCCGGTGAGGCTCAGCGTGTCGAGCGCCTCGAGGCAGCCGGGGATATCGACCCCGTGCGGGCAGGGCATGCAGTAGCGGCAGCCCGTACACCCGGCCGGCATCCGCTCGCGATACGCGGCGGCCGCCCGGCCCACCAGCGCGAGATCCGCCTCGGTGAGCGAGCCGGGCTCCGCCTCGCCGGCGATCCGCGCGTTTTCTTCAATGTGGGCCTCCTCGTTCATGCCGGAAAGGGCCACGACGACCTCCGGGTGGTTCCACACCCAGCGCAGCGCCCACTCGGCGGGCGACCGGCGGACGTCGGCCTCGTTCCAGATCGCCGCCACCTCGTCGGGAACCACCTGGGCAAGCTTGCCGCCGCGCAGGGGCTCCATCACCATCACGCCCACCCGCTTCTCGGCCGCGTAGCGGATGCCTTCGATGCCCGCCTGGTTGTGCTCGTCGAGATAGTTGTATTGCACCAGGGCACAGGTCCAGTCATACTCGTCGATGATCTCGCGGAACGTCTCCGTGTCGCCGTGGAAGGAGAAGCCGGCGGCGCCGACCCGCCCGTCGGCCACGGCGGCGTCGAGGAACTCCCGCACGCCGAGCGCCTTCATCTTCTTCCAGCTCGCCGCCTTCAGGGCGTGGACCAGGTAGTAGTCGATCCGGTCGGTGGCGAGCCGTTCGAGCTGGCTGGCGAGGATCGCATCCATGTCCTCGCGCCGCTTGACCGACCAGGGCGGCAGCTTCGTGGCCAGGCGGACCCGCTCGCGAAAGCCGCCGGCCAGCGCCCGGGCGAGGAACGGCTCGGCCGCGCCCATGTGGTAGGGCAGGGCCGTATCGAGGTAGTTCACCCCGCGGTCGATCGCGTCGCGGACCTGGCGCACGGCCCGATCCTCGACGATCTTCCCCCGCTTCTCAGGAAGCCGCATGCAGCCGAACCCGAGGATAGAAAGCCGGTCACCGTTTTTGGGCATCTGGCGGTAGAGCATCGAGGTCGTCCTGTCTCGGTGGTATCTTGTCGGTTCCCGCTTGGAGCGATCGCGGCGACATGGGTGGTGCTAAGGAGGGATCTCGTAAAGGCGCCAAGACGCAAAGAACGACGAAGGGACAGAAGACCGACTCGGCCGGTGAAGAGACAAACCGCGAAGCGGTTTCGTCACGTAGCCCAGGATTGCGAAGCTTTCCTGGGAAAGCTCGACGGAGAGCGTGTCGTCGGTGACCTGCACGCGGAGAACCGTTGGCATCCTCTGATCTTACGAAGCCCCGCAGATCGTGGCAAGAGCCGCTCCACAGGCTCGAAAGCGTCCGTCGGCGCCCGAGAAGGCTTGCCCCCATCCGCCGGACCGCTCCCCCGTTCCGGCCATTACGAGTCCGGGCTGGTACACCGGACCGTACGCCGCGAAATCCCACCGCGCACGCCCAAGGTGTTATTCTCGGCCGGCGTGGTGTACACTGATCCACGACGCCGCTCGCCCGGCCGATCTTCTGGGCGAACGGGATCGGACCCGCCGGCTCGGTCTTTGGGCACGCCACCGGCTACTGGAATTGGGAGACGCTCCGATGAACCGATCGAACTTCATGGGCCCGCTCGTCGGGCTGCTCGTCGCCGTGATGATCGTGGGCTGGCTCGGGCTGCCGGCGATGGCGGACGATCCGAAACCGCCGGAGGAGGATGGGAAGCTGCGGATCATCGCCTTCGGCGCCCATCCGGACGACTGCGAGTTCAAGGTGGGGGGCACGGCCGCCAAGTGGGCCGCGCTGGGACACCACGTCAAGCTCGTCTCGGTCACCAACGGCGACATCGGCCACTGGCGCATGGCCGGCGGGCCGTTGGCCAAGCGACGAACGGCCGAAGTCCACGAGGCCGCCAAGCGGCTGGGCGTCACCGCCGAGGTGCTCGACATCCACGACGGCGAACTGATGCCGACCCTCGAAAACCGCAAGAAGATCACTCGACTGATCCGCCAGTGGAAGGCCGATATCGTCCTGTCGCATCGCCCCAACGACTACCACCCCGACCATCGCTACACGGGCGTTCTGGTGCAGGACTCGGCCTACATGGTCGCGGTGCCGTTCTTCTGCCCGGATACGCCGCCGCTGGACCGCAACCCGGTGTTCCTCTACTATTCCGACGGGTTCCAGAAGCCCAATCCGTTCGAGGCCGACATAGCCGTCTCGATTGACGACGTGTTTCAGAAGAAGATCGACGCCGTGGACGCGTTGGTGTCGCAGGTGTACGAAGGCGGCGCGATGGGCTCGGAAGAGACGCTCCGCCAGCGGTTTGCGGACGATCCCGTGCGCCGCCGGGAAAGGGCGGAGGAGAACTGGTCCCGCGGCATGGCGCGCCACGCGGACCGTTACCGCGACACGCTCATCCGCTGGTACGGCGAAGAGAAGGGCAAAGCGGTGAAGTACGCCGAAGCGTTCCAGATCTGCGAGTACGGCCGCCGCCCCACCCCGGACCAACTCCGCAAGCTCTTCCCCTTCTTCCCCGAGCCCTAGATCGCGCCGCCGCTCTCGAAACGCCCGCTGCCTGAAGGAGAGACACCATGAGCCGCAGCATCCGTCGCCGGGACCTGCTCACCAGTGCGTTGACCGCCGCCACCGTGACCGCGCTTCCCGACGGTTCGTCCCGGGCCTACGGAAACGGCGATACGTGCTTCCAGTCAGACCAACGAAGGAACAATGGTGATCCACTTCGACACACACTCCACACGGCAACGCAATCGCGTCATCCAGGCCCTCGAACAATTATATGTCGACAGACCTGTGGGCTCGCTGACTTAGGCGCGGGTGCGACAAACCACTAGTGGAGTTTGCGAGCACGCTTCAATGTGGTGCGTTTCACGCACCCTACCCCTACTCGGGCGAGAAAAGCGCTGCCAGCTCGTCCCAGCACTCGAGGTACTGGTCGTACGTGTGATATATCACCCGGGCCGTGGACGCCCGATCGGTCTGCACCGGGCGGATGCGGCAGTCGTAGACCGCCCATTCCTCGAAATCGGTAAGGATGCTCACCGGGAGCTTGGCACTCCAGGCGTAGCGCCGCAGTTGGTACGCGGGGCTTACCGCGTCGCGGATGGAGACCGACGGCTTCTTCGCCTCGACGAAGAAGCTCCGCACGCCCCCGCCCGCGCGGAAGCAGTAGTCCGGGGCCTTGGTGCGACCGCCCACCTTGATGGCCGCTTCGTGGATCACCTCCTTGTAGGCCTCGGCGTAGCCCTTCTTGTTGTAGACGTCCCACCCCAGGGCCTCGAAGAAGGGGTTGAGGAACTCTTCTCGGAGCTGCGCCTCGTTGTAGTCGCCGGAACGATAGGGTCCTTATGACTGTCGAATCGTTCCACCAACTCGAGGACGATCGGCGGCGCGCCCATGGTCGCAATCCTTCCGGGTGAGTCGGGCCGTAATTCCCCCCACGCCCGCGATTGTAGCCCGACTTGGCCCCGAGCGAAAGCCCGCGCGGTCGCTTTCGACGCCGGGTGCCACTACTGGCTTGTCCAGCAGTGCGCTGTCCGGTATCGTCTATCACATCACGGGGGTCACCGTGCGGTCGCGCGATCCGTGCAAGCGGCTCAACGTTGCGGCAAGGGGTCGCGCACTCGGCGCGTTGTAGCAACGGGGTCGGGCCAACGCCAACGCGACCATCGCCGGGGAGATCCGGCGTCGCAAGGCGGTTGAGTCGTGGTTTGAGAATGGAACCCGTTCGAAGCCCAGGGGTTGCAACCCCTGGGCTTGGGGCGCGATTGACGTTCCACGATCAGTGTACGGATCAATCAGTCGAACACGACCGCACACTTTCCATCGACCGGCCAGGCGGCTATGGTAGTGAGGAGTTGTCAGCATGGGACGCCAACTCGCCCGGTCGAGCGGAGTCTCGAGAGGCATTCCCTGGAAATCGATTGGCAGAGGACACGCAAATGCGAGGTAGCAAGGACGGGTCAGGAGCGTTTCGGGCGCTGGGTATGGTGGCGGCCACGGCCATCTTCAGTTGGCCGACGTCGTTGGCCGAGCGATTCGCGTCGGGCGCGGAGCCACCAAGCCTCGTCCTCAACGGCGGGTTTGAACAGGGCGACGAGCTGCCCGACTGGTGGAACCGCCATCCGCAAAAAGACACCGGCGGAAACCGGCACCTCCGCGATCAGCAGGTCTTCCGCTCCGGTAAGGCAAGCGCGCTTTTGTGGAGCGTGACGCCGCACCCGAAAGGCGCGGCGGGCATCCAGTGGAACCGGTACGGGGTCGCCGTCGAAGGGGGCTCCGTGCTCGCCGTCTCGTTCTACGTGAAGACCGAGGGCGTCGCCGCGGGCGGGGCCGGATGCCACTTCTACGATGAGCGTCGGGAGCACCTCGGCTTCGTCCCGGTCCGCGGACCCGACCGGGCCGACGAGTGGACTCGCGTCGCTCGAAGTGTCAACGTCCCCCCGAACGCCAAGACCATGGGCTTCGCCCTGTACGGCCGCGATGGCGGGAAGACCTGGTACGACGACGTCTCGGTCGCGCTCGACCTCGAGGCGGCGGCCCGGCGCGCCGCCGTGCGGGCCCGGTTTGAAATCCCCACCGAGGGCGACGGCCGGTTCCGCGTCGTACCGGCCCATTCGCTTCAGAAGATCCCCCGCGACGAGCCCGTGGTGGAAGGGACGATCCTCGAACGGGTCGAGCTTTTCGCCGCGCGCGACGAGACCGAGTCCTTTCAGCTCGTGGTGATCCCTGGTGGCAAGGCGCTCGAGGGCGTCGCCGTGGAGCCGGCCCCGCTCGTTGGCCCGGGCGGCAAGCTGGATCTTCAGTGGAACCGCGTGGGCTACGTGAAGACCGCGCCGCCTTCCTACCCCGTGGAGTACGTCGGCTGGTGGCCCGACCCGTTGTTGCCTCCCGGGCCGTTCGATTTGGCCGCCGACGGGCGCCAGCCGCTCTGGTTTCGCGTCGACGTGCCCCCGGACGCCACACCCGGCCGCTACACCGGGCAGGTCACGATCCGCCACGGCGACCAGGCCAAGGCGATCCCGGTCGCGCTCGACGTGCGCCGTTTCCGCCTGCCCCGGCCGGGCACGCTCGCCACGCCGTTCGGGCTCTATGCCTCGGCGCTGGCCCGCGGCTATGACGCGAAGGCCCCCTACCATGCCGTGATGCCGCCGGAGGTGTACCGGCGGTGGTGCCGGTTCCTGGCCGAGCGCCGGCTGACGCCGAAGAACGTCGCCCGCGAGTATATCGCCGTCAAGCAGGACGACGGCTGGCAGGTCGACCTTTCCGGGCTCGACCAGACCGTGGCGTCGCTCGCGCCGGACTACTATGCCCCCTATTCCTTTTGCCTCGATCGGTTGCCGAGCGCCAACACGCTGTGGAAGGACGCGGCCAAGCCGGACCCCGCCCCGTGGGTCGACAAGACCACGGCCATCGCCGCCGAGTGGAAGCGGCGCGGGCTGCCGCCGGAGGTCTATATCTATGGACCGGACGAGCCGCGTCCGACCGACTACCCCTTCCTGCGCGATCTCTACGCGCGGCTCCGCCAGGCCGTACCCGGCTTTCCCATCATGCAGACGATCGGAGACCCCAATCCGCAGGACCTGGTCGGGCTGGTGGACATATGGTGTCCGCTGACGGCCCGGGCGGAGACGGAGTTCTACCGGGACCGGCTCGAGGCGGGCGACGCGCTCTGGACGTACGTCTGCTGTGGCCCGAAGCCGCCTCACGCCAATTTCTTCATCGACGAGCCGGCGATCGACCACCGGGTGCTCTTCTGGCAGGCCCGCAAGCTGGGAGCCACGGGCGTGCTCTACTGGTGCGTTTGCTGGTGGCCGGGCCTGCCCACTCCGGCCGTGGGCGGGCGCGCGTTCCCCGACGTGCCGGTCGACATGGCCGACGCGGGGACCTACCGATCGTTCCAGTGCAACGGCGACGGGCTGCTCGTCTACCCGGGCCCGGGTTGGACGCCCTACTCGAGCCTCCGCCTGGAGATAATCCGCGACGGCGTCGAGGACTACGAATACCTGGCCCTGCTGGCCGATCTCGTCGACAAGGCCAAGGCCTGGTGCGACGACCGCCGGCCCGAGGCGGCCCTGCTCGGCGAGGCGGAATCGCTCGTGCGCGTTCCCGACTCGATCAGCCGCACGATGACCGACTACACGAAAGACCCGCAAGAGCTTCTCACCCGCCGCCGGCGCGTGGCCGAGATGATCGAGCGGCTTGCCGAGGATGTTCGGGACGATTGACGACTTCGAGCCCCTATGTGGCGCGGGACGGATGGGCGATTATGCTTGGCACGATGATCGTAGCGCTTTGCAGATGCTCACGTGCGCGTGTAACCACGGCGTTCTGCGGGCCCGCACGGTTGCCGCACGCGGCCCGTTCCGGACGGCTACAGCTTGTCGATCATCTGCTGGGCCTTGGCCTTGACCTCGGCCGGATCCGAGAGCGACTCCAACTCGTCCAGGTCTTTCAGCAACTCGTCGGCCTTGGCGGCATCCGTCTCCTTCATCGCCTCGGCCTCCTCGCGAACCGTCATCAGACCGCTGTCGATAACCCCGGTCTCGGCAACGGTCTCCAGTGCCGGCTTGATCTGCTCCTGGCCGGGAGGCTCAACGGACGTCGAAGTTTCTCCGCCCCCACATCCGATGACGGCAAGGGCACCCAGCACCAAAAGAGACCTGATGAACCACATATCGGCAGCTCCATTACGTTGTGCACGATTTCACGAAAGGTCAAGTGAATCGCCGAATCAATAGTGAGTTGGCTCGCGAGCCGCGCAGTTCGCAAGCCAGGCCCTCCAGCCGTATCAAAGGCGCCCACTGTCTTCACGCCCCATCCGATGACACAGTGCGCGCATACGTCAATTGGCTCACGCAGCTTACGGGACCTGCACGACATTTCCGTCCTTGCGGGCTCCCAGATACTGCCACATGCTGAAGTCGATCGTCTCCGAAATGAAGTGCACGGAGCCGTCCGCCGTTGCCGTGTTTACGCCGCCGGGATGCAAACTCCGCGGCGGGATGATCCCGTGGCGATCACAGGCGTAGCCGAAGCCGCCACCCTTGCAACATCCGATGTGTGGCCAGTTCGGTGGAGCCACGGTGTTGAACGCGACGTGCCCCGGAAAGCTGGCCATCCAGTCACGGCCCGCGTTGCTCTGCTGGTAGCTATTCGCGTCGCAAGCGACGCCTGCCGCTTCGATCTCAGCACTGCTCGGGAATTGCGACGTGGGGATGGTCAACTGATTCGTAAGGTCTCGCTCCAGGGTCCGTGTGCTGCTGCTGTTGTCGCCCTTGAGTATCTCGCCGAGCATAATCGTGTTTGAAGTGCCGTCCAGAATCTCAGCGATTCTGGTGTCGCGGCGGCGCATGAACACACCAGTCCCCGCCACCGAACCGCCTGTCCTGTAGAAGTCCACGTCGGCTCCACCGCAAACGGCGTAATTGGTGCCTCCGAACCGGGTGTCCGGATAGGGAAGGTCGCTTGGGCAGATGAACGCGCCGATCTTCGTAATCCGAAGGGGCCAGTGAACGCCGGCATCCCACCGCTGCTGGAAATCGACCTTGTCGTAGATCGTGGTCTGCTCAATGTACGGAAGGATCATCGTAAGCGGACCGTGGCCCTGCCAGGAATACGTGCCCGTAACCGGGTACTGGTAGGCCGGAAACGTCTTGTGCGTATCATGGTAGTTGTGAAACCCCAGGGCAATCTGTTTCAGATTGTTCGTACACTGGGAACGACGGGCGGCCTCTCGGGCCGCCTGCACGGCCGGCAACAGCAGTGCAATCAAGATGCCGATGATGGCAATGACAACCAGCAATTCGACGAGCGTGAAGGCCCGCTTCAGCCACCGTCCGGCCGCCCGCCGGTTCGTTCTGTGATGATGCATTCGTCTCCTCCCCCAAAAAATGGAACAATGAGAAACAACCATGCACGACTCTATCACGCCCCAGACATAGCAGCCGCCCACTTGCTACGCATGTTTCCTTCCAAAGGCAACATTATTCTCCACCGGGACCGCGAGCAAGTCAACGCTCTTGGTAAGAAACTGCGAGGAAATCGCAAACGTCTCACGTCATTGGCCTGCGGAATGGCCTCGGCGTCGTGTTTCCGCCAGTCTGATGCGGTCAGACAACAATAGGTCCCGGGAATAGACAGTCAAAACGAAAGAGGTACGCAAAGCCCCGTTGTTGAAGGGTGCTTGGGCCGTGGCGGCCGCCAATTGACCTTGGACGGGCGTAGAAGTAGGGTAAGGTCGTGTTTCTCGTTCTCTTCGAGGATTTCCCGCCGGAAGGCTCCAGGAGTCCGTCGAGTCCCGGCAAAGGAACGACACGATGCGGAAGCGTTCGGCGCAAGAGAGCTCTCAGGACGGGGATGCCGAGCAATTAGCCGAGCCTTCCCCCGCTGTCGGGTGGCAAAAGAAGTGGTGGTTGTTGATAGCGGGCATCGTCATCGGTTGCGGGATTCTGGCGAACGTTGTGGTCAGAAGATCGCCCCCCCCCGGAAGTGTGGTCGCCGGCCCGGAAGGATCGCAACCCGACGATTCGTCCCCGTTGCACAATGGGCTATCGGTCGCCTCGGCTGCCGAGTTGCTCCAACTGCCGGCGGATTTGCCACAGACTGTGGACGCTTTGAAAGAGGAGGCAATGCAGGCGTGCGAGCGCCTGGTGGCCGATCTGCCCGATCGCCCCGAATCCCACGCGGTGATGGCGCTTACTTACAAGCGGTTTGGCAGAACGGCCGATGCGGTCGAGTGTTGGGAAAGGAGCCTTCAACTCAATCCGGATTTTTCTCCCGCCTATTTCGGCCAGGCCTCGGTCGCCGCGGACAAGGCAGAGTATGACAAGGCGGTTGCTCTTCTGCGCAAGGCGATCCGGCTAAACCCGAGGTTGCCGGGCGCCCACAACCTGCTCACCGAAGTACTGCTGGATCAGGGCAATGCCGAGGAGGCGCTCTCCGTCGCCCTGGAGCACCGAAGACTGTTTCCCGAATCCCATGAGGGTCGCTTTTGGCTTGGGCAGGCCTACCTCCAGCGCAAAGACTATGAGAAGGCGAGAAGAAGCCACGAGGAGGTCCTCGAGATCGCCCCGGACTTCACGCTCTCTCACCACTCGCTTGCCATCATCCTCGCCAGACTGGGAGAGAAAGAGAAGGCTCAAGAGCACCGGCAGAAGTTCGCCAGTCTGAAACAGACCGACCTCCAGGCGGAGCGGGGCCGCAACAAGCACTTTCGCGATCTGGCGTACCAAAGACACACCGTGGCGAGCACGCACGTCTGCGCCGGCAACGTCCACTTGACGGTCGGGTCGGTCCGCAAGGCCGAAGCGCATTGGGTCCGGGCTGCCGGGATTGACCCGAAAGACACTGCGTGCCGGGAAGCCCTGGCGACGTTATACGAGCGGCAGAACCGACTTTCAGACGCGCTCAGCGTGAGCGAGGAGCTTGTCGCGATCGAGCCTGAGAATGCCGACTATTATACCGATGCGGCCTCGCTTCATGCCCGCTTGAATCAGTTCGATGCCGCCGAAGCGGCCTTCCGGCAGGCGATCGAAATCGCGCCAGAGCGGGCCGCGGGCTATCTCGGCCTGGTGAAACTGTATTTCGAGAGCGACCGAAACCTCTCCGAAGCGGCCAATCTTGCCTCGAAAGGCGTCGAGTTGGAGCCGTCCGCCCGAAACTACGTCCTCCTCAGCGCCGTGCTCGAGCAGCATGGAGACCGGACGGGCGCACTCGCCGCTGCCGAACGGGCGATCGAGTTGGAGCCCGACAGTGCGGCACCCAGGCAGATCTATGAGTTGCTCAAGAAAAGCGAGAAATGACACCGTGGCACCAATCCTTCGCAGCAAAGTCCTCCTGATGATTGGCGGTACGCTTGCCGCGGTGTTGATCGGGGGCAGCTTCCGCTCGCAGGCGCACGCCCAGCCGCCCATATACCTGCGAGACGTCACCGGGCAGACCGGCATCACCTTCCGGCACACCGACGGGAGCAGCGGGCGACGGTACATCGTGGAAACAGTCACGGCCGGCTTGGCCCTGTTCGACTACGACGGCGACGGGCGCATCGACGTCTATTTCCTCAACGGGGCCCCTCTGTCGGGAACCGAGGTCGACGTGCCGCCGAAAAACGCGCTTTATCGCAACGAGGGAGCATGGAAGTTCACCGACGTGACCGACGAGGCCGGCGTGGGGGATACCGGGTTTGGCCTCGGGGTCGCCGTGGCCGATTACGACAACGACGGCGACCCCGACGTCTACGTGAACAACTACGGGCCCAACGTGCTCTATCGAAACAACGGGGACGGTACGTTCACCGACGTCACCGAGCGGGCCGGCGTGGCGTGCGGCAACAAGGCGGGGGCCGGGGCCTGTTTCCTCGACGCGGACAAGGACGGCGACCTCGACCTCTACTGTGCCAACTACGTCCGATTTACCTACCAGAACCACGTCCACCCTTTCGTCGACGGTTATCCCAGGTACGCCGGCCCCAAGGACTATGATCCCGAACCCGACGTCCTCTTCCGCAATAACGGCGACGGCACGTTCACCGACGTGAGTGTCGAGTCGGGAATCGCCGCCCATGAAGGAACGGGCATGGGAATGGTTTGCGCCGACTACGACAACGACGGCGATACGGACGTCATGGTGTTGAACGACGTTCGCGGCAACTTCCTCTTCCAGAATGACGGGACCGGCAAGTTCGAGGAAGTCGGCCTGTTCACCGCCTTCGCCTTCAACGCCGACGGCATGGAGCTCGGCAGCATGGGGATCGATTGCGGCGACTACGATAACGACGGCTGGCTCGACCTGTTCATGACCTCCTACTCCAGCGAGTTGCCGGTGCTCTATCACAACACGCAAGACGGCTTCTTTGAAGACGTCACGCGGGCGACCGGCGCCGGGATCCACGCTTATCCCTACGTCAACTGGGGCGTCGGTTTCGTGGATTTCAACAACGACGGCCACCGGGACCTCTTCATCGCCTGCGGCCACTTGCAGGATAACGTCCACCTGTACGACGATACGACGTCCTACAAGGTGCGCAACCTCGTGCTTCTAAATACTGCCCAAGGGGAGTTTCTCAACGTCTCCGACCGCGCCGGCGACGGCCTGCTGCCGGTTCACGCCAGCCGCGGGGCCGCCTTCGACGACCTGGACAACGACGGCGACGTCGACGCCGTGATCCTCAATTCGCGCGAGAAGCCGACCATCCTCCGCAACGACTCCAGCAACCGGAACCACTGGGTCCAGATTCGGCTGCGGGGCGTACGCTCCAACCGCGACGGCGTGGGAGCACGCGTCACCGTGACGGCCGGCGACCTGGTGCAAATCGATGAGGTGCACAGCGGCCGCGGCTACCAAAGCCACTGGGGAACGCGCCTCCACTTCGGGCTCGCGGGGCGGGATCGCGTCGACCGGATCGAAGTCCGCTGGATCGGCGGCGGCGTCGACGTGCTCCAGAACGTGCCCGTCGACCGGCTTGTCGTCATCGAAGAAGGGACGGCTTCCTCGGGTGGCGCGCCCTGAGGAACGAAAGGCGTGCCACCCAATGGATCAACCTATTTCTGCGCAGGCACTTGGCCTTCTGTTAGCGTCGGGATCGACTCCCCGGCGGTCATTTCCTCGCAGGTTTGGCGGCGGCGGATCAGGTGGGGCTGGGCGTTTTGGAGGAGGACCTCGGCGGCCATGGGCTGGGAATTGTAGTTGGAGCCCATCACCGAGCCGTACGCGCCAGCGCACTCGATCACCAACAGGTCGCCCACGGCGGCCGCCGGCAGTCGCCGGGTTTCGACGAGGCCGCCTTCGGCCTGGGTGAAGATGTCGCCCGACTCGCACAACGGGCCGCCGACGATCACGTCGGTCTCTTGGCGCCGCGTATCGCCGTCGGCAGGCACGATCGACATGGGGTGATATGCCCCGTAGAGGATCGGCCGGGCGAGGTTGTTGAAGCCGGCGTCGATCAGGTAGAAGGTGTTTTTCGCCTGCCGCTTGACCGCCCGAATCTCCGCCACCAGGTAGCCGCTCTCGGCCACGGGGTACCGGCCCGGTTCGATCTCCAGGCGTACCGGGTGACGGAACTCCTCTTGAAGCCTCCTTCGCACGGCGTCCCAGCGGCGGAAGTACGCCTCCAGATCGACGTACGGCTCCCCGTCGCGATACGGGGTGGGCAATCCGCCTCCGGTCGAGATCGATTGCACGCGGGCGCCGGCCTCCAGGGCCATTCGCTCCATGGCCTTCGACACCTGGGAGAGATGCTCCAGGTCGGTCCCCGAGCCGATGTGCATGTGCAGCCCGGTCACCTCGAGCCCGTAGTGCTCCGCCCGCGTCAGACAGTGGCCCAACTGCTCGTGCCAGATGCCGTGCTTCGAGTGGTCGCCGCCCGTGTTGGTCTTCCGGCTGTGGCCGTGGCCGAAGCCGGGATTGATCCGCAGCGTGATCGGGCGGCCCGGGGCGCGGCTGCCGTATTGGTCGATCATGTCGGGCGAGCCGCAGTTGACGTGGACGTTTTTCTCGACGACCAGATCGAGCGCCTCGTGGGTAAACACGTCGGCGCAGTAGACGATCGGCGGCGGGTCGCCCTCGGGCGAGTACCCGGCGGCCAGCGCCCGGCGGACCTCGCCCGCGCTGACCGTGTCGACCAATGCCCCCTGCCGGCGGACCAGATCGAGGATGGCCAGGTTCGAGCAGGCCTTCACGGCATAGCGGACGTAGTCGAACGCTCGCAGGTCCCCGAGCCGCTCGATGATCTTGGCGGCGTCGTAGAAGAACGTGGGCGTGCCGAACCGTCGGACGAGATCCGCGACCGGGACCCCGGCGATTTCGGTCCGCGACGTCGAGAAAGCGGCAGAGGTAGACATGGCAGTCACGTTTCCGGTAAACCGCCCCAAGGCTCCAAAGCGTCCCGGAATCCCCACCATACCGGATCGCGCCGCCGAAGAGAAGACGTGCCCGAGAACCCGTCGGCAGCCTGCCCCCGGCGAGGGCGATTCCATGTCAGTTCGCCGGCGATGGTTGCCGCTCGCGGGGCCGTGACCGCGCGACGACGGGGATCGCGAGTTTCTGGAGAAAAAGACGGGCGGCACCAGCATTCGCCTGACCGATGCCGCCCGGGTGGTCCGTCCAATCGTCGTTGTCGGGGTGATGGTCGTCCGCGGCGCGCGGGGCGTATTGCCGGCGACCGCCCGAACCCCAAACGCAATCGCGGCTACGGTTGACCGGGAAACCCGCCGGGGCCGGCTCCGAACGGGCTCATCGCGGTGGCCGCGGTGCCGATCGCTTTGAGCACGCCCGGCTCGATTTCGATCCGGGTTCGCACTCCGTTGGGGATCGCTTCCGAGCTGATCAGAATGTGGTCGTCCGGACCGGCTTGCGCAAGCGCGTCGAGGACCTCCGTGGGCACGTCCTCGTCGGCGACGTCGCCCAGACCCGCAAGGATGTTGCCGATCGCAGTCAGCGAGACGGAAACCCGAACCGGCGGGAGCGACTCACCCGCAGCGGCCTTGGATTGGTCGATCGCCTGCTTCAGCTTGTCGATCGCCTGCGGGCCAATCGCCAGGTAGGCGTGCTGGTCGCTGAAGCCGATGGCCGCGGTGAACGCGTCGCCCACGAGCATCGCCGGGATGTCGTCGGTGGGGAGTTGTTCGGCCGGGACGGAGACGGTGTGGAGCCGGACGCCCTGGTGCTCTTCGGCGTCCAGGGTGATCGCCTCTTCCAGGCCCGGGTCTTCCGCAATCGCCAAATGGGCCGACTGCTTGAAGAGCTTCTCCAGCGTTGCCGCATCGGCGACGAAGCCGCCGCCGACCAGGCTCAGGCTATCGGCACTGGCCAGCACGGAGAGCCCGACGTCGATCTGTCCGGCGGCCGCGGTCTTGTGCAACACGGAGATGAGGTCCCCGAGCATCTGCTTGGCCAGCTTCCTCTCGCCCTCCGAAAGCTCCTGCTCGTCAAGGTCTTCCATGGCGTCCGACTTGCGGGCATCAAGCCATTCTTGGATCTGCTTGGAGTCCTGCTTCGGCAAAGCTTGTGCGAGAAGCATTGTCAGCGCCGCCTCGGGCAGATAGAAGCCCGCCAGGTTCGATTTCGCTTCGGCCGCCGACGCATACTCGGCGGCGGTGCTCGTCCCTTCAATCGCCGTGGCCTCCACGTCCAACCGGATCGCCTTCGACTGAGGGTCGACGGCCAAACCGATCAGCACCGAATCCATCTCGTTGAGCAGCTTGTCGACCTGTTCCAAGGAGCGGGCGATCGCTTGTTCCCCGGGGGCCTGATCGGGCTGAGCCTGCTGGGCCATCTCGACGCCGGACCGGATCAGTCCGACCACTTGGTCCCGCATACTCGCGGGGATATCCTTGATCGAGCCCCGGATGGCGATCGCATACGACTCATTCAGGCCGTCCAGGAGGGGGACGGGGTCGGCGGGCACGTTGGCCAAGGTCTGGCGATTGTCGGCCAGGATCACCCAATCGCCCTTTTTCGCCAGCACGACCTCATTGCCTCGGACCTCGATTTCGTAGACGCCCTCCGCGTCCGGCTTCGGCGGATCGCCTCCGCCGCCCAGCGGCCCCAGCAAGCCCAACGCCAGTTCGGGGTCGCTCACCGGCAGAAAGGCGAAGATGCGGAGGTCTTGGCCATCGGTCTGAACGACCGCCCCCCACGGTTTGGTGGTGTCCAGCCCGGCAAGTCCCTTTTCGTTCATGAACGGGAGCATCAGCAGCGGCATGTTACTGGCATTGGCGATCACCTCAGCGTCCTTCTTGATCGCGTCAAAGCCTGAGATCGACACGGTGAGCACCGTCTTCAGCCCCGTGCTCTCGGGCTGCGGGGCTTGGGCCGGCACCACACGGGACGTGGCCAGCAGGACGGCGACGGCCAACGCCGGCAGCAAGATCTTTCTCACGATCCGTTCTCCTCTTTGTCGGGAATAAAACGAGTTTTGTGCCCGCGGGGGCTCGACACTCTGACGCCAACACGCCGGGCGACGCTTAGATTTCCGTACGAGTCGGGCAGCGTGCCGCCGGAAACGGGTGACTCCGACAGTCTAGGCGACGTAAGTCCAACCGGCAAGGGGAGTTCCCTCGCCGGGGCGGTTGGCTAGGGCACCATACGAGGTAGTCCGGCGCGGTCTTCGGTTCTCGTCGCCAGCGCGTCGGCCGGGCCGAGCCCGCCGACCTTGTGGGGTCATTCGCTCGGGAGACGCCGATCTTTCCGCCACGCGGGGACGGTCCCGAGCGTGAACTGCAAGCCCGACGTGGCGACTCGGTAAACATTCGCCGAACCCGTCTGTTCCCGCACGCTGGTTCCCAAGCTCCAGCTTGGGAACTGACGTTTGCCCGTTAGTCGCCCCGAATCGCGAGGTTCCCAAGCTGGAGCTTGGGAACCAGGGGAGTTCGTTCTGACGGGTTGGACGAATGTTTGCCGTCCGTCAGCTATCAGCATTCCGCGCTTCGCCATCTCGGCCCGCCCTGCATGGCACGCACCATCATGCGGAAAGCCGACCGCGTTGGGCTTAGCGTCTGACCCCGGAGGGCCGGGAACGTACCCCCTTGTGGTATGGTTTTTCAGGATTCTCCGGGTCACAGGGGTGATGGACTCATGGGCTCGGGAGGCACCGCCCCGATTCCTTGTCGCAAATGCGCACCCGGTTGGAATCGCCGAGCTACGCTTGAGCAAATGGGAAAGGGCACCCCGAACGCAAACCGGGCATAGGTAGCACCAGATGGCCGATACTCCAAGTCCATCCCCATACAAGGTCTTGCTGGTCGATGATGATCCGGCCATCCTCCGGCTTCTGTCGATCTGGCTCGAAAAGGCCGGGTACTGCGTCGCGCAAGCGCGCGACGGCCGAGAAGCCCTGGCGGCGATCGAGCGGGAATGCCCCGACTTCTTGATCACCGACTGGGAAATGCCCGTCCTGGACGGCCTGGAGCTGTGTCGGTCAGTCCGCCGGCTCAATCTCCCTCACTATCTCTACATCCTCTTTCTCACGGTCAGAGCGTCGTTGGATGAGAAGGTTGCCGGGCTGGACGTGGGGGCCGACGACTTCCTGACCAAGCCGGTTCACCGGGACGAGCTGCTCGCGCAGATGCGATCGGGCGCCCGCGTGCTCCAGCTCGAACGTCGTCTGAGCGAATTGGCCCGCACCGACGCGCTCACGGGGCTGCCGACGCGGCGGACCTTCTACGAGGGCCTGGTCAAGGAATGGGAGCGCGCCAAGCGGATCGGGTTCCCCTTGTCGTGCGTGATGGTGGATATCGATTTCTTCAAGCGAGTCAACGACGTCCACGGGCATCCGGCCGGGGACGCCGTTTTGAAGGCCATTGCGGACGTCCTGAGTCAAATCTGCCGGCGGAGCGATACGGTTTGTCGATACGGGGGGGAAGAGTTCTGCGTGTTGCTGCCCGAAACCACCGAACACGGCGCCGAGCTGTGGGCCGAGCGGGTCCGCAAGCGGCTGGCTTCCCTGGTGATTCCCGTGGGAGAGAAGCACGTCAAGGTCTCCGCCAGCT
>CAZDHR010000092.1:0-19064 GCA_964505295.1 uncultured Planctomycetaceae bacterium
CGAGCCGCGACAAGGAGGCGAGCATCGCCTGGTAGAGGGCGTGGCCCTGGCTATCGTGGTCGAGATCCCATGAGATCCCGTCCACGCCGTCCTCACCGAGGATCCCCCGCCATAGCGTGTTGTCCAGGTCGGTGATGATCCCCTTCTTCGGGGTGCCGGGCAGCGCCAGCTTCGACAATTCACAGGCCATCGCCGACGCATGGTGCAGGGAATAAGGGAAGCCGGCCCGGAGCTCGCTCGCGAGCGAGAGACGACCTTCGGGCGGCGAGGACCCGTCGATTTGCTGGGGATCGAGAACGCGGACCGCAGGCACGCCGGCCAGGCGCTCGCCCAATTCGGCCACGGCCCGGCGGAGCGTTAGCGAGGTCGTGCTTGCCCAGTGCGATGGCGGATCGAACACGGGCGGCAGCGGCAGCGTGGGCAGGGCAACCGACACGCTCACTTCCCGGGAGAGGTTCAGGATGCCCGACCGGATCTGATCCAGGCGGGCCAACGCCGTTCCGAGAAGGTCATCGTCTCGGCCTTCGCGCCAGCCGTGCGGCGATCGGTAGCCCAGTCGGGGGTCGAGGTCGGCCCATTCGATCACGGCGACCGCCGCGTCGAGGGGTTCTCGCGCCAATCGTTCCAGATTGCCGGGCAGGTCGCCGTAGATGCCGGTCTCCACGGAAACGAAGCGCCCGTGGATGCGCCGAATCAGATGGGCCGCAAGGAAGGTTTGCAGATGAAGCGGCGAGAAGCCACACAGCAGTGCCGCACGCCACGTGGGCGACTCCTGCGGACTCTGCCCGTTGACCAGCGCCAAGGCTTGCGCGAGCTTCACCGAGAAATCCTCCCTGATTTCTCCGACGTCGTGTCTCTCGTCTCGGCAAGGTTGCCCGGACCACCCGAACGCGGGATCGGCCGTTTCACTCCGCTCGATGGGTGCGAGGCGCCGGCCTCTCGAGCGGCAGGTTCACCGTCCGAGGCGCGGCCGTCAGGTCGAAGCGGGAAGACGGCCCGTCCATCCGTCCGTGGCCTGGAAACCCGGGGAGTACACGTCCTGGTACGCGAATTGCTGACCCCAGGGCCACCCGGTTCGCCGTTCCGCGGTCTTGACCGGGTGGAACACCTGGCCGAAAGGCAAACTGGGGGAAGAGGCGCCGGCCGGATTCGAACCGGCGAATGGCGGATTTGCAATCCGCTGCCTTAATCCACTTGGCTACGGCGCCGTATCGTTCTATCTGCTTGGAAATGAATGGGTTACGTATTGTGGCTGAAACGTGGGAGTCTACCTCACCGCCTCCCGATGGGAGCCGCCTCTTCGGACAACCGGGGAGGCGATCATGGCGAAGTGCGGCCGGCGAACGCGCGGACGCAACGAGGGCCACTGGCTCCACTCACGTAGGGGGGGTCGGTTCCTCACACGGGGGTCAAGCTTCGCGATCCCGAGGGGAATCATAGCAAAGATCCTGGTGCGGAGGAAGACGCAAAGCTCGCCTCGACGCGATGGCCCATCGATAGAAGGGGGCGAGCGACCTTGATCGGCCCCCGGCTTTCTGATAGCGTCCGCGACCCTTCTGCTTTCCCTTGGTGGTGTTCCTCCTTCGCTCGGTGGCCTGGGAATGGTCGGTCGATTTCTGCTGTTGAGCCTGGTCGCAGCCCTTTTGGCCCGCCCGTTGGCCTTTGCGCAGGACGCTTACAGCGGGTATCCCTACCCATACGAAGGGTACGGTGCCGTGTCGGGCGAAATGGTCTCCTCCCTGACGACCCGGGCGCCGGAATGGGGCCCCGGCTTCCCCGCGCACGATTGGACACTCACGGCCCCCCAAGTCCATCGGCTGCCCGCGGCCGGCGCCGCGGAGCCTGTGCCCGATGCCGATGTCGCGGCTGCCGACGTCAAGGTGGTCGACCCCAAGCCCAAGCCGCCGTCGAAGATCTGGGACGGCAACTTCGAGCTCGGGCTGGACGGTTCGGAGGGGAACAGCCAGCGGCTCAACTTCCGGTGCGGCGTCGAGGCGAAGCGGAAGACCGAAATCGACGTGCTCAAGCTGGACCTGGACTACCACAAGAACACGAGCCACTCGGAGGAGACGGCCCACCGCGCGTACCTCGATTGGCGGTACGAGTGGCTCTTCAAGGAATCGCCCTGGACGTGGTTCGGCCACGGCACGGTCGACTACGACGAGTTCAAGGCGTTCGACGTCCGCGTCTCGATCGACGCCGGTTTGGGCTACCAGGTCATCGACACGGAGAAGACTTCGCTCCTGGGCCGTTGCGGTGGTGGTTGGTCGCGCGAGGTGGGCAGTCCGGACGACGACTACGTGCCGGAGGCGACGTTCGGCTCGGAGTTCGAGCACGAGTTCAGCTCGCGCCAGAAGCTGACGGCCTCGGTCGAATACACGCCCGACGTGAGCGA
Source organism: uncultured Planctomycetaceae bacterium (assembly GCA_964505295.1). Taxonomy (GTDB): domain Bacteria; phylum Planctomycetota; class Planctomycetia; order Pirellulales; family Thermoguttaceae; genus DATKZH01. The sequence goes on from CAZDHR010000092.1 coordinate 2,396, forward strand.
TTTCGGCGACTTCCGGGTCAACACCAAGGCCGGCTGGGAGTTTCTGCTTGACGAAGCAATGAACCTCAGTCTCAAGCTGAGCGTGCTGGATCGCTACGACAGCACGCCCCACGACGCCAAGGCCAACGACGTCGACTACAGCGTCACCCTGCTGTGGAGCTTCTGAGTGGGGAGTGCCGCTTGCGGCTTCGCCCGGCCCCCGGATCACTCCCGCACCAGCCTGTACGCAAACACCCCCGGCTCGCACTCGATCACCACGGCATCCCCGTCGCGTCGGACCGGCTGTCGATCCGCGACGCTCCCGTCCTCGGCAAGCTGCTCCACGTGCGCCGGCTGGGGGAGCTTCCAGGGGAGTTCATCCCAACGCAGTTGGACCGTGAAGCCCGGCCCCCGGTCGAGGGGAAGGGGTGTAACCACGAGCACGTCCTCGTCGCGAGTTAGCCGGCACGCACCGACGGTCACGACCGGCCCGAAGTCGATCGGCTTGCCGTCGGGGTTCAGCCGAGCCATGAGCGGGTCGGGCTCCGGCTCGTGTGGCGTCCAGGTGACGCCGGTGAGCCGCTCGCTCTCGCCCTCCAGGCGGATCGTGCCCATGCGGATTCGCCGGGTCCCGTCGTCGGGCCCGGTCAGGGCCAGGCGCTCGCCGCCGGCCGGGTTGTAGAGTCCGATGCGGAGCTCGAACGTGTCACCGGGCGGCAGGTTGCCGGGGATTTGCGTGAAGCCGCGAGCGGCGATCGTGCCTTGCCGCTTGTCGCCGAACGCGGGGTCTTGGTTCGCTTGGAAGACGATCTCCCCCTGCTTGTCGCAGAAATGGAGGAAGGGCCGGTAGCCGTCCGGAATCGGGACGTCGGCCTGCCACGTGAGCGACATCTCCAGCTTGCCGTCGCCCACGTGATTCACGTCGCCAGCGGTCACGCGGACCGGTAGACGCGGATCGACCACCTGCCGGCCGTTCACGTAGATTTGCTCCGCCGCTCGGGCCATCTCGACGATCACGCCATCTCGCCGGGCGATCGAAGCCTCGACCGGGCCCCCGTCGGTCGGCACCCGGGCCAGGAAGCCGTACTGCGGCAGCGTCGCGCCGGCGGTGCTCCAATCCTCTTCGCCGCGATTCACCCAGACTTCCCCTCCACCCGACCAGCGCACGTGCTGCCGGTGCAGGTCGCCGTCGACGAACTCCACCCGGTCGATCGTGCGCATGGCCAGCGCCCGGGCGACGGCGTGCGTGAGCCAGTACTTGCGCACGACGTCGCGCCCGAAGGGCCGGGAGACCATGGCCGGATGGCCGGTGAGCACCTCGGTGGCGAGGTAGTCGTCGCTGTACATGCCGTGCAGTCGCGCGTCGAGCCCGCCCTGGTAGCGCGACGAGTAGCCCGCCCCGTGGAGGATGAAGCGGTCGTGATGGGCGGCGTCGAACCAGGGCGTGCGCTCGGCGTCGGCACACTTCCAGTCCCACACGCACCAGCGATAGCGCCCCTCGCCGACGGGCGGGCCGACCCGCAGGTGATTGGTCTGCGCCCCGTCGAGCCAGCCGATCAACTGGTCGTGGCCGCTCTCGGAGATCTGCGGGGCGTCGCCGCCCAGAAGGTCGCGGATCCAAGCGAAGTGCTTGCCCCAGGAGTTCCGGGTGGCGATGCGATCGAAGAACCGGCCGTCGGCCGTCCAGTAGTCGTAGGGCCGGGCGCTCGACCAGACGTCGATGAAGTAGGCGGTGGGGGCCAGGCCCTCGCGAATCAGGTGCAAGTTCCGCCGCAAGAACGGCTCCACCCGATCGGCCCGGTAGCGATACGATCGGGCCCCTCGGCCTTCGTTGAGCCAGGCCTTCACCGGCGTGCCGTCGCGGCGGAACGCGATGTTCTCCTCGTAGGAGAAGCCGTCGGCGTCGGGGTAGAAGTCGATGTAGTTGTCGTGCAAGGCGAACGGCACGCCCGGCCCCTTGCACGCCGCGATCAGCTTCTCCATTTGGTCGAACGTGCCGAGCTGCGGGTTGGGCGGATAGAGGTTCGGCAGCCGGTAGTCGTAGCCCCAGCGCTGCCAGTTGTGCCACATGACCATCGAGTCGGTCAGGCCGTAGTGGAACGCCTGTTCGAGTGCCTCGGCGCTTTGGCCGTAGTGTCCGCCCCAAAGATCGAACACGAACCGGCCCGCCGCCTTCTCGACGCCGCCGGCCGCCTTCAATCCGTTGACCTCGCGCCATACCTTGACGGCGTCCCACGCGCTTTGCGCCGGGATGAAGGTCCAGGTGGACGCGTGCGGCGCGTGGAGCGAGTAGTGCCGATCGGCCGGCTCGACGCGGAGTTCGTCCGGCGGCACGTCGACCCCCTGAACCACCGAAAGCCCTCCGGGGAAATCGAAGCCCACGAACGACGTGGCCAGCCGATGCCCGTCAAAGCTCAGCCGGAACGACCCGGGCTCGCGTACGACGTTGCCGTGACCGGCGTAGACCTGCCGGGCGGCTTCGCTCCACGATCCGGCGGCGACGTCCTCCAGGTAGACGGCCAGCCAGGGCTTGGGCTCGGGCACGTTCTCCAGACAGAACCGGGCGCGGAGCGCGCCGCGGTCGACGAACAGCCGGCCCACCAGGTCGAACTGGCCGTGGACGCTCTGGAAGCGGTGGCGGACCTGGTAGCCGTCGTCGCACGGCTCTTCGACGGCCTTCTCCAGCAGGATGGGCGAGCGGGCGTCGTCGATCCGGCCACCCAGCACGCGGACCTCAAAGCCCTGGAAATAGAGACGCCGATCGCCACAGCGGAAGCCGACGACCGCGTTGAGCAACCCCCTTTGCCCCGGCCAGACGCGATACTCGTATTCTCGGGCGCCCTGTTGCTGGCCGCGGCTCGCGGTGCCGAGCAGGCGGGAGCCCGTTTCGTCGGCGGGCGGGAAGGCGGGCGGCTCGGGCGGGGTGCCGGCCACCAGCGTCGGCTCGGCCCAGTACGACTGATCCCAGCCCGTGTTGTTCTTCGGCCCCGGGTGCGATTCGAGCTGGAGCCGGACACTCTGGCCGGCGAACGGGCTCAGGTCGGCTTCGGCCTCTTGCCACGTCTTGGCGTCGACGTGCCGCTCGAAGGCGATCGGGCCGAGCTCGCCCTGCGGGGCGTGCAACGGCAGCACGCGGACGCGGAACGTCACGCCGTCGCTCTCGCCCGGCGGCGTCATCGCGTTGGCAAAACGGAGCCCAAGCGGAGTCGTCTTGGGCAACTGAAGTGGGAACTCGACCAGGAGCGTGCCGACCAGGCCGTCGTACCACGGCGGATGGATCGCCACGACCGAGCGCGTCTGGCCGTCCAACGTCTCCGCGCGGAAGCTGACCGCGCCGTGCGATCGCTCCTCGGACCCCTGCCAGCCGACGGGCATGGTCTTCGCCGCTTCACCGAACACCGCGACGACCGACCGATGGACCGGCAGGCGCCACAACGCCAGCTCGCCGACCGCCGGCACGTTGAACGGCTTCCACGCGATTTCCGGAGCCGCGCGGGGCGCTTTGGGCAGCTTGGTTTCGAGAACGAGGATCGGATGGGCCGTGTGCTGCTTGCCGTCTAGCGCGAACCGGGCGTAGGCGTGGATCGGGTAGTGGGCGCTGTACGTCCCCTCGCCCGCGGTGACCTTGAACTCTCGACTGGCGGTGCCTTGGGCGTCGACTGAAAACGGCACCGCCCCGGCGGGTTGGATCCGCCAACGGTCGATCACCGCCAGCTCCAGCATCCCTTCGATCGGCTCGTCGCCCTTGTTTTCCAGGACGACGCGAACGGGCGAGGGCACGTCCGCTTCGGTCACTTCCTCCGGCCCCTCGATCCGGACGGTCAGCGGCCCGGCCGTATCGACCGGCGGGTTGTAGGCGTGGGCCGGCGCGGCCGAGAAGCATGGTGCCAACACGAAGGCGAGAATCGGAAGCGCATGTCGAGGCATGGATCGTGTGCGAGGTCGTGTCATGGCGGGATCTCCACTGCGAGTCATCGTTGGATTGTAACTTCGAGTGTCGAGCCGCTTGCGGCTTCGCCGGTTGGGTCGCGGCGCGTCGGGGGGATGCGAAGCCGCAAGCGGCGCTGTGCGTAAGGAGCGCGGTTCAACTTGCTTGTCCGCCGGCCGGCCCGAACAAGAGCACCCGTCCGTCGAGCATCGTGACCACGACCTGGCCGTGCCGATCGACCAGTAACCCGCCGGGGAGCGGCTCGCCGGGTAGCTCGTGCCGCCAGAACCAGATCGGCGTTCCGTCATCGGCCTTCAGCGCCGTCAGGGCCCACTGCGGCTGGGCGCGGACCCGGTTCTGGTACTGCACGACGGCCACGACCGACTCGGGGCAGACGGCCAGCGAGTGCACCTCGAACTTGTTCGGCTCGTTCAGGTCCGACTGCCAGCGGACCGCGCCGTCGGCCTCGAACGTCTCGGCCAAGCTCCGCCAATGGCGTGGCCTCGGCGTCGGCGAGGGCGGAAATCCCTGCTCGATCCGCTCGGCCACCTTCGCCGCGTCGCAACAGGTAAGCTTGCCGTGGCGGAAGTTGGCCAGCACGAACGACCCGGCGTCCCAGGCGGGCGGGATGCCGCCGTAGCTCAGCGGGAAGCTGCGGTCGCCGTGGGCGACGAAGCTCCCCTTGGTGGCCACGTTTCGCGGCGACGAGTAGAGCACGCGGCCGCCGGCGATCACCACCTTGTCGCCGAAGCAGCCCACAAACCGGCCGGAATTGGCCTTCGGCTGCCCCTGATCGAACGGCGCGGCCAGGCACTTGCCCGTGGCCAGCTCGAATCGGGCCGGCGAGACCTGGTTGCCGCCGGCCAGGAGCAGTTGGTCGCCTTGAATGGTCAGGTTGCCCTGGGCGCTGACGCCCTTGCGCAATTCGGGGTTGAGGTGTCCGCTGGAGTTGTTCTGCCATCGGACTTCTGCGGTCTTCGCGTCGAGGGCGTAGACGTAGGTGCCGTCGTAGTCGATGATCCCGGCAGCGAAATAGGCCACGCCGTCGTGGACCAACACGCCCGTGTTGACCGGCCACGTGGAGCACAGATTCCCATAGACCATGATGTGCCGCTCGACCGGCGCCGCGCGGAACCGCCATAGCAGCCGCCCCGTAGCGGCTTCCAGGGCGTAGACGAAGCCGTCGCCGCAGCCGACGTACGCGCGGCCGTCGGCAAGCGTGGGGGGCATCTTGATCGGGGCGGGCGTGGCGAAGGCCCAGCGGGCTTCGCCCGTCCCCGAGTCGAAGGCGCGAACTCGCCCGTCCTCGCCGCTGACGAACACCAGCCCGCCCGCCGCCGTCGGCGCGCTGGGTACGTAAGGCCGCTCGGGCGCGTGCTGCCAGCGGAGCCTGATCGGTCGCGCCGGTCGCGCTGGGGGCGTTTTCGCCGGGGATGCTTGCGGCTTCGGTCGGGCGAGCCGGGCCTTGGTGCTCGCCGTGCGGTGATGGTTCGCCCGATAGGTGGGCCAGTCCTCCTCCGAAATCTCGAACGCCGCGACCTCGTCGACGTTGCCCGTGCCGCGCTCGAGCCGCTCCGCCTCGGTCGCCACGTAGTCGAAGCGGAAATCGCCGGCCGAGCACTTGGCGCAAGCGCCGATCAACTGGAGGTTGCAGTCACACTGCCACGGCCCCAAGTGGAGTATGCCGCCGGCCGGCAGGGCGCCGTCGTTGCACGCCGGGCGAACGCCGCCGTCGATGAGCACCCGCTTGGTCTCCCGGTCGAAGCGGAGCGTGCCCTCTCCCCGGCAGAAGAACGAGTCGGGGGTGGCCGTCAGCCGCGTGCAGGAGACCTTGCGGAACTTGAGGTCCTCGACGACCTCGCCCGAGACCGGATCGACGACCACGTGGCTCCCGCCCGGCCCCACGCCGAGTACGGCGTGGCGATCGACGTAGATCACGTTGGGGTTGTTGGTGACCTTCTTCTTGGTCCACAAGAGCGACCCGTCGTTGGTCGATAGCGCGACGACGTTCATCCGGGTCTGCCCCTGGACGACGAGTGCCTCGGGCGTGGCCACGGCGATCGAGCAGCTCCGGAAGCCGGGCGTCGAGGTCAATCCCCGCCCCGGCTGCTCGATCAGTTCCAGGACCTCGCTGTCGCTATTGGTCCAGACGACGCTGCCCGAGTCGGCGTCGAGGCACCGCAAGTGCTGCTCGGGGCCATAGAGAAAGACGCGCTTTTCGCCGACTGCCATCGCCCGAGAGTCGATCGGCTTCTCCTCCTCGTGTTTCCAAAGGAGCTTCTTCTCGCCGACGTGGTAGGCGGCCAGCGTGTTGCCGAGTCCCCAGGGGACGCGGGGCTGCCGATAGTAGCCGACGCTCAAGTCGGCCCAGCTCCAGCCGCCAAAGGAGCGATCGCCCTTCATGGTGACCGCGCCGGGGCCCTTTTCGCCGGCCAGCACGTACAGTACCCCGTCCTTCATGGCCATCCACTTCCACTCGCCCTCGACGCCGGGCACGCGGATCTCGCCCTTCTCCTCGCCCGTCGCTGCATCCAACAGCAGACACCGATTGCCGTCGATCATGTAGAACGTGTCTCGGGTGGCGACGAAGGCAGAGCGGTGGACCATGTATCGGTCGGGCAAGTCGCGCTCCCAGAGGATCGTGCCGTTGTAGCCGTTGCGGCAGACCAGCTTGCTCATCATGTCCCATTCGCGGCGGTGATGGGCGATGTGGCCGATCGCCAGGAAGGTGCGCCCGCCGGCCGCCGTGGTCACGGCCGGCATGGCGATATACATCGGGTGTTCGAGGAACTGCGTCAGATAAGGGGCCTTGATGACCTGGTCGGTAGAGACGGGGTTGTTGTCGGGCCCGTGCTCCCAGTGCGACCAATCGTCGGTGCCTTCCCAAGCCGGCTTGCGGAGCTGGACCCAATTCTGATTGCCACGCGACCAGCTTTCGACGTCCTCCGTATCGGCCGACTGAGCCCACGCCTTCATCTTGTCGGGCTCGACGCCGGGCGCGCCGACCAGCGCCGTCCCCTGTGGCCGCAGCACGCGGAGGATCTCGGCCACCGGCAGCGCCGCAAGCTGCTCGGCGCTCAACTTGGAGGCGATGACGACGTCGAGGAGGTTGTCGGCGTAGGGGAGCTTCTCCAGCGGGCCGGCCTCGATGGCCATCCGGTCGATGCCGAACTCGGCGAATCCCGCCTGCGCTGCGAGCGCCGTCTCCGCCGACTCCGGCAAGCGGCAGTGCACCAGAAGCTCGCTGGCACGCGCCACGTCGTGCGCCAGCCCGCGATCCGCGCCCAAATAGGCGCACACCCCCCGACGCACGCCGGCACGCCGGATCAGGTCCCTCGCCAGCTCGTCGTCCGCGGCGGGCTGAGCAACTTGCTGCCCGGGCTCCGCAGCGGCGAGCTGCGCAAACGGTCGACGGGCCGCCAAGCCAACGAGCATGGCGCCGATCGCCGCGGATACGGCGACGCTCCTCCAGCACCCAGGTCGTGAAACCGGATCTCGCATTGCCTTCACCTTTGCCTCTTGCGGTTGATGGAATCGCCGCTTCGTGCAGCCGAACCATGAGCAAGCCGGATTCGCCGCCCCGAGTCCGCTCTGCGTCGGTCATCTTAAGCCTCTCCACGGCCCGTGGCAAGCAACTTCGGCACGCCCGGCGGGCCGCGAGGAGGTCGGCGGGAATGGAGGAGCCGGCCTGCTCCCCGGGGACTTGCATCGACGGCCGGTCGGGCTATCCTGGGAGGCAAGGGATGGCACGTTGCCGAGAAGCGTTGACTTGAGAAGACCATCGTTCCCGAGTTCTGCTGGAAAGGAGTAACCACCCATGCGTCTGACTTGCCTCGTTGCCGCGTTGCTGTTAGGGGCGAACGTACTCTATGCCGCGGAAGCCGAGCCGGCCTCGCCCACGGGGCTGTGCCAGAAAGAAATCGACGAGGGCTTCGTCCCGCTGTTCGACGGGAAGACGCTGGGGGGCTGGGTGGGCGTCGCCGGGAGCACGGATAGCTACTACGCCGAGGACGGAATACTGATCTGCAAGGCCGACGGCCACGACCATATCTTCACCGAGAAGGAGTTCGCCAACTTCATCCTCCGGCTCGACATCAAGCTGGAGGAGAACGGGAACAACGGCGTGGGCATCCGCACGAAGATCAGCCGCCAGCCACACATCGAGGGCATGGAGCTTCAGGTGCTCGACGACACGGGTCCCCGCTACAACGACCCCAACCATCCCAAGTACCTCAAGCTCAAGCCGTACCAGCACCACGGCTCGATCTACGGCGTGGTCCCGGCCAAGACGGGCCACATGAAGAAGGCCGGCCAGTGGAACCAGGAAGAGGTCATCTGTAACGGCCGCCACGTGAGGGTTATCCTCAACGGCGCGGTGATCATCGACGCCGACCTCGACAAGGTCGAGCCCATGGACGGCAAGGAGCATCCCGGCCTGAAGTACGAAAAAGGCCGAATCGGCCTGCACGCCCACGGCTACGGCGAGAAGGTGTTCTTCCGGAACATCCGGATCAAAGAGCTGCCGTGAGCCGTCGACGCGGGGAATCGCTCTCTTCCGGCGCTTGCGAAGCCGCAAGCGGCTCGGCTTTGCTGAAAATCTGTAAGCGGGTCGACGAGCAATTCGTACTGAAGGAAAAAAGCAATGTCCTTTTTTGCCAATCGTAAGCGTTGGACGTTACCGGCGATCTGGATCGCCGTCTGTCTCGCTTGGGGTTGCGCGCCGGCGGCGCTCGCTTCGGACGCCGCGGTCCCGTCGGGCCCCAACCTCCTCGTCAACCCGTCGTTTGAACAGTCCGACGACAGCCGCCCGCTGCCGGCGGCTTGGCACGGGCCGCCGCAGGTGTACCGCATCGACAACGACGTGGTGCGGACCGGCAAGGCGTCGCTCGAGTACGTGAACGATGACCCGCAGCGTTATTCCCTTGCGTCGCAGAAGGTGCCGCTCGAACCGGGTCGCAAGTATCAGTTCAGCGTCTGGGTGAAGACGAAGGACGTTGCCGGCCCGGAATCCGGCGCCACGATCTCGATCGAATGGCAGGGCAAGGACGGCAAGTGGTTGGGCGGCTCCTACCCGAGCGGCGTGAAGGGCACGAGCGATTGGACGCAGGTGGTCGGCGTCACCCGGGTGCCCAAGGAAGCCGCGTCGTTCACCGTGCTCTGCTACGTGCGCAAGGACATGACCGGCACGGCCTGGTTCGACGACGCGGAAGTGGTCCGAATCGTCGACCCGCCGATGCGGTCGGTTCTCGTGTCGCCCGTCTATCGCGGACGAATCACGGCCGCCGGGCCGGACACCGGGCGAGCCCGGGTGTGCCTCGACCTGGTCGACTACGACTACCCGATGCACGACCTGCGGATTCACGCCTCGCTTCGCGACCGCGCCGACGGCAAAGTCCTGTGGGAGACCGAGACGCAGCCGGCTTCCGACGTCGAGGAGCCGACCGACCTGGATTTTCCAACCGGCGATCTCGCCGTGGGCAAGTACGACCTTCAGGTGCGACTGCTGGACTCGAAGGGGGACGAGATTCAGACCGAGACGCACCGCCTCGTCCGCGTGCCGGACGACTTCCAGCCGCGCTCGACGATCGACGAGCACCGCCGCCTGTTGGTCGACGGCAAGCCGTTTTTTCCCATCGGCATGTACTGGAGCAGCATCAACGAGGAGGACGTCCGGGTCTATGCCCAGAGCAAGTTCAACTGCCTGATGCCGTACGGGTCGCCGAAGCCGGAGCAGATGGACCTCGCGGAGAAGCACGGGTTGAAGGTGATCTACTCGGTGAAAGACTGGTACGCGGGCTCGCGGCATTGCCCGGGGTTCATCAAGAGCGTGGACGACGAGGAGCCGCGCATCCGGGAGCGGGTCGGCCAATTCCGCGACCACCCGGCGCTTCTGGCCTGGTATCTCAACGACGAGCTGCCGCAGCGGTTCATGCCGCAGCTCGAGGCCCACCAGCGCTGGGTCGCCGAGGAAGATCCACACCATCCCACGTGGGTCGTGCTCTACCAGTATCGCGAGGTGGGTGCCTATCTGAACACGTTCGACCTTGTCGGCACCGATCCTTATCCGATCGGCCGGGCCCCGGCCTCCTGGGCCGCCCAGTGGACGGCCGAGACGTTCCGCCAGGTCGAGCGCGCCCGACCGATGTGGCAGGTCCCGCAACTGCACAACTGGGCGAACTACCGGAAGGACGACGCCGACAATCCGAACTACCACACGCCCACCTTCGACGAAGTCCGCAGCATGGCTTGGCAGTGCATTGCGGAGGGGGCGACCGGGCTGGTTTTCTACTCGTGGTACGACGTGAAGCGAAACCCCGACGTGCCGTTCGACGTGCAGTGGGACGGCCTCAAGCGGATCGCCGCCGAGATCGATTCGTTGGCGCCCGTGCTCCTGTCGATCGACCCGGTGCCGGAAGTCAAGGTCTCGTGCGACCCGGTCCCGGCCGACGGTCCCGGCTGGCTCAACTGGACCGCCCGCACTCACGCCGGCAAGCTCTACCTGGTAGCGGTCAACAACGGCGACGGCGAGGGCACGGTCACGTTCGCGCTGCCCGGGGCGCCGCAGACTGTCCACGTCGTGGGCGAAGACCGGTCGATCAGGCCGCAGGGTGCGACTTTCCGCGGCGAGTTGGGGAAGCTGACCGTGCGGATCTATGAAGTGGAGTTCCCGTCGCGATGAGTCGACCTCCCCCTGCCGATGGGGTGGCACGAGTCCGCATTGACACATCGGCTCCGACCGGCGAAAAAGGATGTTTTGCCACCCCTTTTCTCCCGCGGCGAGGAATGCCGCCGTCGTAGGGTTTTGGGTTCGTAACATGCGCGCGGCATGGTAGCCGTCACGCTCCGCGTGACGGTGTACATCACGCGGAGCGTGATGACTACTTTGGACGGGGGCCGGCTGACCGAGCGTTGTCGGAAGGGATCGATCCGTCACGAGGCGAGAGCCAGGTGGGAAAGTGGGGTTTATGCACAGGTCCCTTGCTGACGCGAAGCCGGTTGCGGCCGTCTCCCTCCTGTTGACGCTGCTCGTCGGCTGCTCGCCGCCGCGGCAGGAGGGCGGGCCGTCTTCGGCGCCGGCTGCTTCGGGCGATGCCATGCGAGGGGCCGGGCTGGAGATCCTGTCCCCCTTCGACGAGGCGCTCTTTCCACCCGACATCGTCGCCCCCACCTTCCGCTGGACCGACGGCACGCCCGACGCCGACACCTGGCGGATCGTCTTCCATTTCTCCGACGGCGCAGAAGCCCTGGAATTCCCAAGCCGCCGGACGGAATGGACCGTGCCGGACGAAGCATGGGAGGACATTAAGGGGCACTCGCGGGAGCAGGCAGCGCGGGTAACGATCTCGGGCGTTCGCGGGGCGTCCCCCGACGAGATCCTCTCCGAGGCGTCGGTCCGCATCCGCACGTCGGAAGACGAAGTCGGAGCGCCGTTGTTCTTCCGCGAGGTGAACTTGCCGTTCCTTACGGCGGTGAAGAACCCGGCGGCCTACATTCGCTGGCGATTCGGGCCGATTTCCTGCAAAGAGCCGCCCCCGATCGTGCTGGAGAAGCTGCCGGTCTGCGGGAATTGCCATTCCTTCTCGGCCGACGGCTCCACGCTGGCGATGGAAGTCGACTCGGGCAACGACAGGGGCTCCTACACGGTCGCCCCGATCGAGGACCAGATGGTGCTCGACGAGAGCAAGGTGTTCACCTGGAACGACTACCGGCGAGAAGACGGGGAGCCGACGTTCGGGCTGCTTTGCCAGGTCTCTCCGGACGGGAGGTACGTGGCCGGAACCGTGAAGGACCGCGCCTTGGCCGTCTATCGACCGGATCTGATGTTTTCGCAACTGTTTTTCCTGGTCAAGGGCATCCTGGCGATTTACGATCGCCAGGCGAAGACCTTTCACGCTCTGCCCGGGGCGGACGACCGGCGATTCGTGCAGACCAATGCCACCTGGAGCCCCGATGGGAAAACCCTCGTCTTCGCCCGTTGCGAGGCTTACGAGCCGGAGGGCCTGGAGGAGGTCAAGTCGGTCCTCGTCCCCCGGGAGGCGGCCAAGGATTTTCTCGAAGGGAAACGGAAGTTTCGCTACGACCTGTACCGGATTCCGTTCAACGGCGGGAAGGGGGGCAAAGCGGAGCCCATCGAGGGCGCCTCGGACAACGGGATGAGCAACTACTTCCCCAAGTTCTCCCCCGACGGCCGTTGGATCGTCTTCTGCAAGGCCGACAGCTTCATGCTGCTCCAGCCCGACAGCGAGCTGTACATCATTCCGGCCCAAGGCGGCGAGGCCCGGAGGCTGCGGTGCAACACGTCGCGGATGAACTCCTGGCACAGTTGGTCGCCCAACGGCAAGTGGCTGGTTTTCTCCTCGAAGGCGTATTCGGCCTATACGCAGCTCTTTCTCGCGCACGTCGACGAGCGAGGGCGCAGCAGCGTCCCGGTCGTGCTCTCCCGTTTCACGGAGCCGGAGCGAGCGGCCAACATCCCGGAGTTCGTCAACGCCGACCCCGACGCGATCCAACAGATCACCGCCCGCTTCCTCGACGATCACCACTACTACCGGGCGGCGGTCGAGTTCATCAAACAGGGTGAACCGGTGGGTGCACTCCCGCTGCTTCATACGTCGCTGGAAGTCAACCCCAACAACGTCGAATCGCTTCTGGCGCTGGGAATCATCCTGAGCGACGAGGGCAACACCGCGGAGGCGGAGGCACGATTTCGCGAGATTCTCGATATCGAGCCGGACCATGCGAATGCTCACCGCGGACTTGCCGACATGCTCCGCCGACGGCGAAAACTCGAAGAGGCCGTCGATCACTACCGTCAGGCGCTGAAGACGGACCCGCGCCTGCCCGAAGCGCACGTGAGCCTCGGGATGATCTTCCTGGAAACCGGCAACCTCGACGAGGCCCGGGAGCATTTCGCCGAGGCCGTCCGCCTCCGGCCAAGCGACGCGGGCGCCAACTACTACTGCGGACACGTCTTGTACCGTCAAGGCCGGCCGGAAGAGGCGGTCCCTTACTACCGGCTCGCGCTGGAGCAAAGCCCTGGTCTCGTCCCGGCGATGCTGGAGCTCGCCTCGATTCACCTGATGGTCGATCGGCCCGAGCTCCGCGACCTCGATCAGGCGCTTGCCCTCGCCGAGAAGGCTTGTGAGGTGACACGGCACCGGGACCCGATCGCGCTGAAAACCCTGGCCGGGGCGTATGCACTGGCCCGACGATTCAATGACGCCGTGAGCACGGCGAGAAACGCGTTGGAGATCGCCCGCGCGGCCGGCGACCGGGAATTGGCCGACGCAACCCGGAAGATGCTCGACGTCTACGAGAAGCTTCAGGCTGACAAGCAGAAGTAATCGACGTCCGAATACCCAGAATCCGGAGCCGCCCATGACTCGTCCGCTTCTTATGCTTCTGGCCGCGTTGGTTGCCCCGGGGACGACTGCGCCCGGGGCCGAGGTTCAAGGCCCATTCCATCGCCAAGTCGCCGAGCACGTGGCCATGCTCCGGGCCGAGTCGGCCGACCAGCGGGCTTGGGCCGCCGAAGCGTTGGGGTTCCTGAGGGCTTATCGGGCCGAGGAGCCCTTGATCGAGCGGTTCGGCGACGCATCGGTCGACGTGCGACGCCAGGCGGCCATGGCGCTGGCCTGGTGCGGCGGTCGCAAGGCGGTGGGGCCGCTGCTGGACGCGCTGGACGACGACGACTGGGTCACCCGCCAGTCCGCCTACGTCTCGCTCACCAATCTCACCGGAATGGAGTTTCCGTTCGACGGGACGGCTTCGCCCGACGGGCGCGCGGCCCAAGCCGAGCGGTGGCGCGACTGGTGGGCGAGCGTGCCGCCGGACCGGCCGCCCAAGGAGGTGTTGGAGCTGTTGGCGGGCGCGAAGAACTGGCCGAGCGGCTACATGGTGACCGCGTCGAGCACCTACCGGGGCCCGCCGGGTGCGATCACCGACGGCCAGATCGGCCCCCTGTTCTGGCAGACCAAGAACGTCCCGTTCCCGCAGTGGTGCACGATCGATCTCGGCGAGCCGAAGAAGATCGCCCAGGTGGTCGTCCATCAGTATGGCCCGACGTTCGTGATGACCGAGTACGAGTTGGCCACCAGCCTGGATGGCGAGACGTTCGACCCGGTCGAGCGCCGAGAAGGCGAGACGCCGGTGGAGTTGGTGATCGACTTCCCGAAACGGACGGCGCGATACGTCCGCATTACCAGCCACGGAACCGTCCGGCCGATCTATCCCACCACGTTCTTCGAGGTGGAGGTCAACGAGAAGGCTCGCGCGAGCCGCCCAGGGGCCGCGCAGCCCGAGTGGCGCCACGAGCGGGGCTTGCGGGCCCTGGGGGCGTTGGGCGGCCAAGGGGCCACGGAAGCGGTGATCGAGTGTCTCGGCCCGGCGCCGCCGACCGCGCCCGACTATCGCCCCATGGTCCGGGCGGGCATCCGCGCCCTGGGACGGCTCGGCGACGAGGCCGGCTTCCAGGCCCTCGTGCGCTTGCTCGACAACCTGATGTGGGCCCGCAACGCCGCCGACGCGCTGGGCGATTTCGGCGACCGTCGGGCCGTGCCGGCCCTGCTGGCCGCCTATCCGCGATACGCGAAGAAGCTCGACGGGAGCGACCCGCCCGACGTCCCCGGCGACGACAAGATGGGTTTCCCCAGCGAAGACCGGATGCTCGAAACGGCCTACGCGATCGCCTGTGCCCTCTGTCGATTGCCTTGGGACGATCCGCACGATCGCGAGACGCTCCGCAACCTCGCCCCGCGGGTGATGGCCAACCTGCCGGGCGATCACGACACGTTCATGCTCTACGAGCCCGAGGTGGGGCACCTGCTCACGCGCCACCTGATCGAGCAGGCCGGCCTGCGACAGCAGGCCGTGGAGCACGCGCTGGAGCTTCTGGGCCAGCAGCGCCGCGTGCCCAAGCCGCCGGATGCACTCTCGTGGCCTGTGTTTCCGGCCTATCGCATGGCGACCTGGCTTCCCGCACTTTGTACAGAGACGGAAGACCTGCCGCGCCTGGTCGCTCTGTTGGACCACGAGGAAGGCTTCGTGCGGATCAACGCGGCCAAGGCCCTCGCCTGGCTCGGCGACGAGCGGGCGATCGAGCCGATCGCCGGGCGGCTGGCCGAAGCCAAGGCCGAGGCCGACTACGGCTACTGCGGCCAGTTCAAGCTCGACGAGTACAACGACCCTGCCCCGCGATGGCGCGAGGGGCTGGTCCGGACGTTGGGGCTCCTCGGCGCCCACGAGCATACCGACCTGATCCTCCGCATTCTCGACGACCAGCGTTCCGTGCTGGAGGTCCGCCATGCGGCCGCCGAGGCCCTGGCCGATCTGGGCAACGAAAAGGCCCTCGCCGCGCTACGGAAGACGGCCCTGGATCACTCCTTCCGTAGTGTGCAACACGTCGCCCGCGATGCCCTCCGCGCCCGCGGGATCACCCTTCGGCCCCGGCGGAGCCCCTCGGCGGAGCCAAACCACGTCACCGCGCCGTCATTCGGGCCAAGCCATGCCGGCACGACCGGGCCCGAGGCAGAGGGCGCGACGCAGGAGTTGGAAGGCATCGTCTTTGTCCAGGGTGACAACGCCATCCCCAACGTGCTCAACACGGTGCAGCAGGCCGATAACTGGCGGGTAACCTACGTGGTGACCGACTCGGGGCCCGCATACCGCCCGGGGCGAAACCTCTGCGTGCTGCGTCCGCCACGCCCGGACGGCAAGGTGACGCCGCTGACCCGCTTCCCCGACGGCTACGTGGCGGAGCCCGAGCTGTCGTGGGACGCCCGCCAGGTAGTCTTCTCCCGGCGAGGCGAGGACGATCCGTGGTGGCACCTGTGGCGGGTGAACGTCGACGGGTCGGGCTTGGAGCGGCTTACCGACGGGCCGTATCACGACGTCGGCCCCGCCTTTCTGCCCGACGGCCGCATCGTGTTCGGCTCCAGCCGGTCGGGCATCCGCGACGAGTATCACGGCTACCCTTGCACGGCCCTGTACGTGACAAACGCGGACGGCACGGACCTGCACCCGATCGCCACGAACATCGGGCGCGACAACGAGCCGGCCATCCTGCCCGACGGACGGATCGTGTTCAGCCGTCTGGAGGTCTTCTACTCGCGGAACAAGACCGAGTTGACCGTCCACGCCATGCACCCCGACGGCACGCAGGACGTGGTGCTCTACGGGCCGGAGCGCCGGGCGTATTGGTCGCGCCAATACCAGGAGGGTCCGCGCGGGCCGGGGGAAGTGGGAAACGCGCCGCTGACGCACCGCGTGCTGCGAATCACGCAGCCGCAGCCGATGCCCGACGGGCGGCGGATCATCACGGCGACCCCCGGCGGCCTGACCTTGATCGGTCCGCGCCGCGACACGGAGACCGTTGTCACCCGGGAGAACGAGGTCCGCGCCTACACGACGCCCTTTCCACTCCCCGACGGCCGCGTGCTCTGCGCTTCGACGCTCAAGGAGCCAGAGCGCGAGAAAGTCGACTTGGGGCTCTGCCTTCTCGATCCGGAAACCGGCGAGTGGCAGCTCGTCTACAACGATCCGAGCCGGGCCGACTTCGAGCCGCGCCCGATTTTGGCCCGTCGCCCACCCCCGAGGCAGCCCGTGAAGATGAAGCCGGGCGCCTACAGCGGACGGTTTCTCTGCTCCTCCGTGTTTGCCACGCAAGAGAAGCACGTCCCGGTCCGTGGCCGGCTGGTACGGCTTGTTGAGGGCGTGCCGCGGGTGGGACGGCACAGCACGCACACCAACCCGTGGCCCGTCTGG
>CAZDHR010000093.1:0-19024 GCA_964505295.1 uncultured Planctomycetaceae bacterium
GTCCGTCACGCTTCTCACCGAGCCGTGGCGTCTGGCGATGGCCCGGCGAATCATGGCACGAGGCCCGCTGGTGGGGAACGGCGTGCCGCGGACCCGGGCGATGGCCGCCCTGAAGTTCCCCTGTTTCGTCGAGACGGGCAGCATCTCGAACTGCACCCGGGCGCACCTCTACTCCCCGATCGCGCTGGGCGATCATCTCACCGAGCGGAGCGAGGAGGACGCCTACGGGACGATGCTGGCGGCGCTCGACTTCGGCTGCGTGTATCACTGGTACAACGACCTCAACGTGGTGCCCACCCACCACCACCTGACCCGCTACATGTATCCGATCACGCCGCTCGAGCTGCACGAGGGCTTCGTCCTGGCCAAAGAACGTATCGTGACCAACCGCAGCGGTCAGTTCGGCTTCGGCAACGCCTGCGCCCACGAGACCCACGTGTTCGACCACGAGGGCCGCGAGCGGGCCGACTACGACGCGCCGCTTCTGGAGATCGACGGCAACAGCTACACCGAGCTGCGCATTCCCGAAGGCTGGTCGGCCGCGATCGTCCGGCGATGACTTCTCCGTCGCGCGTAGCGCGTACGGTGACAGGTGAAGCAACGCGGAAAGGGAGAGGAGCACGTCCCCGGCAAACGGGCTACGGGAAGCGGAAAAGGGGCAGCTTCGCCTTTGCCGGACCTGTCCCCGCAATCGCAGCTCTCCCCGCGCGGCAGCGGCGTGGCCGTGACGCTCCTCTACATGAGTTCGTAGAAGCTCTCCTTGCCCAGGTGCCTGGCGTACTTATCGAGCAGGTCGGCGAGCGGTGCCGGGCCGTCGAGAAAGACCCAGTCGTCGATCGAGCCGAGGAAGCACCAACGATGTACGACGTACAATCGCTCCTCAGCATCGGCAAGGTCGAAACGCATCATCTTCTGGTAGTAAGCCCGTCGTGTCAGCTCGTCTCCCAGCTTCGCGATCACGTCTTGCGGCAGCCGCAAGGCCTCCGCCAGCACCGCCAAGGGGTCGCCCTCGGTGCCGGGCAAATAGACCACCAGGCTGTTGCGTTCGACGTCGACGATCGCGTGCTTCAATCCCGCCACGGTCGCAATCACCTCTTCCACCATGCGCCGCTCCACCGGGCGAATCTCCGTGGGAACCGTCTTCCGCGCGTAGACCTGACCGCTTTGCGGGCTTTCGTAGACCTCATAGCCTTCCGGCAGCGCGTCCAACGGCGCCGCCTTCAGTTTTCGGCCGAAGTAGTACCGCGGCTTGCCCGACTTGGTCTTGCCTTGCTGAAGATAATACGTGTCGCCCTTGCGGTTGACATATTCCATAGCCATGAGTGTACCTCGTTCAGAACAGTTTCTTCTGCGATTCCCGCGGCGGAGCCCGCCGCGCCCGCCGCATGATTTCCGGCCAACTGACGAACAGCGCGTTGCAGCCGATCGCTGGCCCCGGACTTGCCCTCTCGCTCCAGCGCCCGGATCAAGTGGCGCAATGCTTCCCAGACCGGCAGCCGTTCACAGAAGCCGTTTGTCGATCGGGGAAAACCTTCGCCTTCGATTCGCTCATCAGGAACGTCTTTCCAGGACCATTATCTTGCCCTCCTCCGGAGTCCGCCAGTCCTGGGCCATCGCAGGGCGTGCCACCCCAATTGGCCAGGTCATTTCTGCGCGCGCCCGTGGTCCATAACGAATCACCGGTTCAGTCCATGTCACCCGCGAACTGATCGGCTCGGCGACCCCCCTGAGCTCGTGCGGTTGGCCAAAGGGTGCTGGTATCGCCGATGTGCTGAGCCAGGCTGGGCGTCGGATACCAGACGTCAAGGCGCCGATCGCGTGTCCAGTTGTCGATCACGTCGTCGACGCGCCGGGCCCAGACCGGGTTGGGCGCCCAGCGGTGTTCGAACACCGGCCGGTCCGTCACGAAGGCCTTTGCCAGGGGCGGCGGAAACACGAAGGCGTGGGCCCCCGCCACCCAGCCTGCCGGAGAGCGGTGCCACCCGGGCTCAGGCTGCGAATAGGTCTCCGAGCAGTAAAGCGACACCAGTCCCGTGGAGCGTCCCGGCCAGAGCACGGCTTCCAGATACTCACGCAGGTTTTCGCGGTCGAAGAAGACCACGTCGTCTTGCACGATCATGTAAGCATCGGCGTGAGGGTTTCGCATCAGGAGTTCCATGATCGCGAGATAGTAGTTCGGCCAGGCCCCGAGCGGCTCGTCGCGAAAAGTGTGCGGAAGGTGCGCGAAGCGATCTGGCACGAATACGGCGGAGTCGACGAATAGGTGGGGGCTTTCCCATCCTGCGCGTGACAGGCTTTGCAGGCAGGCTTCGAGGGTCGGCTCGCGGCGCGGCGCGGTCGTCACGCCCACCGCCCAGTTGCGAACCGGTCGCCCCCGCCGCTTGGCCGGACGAGGAACGACCTCCGACAAGGCCCTGGAAGTCGTTCGTTGGGGGGCAGTTACGCGGTGCTCCTCCGGATAGACGACGGTGAGGTGTTTTGCCGCAAGCCGCCGCACCCCCTCGATCCGCCCGAGGTCGTAGCCCACGGGACGCGCGGCCAGGATGCGTGCGGCCGCCGCGTAAGCCAACGACGCGATCACCGGATTAGGGGTCTTCAGGGAAGGCGGAAACGACTGACAGCAGGCATCGCAAGCGTTGCGCCCAACCTCCGACCAGTGGTCATCACGACGGCCGATCAGAGCGGCCAATAGCGTGCACGTGGCCACTTCGGAATCGTCTTGCGGGCGCACGTCGCGCCGGAACTTGCAGGTGTCGGTGGTCGCACCTTCCAGCTTCTTGCGATACATGCTTGCAGGACTCCTACCGCACCATCTTCTCTCCCAGCACGCAGCCGGCCTTCTTCCAGGAGTGCTCGCGCACGACAAACTCGCGGGCTTGCCGGCTGGCGTCCGCAATATCCGTTTCGTAGAGCCCCTCGAGGATCTTTGCCAACACGGCCGGGTCGATGTGGTTCGAGGTAATGGGATGGTTTCCGAACACCGACACAACCTCGGTTCCCGCAACCGGAATCGCTCTCAGCGGCCGATACTCGTTCATGGGCGGTGCGTCGGTCGTCACCAAGGGCAGGCCCGCAGCCTGACACTCCAGAAGCTGAAGGCCGATTCCTTCCCAGTGGCTGGGCTGGACACAAACGTCTCCGTGCCGGTACAGATCAACGTTTCTTGCCGCCGGCCGACCCAGCGTGACGTTTGGGGGCACGGCGGGGGCGTGGTCGGCTTGCGAACAGACGGTAAACGGAATCCCGGGGAGCATACTTGCGGCCTCGAAGACCACTTCGATCCCTTTCCGGTGATACGCCGTAAGCAAGCCGTCGGGTCTTCGTCCGCGAGTACCCCCGGTGCCGTTGACAAACAAGAACCGTCGGCATTCGTTGCGCTTTCGAAACCTGAACCGTCGGGCATCGACCGGCCAAGGCACGTAGACGACGTCCCAGGCGAACCCAAAACGGCGCTTCCATTGGATGACGAGCTTGTAGGTATGGATCGTGGGGCAGATCATCAGGTCGACAAGTCTTGTCCAGGCCAATTGGAGACTGAGGTACTCCCACGTCGGCACACACGCCACACTGTTTCCGAGTTGGCGGACCAACTGTGGGAGCTCTCCGAAGTAAGGGGTTTCGACGAACAGGACCCAATCGAGTCCTTGCGCCCAGGCCTTCAAATCGCTGCTTGAGAGCGTGAGCGGAGCGTAGTTGATCCGGCAATTCGCTCTCGGCCTGGGAAGCCGGCGGAGTTCCGGGTGTTTGGGCACGAGCCACTTTTCGATCGGGAGGTGGGCGGCGATATCCCGGTTCGCGTAGCCCAGTCCGGTCGGCGTGTTCCAGCCGACCAACCCAATTCTCCCGTACTCCTTGCGCGGAGGCCGCCAGCACGGAATCTGATCGACGCAGTGGACCGCGTTGGCAAAACCGACCCTCCCGATGTCGTGGTCGGCAAGTGAGGAGACCTTGCCAATGTGTTGTACCAAGGACGGAGTGTGATAGGCGATCCCGATTCCATAACGGTTCGCCCATTCGCCCACAAGGGAGTCGTCGCCGTGGACGTGGCGCTGCCGGTATCGGAGCACCTGACCGTCGGTCAAAAACTCCTGCAAGACGTCGTGGCGAAAGACGAACGCCAGGGCGCCAAACGTCCGATAGAACCCGAGATCCAGGACGTGCCAGCCGACCGAGTCGCCGCTATGGACCCTCGAGGTGTACAGCGAGACGAGTCCGTGACGGTGAGGCCAGAACTGCTCGTCGCACCAGTCTTTCAGACCGCGGGCCGCCTCGACGTCGTCCTGAAAAACGGCGTAGCAATCGGCGTGCGGCTGCGCCATGTACAGTTCCGTCAGCGCGGTGCAGAACTGTCCAATGTTGCCCAGGTGGGCGCCGTGAACGGTGACCGGCAGACTGCCGGACCCTTCCGGGATCCAGGAGCCGGGCTCGGCGAACACGTGGACCTCCGTGAAGCCGGCGGCTCGAAGACTGGCAAGCGTCCGCTGAATCGTGGGTTCGGGCCGCGGCGCCGTCACCAGCCCTACCGCCCACGCGAGTCGGCCCGGCCGGCGGGCCGGCGGGCTTGCCCCGCGTGAATGCTCGGGAGAACCGGCAGCGCGGGACCCGTCTGACAGCACGTCGTAGCGATCTTCGTGGGCGGCCGCAATCTCGAGGCTGGCCATGACGTGCTGCTGAGCGCGCATCGCTTGTGCCACGTCGCAGCCCGGGACCCCTCCTTGATCAACGACGCTCCCGGCCAGCCCGTACACCAACGAGGCAACGACCGGGTTCGGCGTAGCCGCTGAAGGAAGACTCCGCCGGCAACACGCCTCACAGGCGTCGCGCCGCACTTGACACGCCGCTTGATCCTCCACGCCGGCAATCCGCCGAACCAAATCACAGGAAAAAGCCATGCTCCCGTTTGCCAACGGAGCGGATACCCGATATCGGCATTGCTCAGGCGTGCGCGCCATCCGGCACCCTCCGACCACGCGACGTCATTTTTTTGGAAACATCGGAGCGTAGTGTTCGTTGAGGAACTCCAGGATTCCGCCGGAGTTGTGCCTGGTGTAGTCCCTGGTCGGCCGCCATACGATGACGTCGAGAACATGGCCGCAGTCGATGTAGCTCCCCCGCGGATTGCGGCGATGCAATCGGCACATCAGGCATTCGGAGAGCATCGAGGCACAGAACAGAACCAGCCCCTGCCCGCGGAATCGACAGGCCCGCTCGGCACGGTCGATGGCGAGATAGCAGTTGCTCTCGGGAATCCTGACGTGCGCCATGCCGAGCCCCTTTCGCCACCGGCGCGAGCCATCGATTGGCGACCAGATACTTGGGCCCCCGGAAGTCTCTCACCGCTTCCAGGAACCGCTTCGTCGATAGGTCCCGCAGCCCGAGGGGGAAAAGGCTCGCATCGACCCAATGAACCTTGCCCACCAGATCGCGATTCTTCAGGTAAGTCAGGATTCGGTCCGGGCGCCAAGATAGGGGCAGGCCGACGTAGAGATTCTGATTGTCCGGCGTCAGACTCGCGACGTAGTCGATCGAGTCGCGGAGTTCACAACCCACGGTCTCGGGCATAAAGTCGTGCCTCCCGCTGTTTTTTCCTTGGTCCCCGAACATCGAAAGCCACTCGACGTCGCCATATCGGAAATAGCTGAACGGCTCACGACGAACGATATGGTCCGAGAAGCAGTCGACGGTAATGTCGCGATCGGCCAGTTTGCGAAGCGGTTGCATCGGCGGAGCCGCGTCGGCGCCGTCGGTCCGACGTGACGCGGCCGATACCGTCTCCAGTGCTCCGATGGCACGCTCGCGTATCGCCATTGCCTTCCCCAGCGCACGCCCGGAGGCACCGCTCGTGGCGACGGCCTGGTTCGTCAACTGGTAAAGGAGTGACGCAATCACCGGGTTGATCGGTTCGAGGGATGGCGGGGAGAACCGGCAGCAACGCTCACAAGCGTCGCGGCGCACCTGGAAGGACGGACCGTCGCCTTCGACAATCGTTCGAAGCAGCCGGCAGTCAGCCCGTTCCGCGTTGCCCCCTCCTTGGACGTGACCGCGGTGTGGGCATTCTTCGACCCTGCGAACCATGGTACGTTCCCTCGCCGCTCGGTGATTGTCGGAATCGGGCGACTATCCGCCTTGTCGCCTGACGCCATGGGTCTTGACCACTTCCCCTTCGTAGCGTCCCTTTCTGGCCGGGGGTGGCCCAGCCTCGAACCCCGCTTCACAACAATCCATATCCAGCTTCCACTGCCCGTTGCGATAGGCCCAAAAACAGTATCCCCCGGAAGGATTCTCGTAATGGGGTGGGTCGTGAGTGTGGTCCCGCTTCGGCAAGCGCCAGTCCATGAGGCTCTTCAACTCCGCGATGCCGCGTCTCAGATCGATCCAAAAGGCAATCACGACAACGAGCGTAACAAGAATCCCGACAAAGTTCAGACCGTGCATGTAGTCCATGTGTCTCTCCTTTCAGGTCATTGCTGAATTGTCTTGGCGATCCGAAAGCCGATGAAGCTGGTATTGGTGGTGGGGGCGAACGGATGGCAATGCGCGGAGACGGCGTCGCCAGCCGGATACCGATAGGCCCCCCCCCGGGCAACGCACGGCCCGATCGTCTTGTTGGCCTGAGTGGCGCCGAGAACCGTCGAGCCGACCTGTCCGGCAGGCCCAGGAATCGGTAACCCATGACACCATTCCATCACGTTACCGTACACATCGAACAGTCCCCACGGGTTGGGCTTCAACGCGCCGACCGGCCACAGATGGCCCTCCGAATTCCCGTCATACCAAGCGTATTCGGGAACCATCTGGTCGGTTTGTCCAAAGAAACGTTTGGTCGCCGTCCCGGCCCGACAGGCGAATTCCCATTCCGCCTCCGTGGGCAATCGGTAGCCGGTTCGCGACAGGAAGTCGTCCGGTACCGACATTCCCGGCCGGATCTCACGGATCACCGGATAGCACACTTGCTCCTCAGGAATCCCTTCCCACTCACTCAGCCACCGGCAGTACTGCGCAGCGTCGTACCATTTAACCATGTTCATCGGACACTGCTGATTTGGACTGACGTCCCAGGACCACATGGCGTCCGGGCGGAACCTGAGGAACTGCTCGATCGTCACTTCGTGCGCACTCAATGCGAAAATGCGTCCGTCGGGTTCATCGCCCGCCGTCGGAGCCGAATCAGGCTCGTCGTTGACATCCGATTTCGGCATGCGAAGGACAATCATCGTGTGCCCCTGGCTGCTCACATACCACAGTCCGTGCCGGAGGCTGGCGGGGTTCACGTCGGTTTTCTTCGCAGTCTCTTCGGCCTGCGAAGGACTTGTGGCCAGTTGAGCGCGAGTCGCTTCGAGCATCTCCTCGTGCCCCCAGGTTCTCAGAAGCCATTCCGCGGCGGAATGGACCGCGGCGTCCGGATCCGCCCGGTAAAGCGAAAGGCACTTTTCGACGAGGCGCTCTCGACCGTTCGCCTCGAGGCCGTCGCTCCCGTAGGTCCCCAGGGCCAAGAGGATCGCTTGCTTGATCGACGGGTCTTGCTCGATCGTGAGCCTTGGGATCAGCTTCTTCCCGTCGACTCCATAGGGATACAGGCGGTGGACGAGGAGCGTTCGCAATCGCGGGTCTTCGGACGCCTCGAACAGCGGCCACAAGACTTCCGACTGCCCGAGGCGCGTCAGCGTCACGGCCGCACTCGCCTTGCTCTTGGCCAGGCGTTCGATCTCTGCCTGCGAAGCACCGTTCGGCAGCTTCGTCCCGAGCGTGCGACGGGCCGAATCCATCACTTCGTCGGGACGACCGGAAAGGACGTTGAACAGGGCCCGATACTTTGCCCCCTCGGCGTCGGCCCCCAGCAGGGCTCCGATCAACGGTCGCCGGTGGGCGCGATCGTTCAGGCCCAGTGCCAGGTCGGCGCGGGTGCGCTGGTCCGCCGACCGCGACGGGTCGTGCGCGGCCCTTTCGAGTTGATCCCGCCACAACGGGCCGTAAGGTTTCAACTCATCGAGTATCTCCGGGACACGCTCCCAGTCGGCCACAAGCAGCTCAGAAATCAGGGAGTCCGTCAGGTCGAGGCACCGGTTCCGGTGTTCGTCCATCCGGGCTTTGACGACGTAGCCGGCTGCCAGCACAACGGCCGCCAGCACGGCGAACACAGACAACTTCACGGCATAGAGCCGGGTGGCCCAGCGCATCATCTTGCGCTCCGGCTCCTTCCATTGCGACTTCTTTGTCATCAGCCCGATCGTGGCCCACTCCACCAGCGAAGGCAAGTATCGGCGCTCGGGTCGCGTGCCGAACAGTTCGGCGCGGCTTTCGAGCAACAACGATGCCCGACCCCGCATGGTCTCCCGCAATTTGCGCGTAAGCCACTCACGAAGCGGTGCAACCAGATAGTCGTGCGTCAGTTGAAACCGGGTTCCGGTTGAGTCGGCCTTGGCCGGCCGGTCCGGGAGTCCGTCTTCGTCGCTTGGCTGGTCGGGGTCGCTCGGCATGATCAAGCGAAGCTCGTTATCGAGGATCCGCACCAGCTCCTCGAAGTCGCGGGGACGGTTGGCGTAGCCGGAGATTTTCACCAGTTCCCGTTCTGAGAGCATATGTCCCCGGATATTGGCGCCGTGCTCCGGTAAGAGAGCGTGCAGCACCCGGCGGGCCGCGCGCTCGTGGAGACGATGCGCCGGGTTCGCCGCCCCAACGCCCAGCGCCTCTTCCAGAAACGTGACGCCGATTCCCTCTGCGCCGCCCACCCTTTTCAGCGAGGCGGGATCCCATGCCTTCCCTCGAAACATGTCGGCAAAAACCGCCAGCCGCACCGACACCACCTGGCCGTCTTCGGTAAGACCCTCAACGGCCTTTTCCAAGAAACGCTCCTGCTCGGGCGCAAGCGAGCCGTCCTCGGGCAGTCGGCCGAAGGCCCGCCCGAAATGTGCCAGGACCTTAACGGCATGCTCCGGATCGAACCGGTCGACCGTGGCATAGTTCACGCCCTCGACGACCGGGACTTCCAGGGCGTTCATCAGCCGCATGGCCGACATACCGAAGCCGTCGCGCACCAGAAGAAGGCACTGGGCCGACTGCCCGTCGCAATGCCGCAAGGCCCGTACCAACTCGCATTCCGTTTGCGATCGTCGCGCATACAGCCACTGCTCGAATTGGTCGAGAACAACCAACACTTTTTCGCCGGGCTGAAGCACGTTCCCTTCGCGAATGGCCAGGAGCAGGCCGACCAGCGAATCGTCCTCGGGAAGCCCGGGGCAGGCCCTTCGCAGCCCTCGTGCAAGCCGGCCTTCCGTTTCCTCCGACGTGGCCTCGACGTAAACGGGATGGACATGGCCCGCCAGACGCGGCAGCAGTCCCGCTTTGACCAAAGACGACTTCCCACAACCGCTGGGCCCGTACAGAAGCCCGACCGGGAAGGTCTTATCCGCGTCGGTCTCTTCGATGCGTGTCTTCCAGAAACGAATCGGTTCCGGCAGGCCCTCGCGGTCGAACGGCCCGGGCAACAGTTCGAGGAAGAAATCCGCGTCATCCGCGTCGAAGGAGCGAAGCCCCTTGGGAATGACCCGAACCGGCTTCTTCGCCTCGACGATGCTCGACGGCGAAGGACCGGCGGGCAGCACCCCGGCACCCGGGGCGTCCGCCGGGTCCGTCGACGCGCCAAGCACACTCTGACGCCAATCACACAAGTCGTCGACCAGGTCCGAGGCGCTGGCGTACCGGTCGATCATCCGTTTCGAGAGACACTTGAGGCATATTCGCTCCAGCGGCTGGGGGACGTTGCGATCGAGCTGCCTCGGTGGTTTCGCTTCACGGTGCTGGATCTCGTCCAAAATGTCTCGGTTGGTCCTGCCGGAGAAAGGACGTTGTCCGGTGAGCATTTCGTAGAGGACGACTCCCAGGCTCCAGACGTCGGTGCGCCCGTCCAGACGATGCGTTTCCCCGCGAACCTGCTCCGGAGACATGTAGCACGGCGTCCCGGCAACCTGGCCTCTCAGCAGACGCTGCCCGCTCTCCTGCACCGCCAGCCCAAAGTCGGCGATGTGCAGATGCCCCTGCGAATCCACGAGTATGTTGCCAGGCTTCAGGTCCCGGTGAACCAGGCCCTGCTCGTGGGCGTGCCTGACCGCGTCGGCAGCCTCGATCATCATCTCCGTGCAGCGGAGCGGTGGGAGCCGCTCCGAGCGCAGGACTTCCGCCAGGTCCACGCCCTGGACGTATTCCATGACGATGAAGAACCAATCGCCCTCGGACCGCACATCGTAGACCGATACGATCCCCGGATGCTTCAACCGGGCTGCGTTCCGGGCCTCTCGGATGTAGCCGTCCAGATTGGGGCGAGAAGCCTGACGGCCGAACCGGGGGAACTTGAGCGCGACGGGACGATCCAACTCCTCGTCGTGGGCCAGCAGCACTTCTCCGAAACTGCCGGCTCCCAGGCATCGCTTGATCGAGAATCGGCCGATCTTCCTCGGATACCTCTTCTCGATCTCCCCACACGACACCCAACTCCCGCGTCCGTCTTCCTGCGGTTCATCCGGGCCGCACGAAGTACCCGTCTCCTGCCGCGACTGCTCCCCGCCTGCTTGCTCGGTAGAGTCGGGAGCCGTTTCGTGCCCTTCAGGATCTGAGTGCCCCATGACGCGTGTCCCCGGCAGAGATGCTGACAAGACAACCCTGCTATTCCCGGCCTAATTTCAGGGCGATGATCGCCTTACCGAGGGCCGCCCCCCGCGACAGCAACCTTCATTGGAACAAGACGGCCCCCCCTGTCAAGTGGGCCCGCTTGCGCAAACAAGGCAATCCGAACCGGAGACCACCAGGGCCGAGCGAGGATTGCCTCGAAATCGGGGGACACAAGCATGAAATCAGGGGACACAATACCGATAGAGGCGTAGGGTGCGTGAAACGCACCATCATCTCCGGGCCGGGCAAATGTGGTGCGTTTCACGCACCCTACGCGGCTTTGTTGAAGTCCCGGGCTGGAAAGACTGGCACGAGTTGCCATCCCGGCCATGCTTGAGCAAAGAAACGTTGTCCGTCCGAAGCATGGACTACCCAAACCGCCAAAATCAGTATTGTGTGCCCCAATCTATGTTCCCAAATTCTTGAGGCCCGCGATTGCCTCGAAGAGCAACAGGGCTTGGCGGACCGGGGCCACGTCGTGCACGCGGAGGATTTGGACGCCTTGTCGGGCCAGGGAAAGGGCCACGCCGATGGTGCCGGGGGTTCGGTCGGCTTCGCCCGTCGCGAGGACCGCGCCGATGAAGCTCTTGCGGGAGTGGCCGACGAGCATGGGGCAACCCAGCTCGTGAAACCGCCAGGCATTGGACAGTAGCGCGAGGTTGTGCTCGGGCGTCTTGCCGAAGCCGATGCCCGGGTCCAGGGCGATCCGGTCCTGGTCGATGCCGGCGGCGAGGAGGGCATCGCGGCGCCGGCCAAGATACGCGAGCACGTCTGCGACCACGTCGTCGTAGGTCGGGTTCTCTTGCATGGTCCGCGGCGTGCCCTGCATGTGCATCACGCACACGGCTACGCCTAACTCGACGGCCAGGGGGAGCATCCCGGGGTCGCCACGGAGCCCGGTCACGTCGTTGATCACCTGGGCCCCGGCGGCGACGGCCTCCCGGGCGACGATCGCCTTGGAAGTGTCGATGGAGACCGGCACCGACGAGCGCTCGACCAAGGCGGCCACGACCGGGATCACGCGGCGGAGCTCTTCGTCGGAGTCGACCGGCGGGGCATACGGGCGCGTGCTTTCGCCGCCCACGTCGACCAGGTCGGCCCCTTCTTGGGCCAGGCGCAGGCCGTGCTCGATCGCTGCCTGGGGGTCGAAGAAGCGGCCGCCGTCGGAGAAGCTGTCGGGCGTGACGTTAATGACGCCCATCAGAAGCGGCAGCCGGCCGACGGCGAGCGTGTGGCGACGGAGCCGCCACCGGTCACAACGCTGAGCCCAGAAGCCGGGTGTTCGGTCCGCTCCGCCTGAAGAGAGGCCCATCGAGACAAGCTTCCCGTCGCGAGTCGCAAGAAATGCCCGCTTCGCAAACGTGTTGTAGTCGGTGCGAAGCGGTCTAGCAAGGGGAAGCGTCGTGTGTGGCAAGATCTCCTGGCAGCGTCGCGCGGCCGGGGTCGTCCGAGAAAAGGGGACGCAGCTCTTTTGTGCGAAGCACCCTTCGGGCCGTTCCGGCAAAAGAGCTGCGTCCCCTTTTCCGCCGCTGGTGCTCGTCTCGGGCGTCGATCACGACTCGGCCCTGTTCGCCCGGGAACTCCGCAAGTGCCTGGCCGCGCGCGGCGTGGTGCTGAGTTACCACTTCCAGTGCCGCGGCTCGGAGGAAGAAACCGCCCAGGTGGTCCGCCAGGCGGTTGAGTCGAAGCCCGCCGCGGTCGCGCTGGTTGCGGGCGCCCAACCGAGCGCGCGGCTGGTTATCGCTCTGGGTGAGCAAGGCTTCAAGAGACCGGTGTTCGGCGGTCCGGCCATGGGGCGCCGCAGGTTCCGCGAGGAAGCCGGCAACGCGGCCGAGGGCATGCTGTTTCCGCTCCTCTTCTGCGTCCCGCGGGTGCCTCAGGGAGATTCGTCGGAAGGGTTCTTCGACGCGTTCGAGCAGCGTCACGGCCACGCGCCCGACTACGCCGCCGCCCACACCTACGACGCCTTCCGCCTGGTGATCGCCGCCGTGCGTGCCGCGGGCCTCAACCGGGCGCAAATCCGCGACGCGATCGAAGCGCTTTCCCCCTACTCCGGCGTCACCGGCACCATCCGGTGGGACCCGCTGGGCAGCAACACGCGCCCCGTCCCGCTCGGCACGATCCGAGAGGGCCGCGTGATCCCGGCCTCGAGCTAGGGTGGCTCTCGGGCCTCGACCCCCCTACAGCCTGCACGATTGATCCACCCCATGTGCTCTCATGGGCGTTTGCCCCTCGTTCCCAGGCTCCGCCTGGGAACGCCCTAACGCGAGGCTCCGCCTCGCCCTCCCGGCCCCTCCCGCGCCCGCACCCGGCGCGTATTGTACTTCGCCCGATACTCCCGTGTCCTCGCGTCGTCCGGATACTGCTCGTCGGGCCCGTACGGATAGCCGCTCATCGCGTGGAACGGGAGCGGCTCGACGGCGTCCGAGGTGGCCGTGTACAGGTCCATGTCCTTGCAGAAGCTGTCCGTCTTGAGGATGAACGAGCGACGGCAGCCTTCCGGCACGGCGCCGAACGCCTCGACCGGGAAACGAAGCGTAATCTCCTCGCCGTGCCCCATGATCACGAAGCAATCGTCCGCCTCGAGGAGCAGCTCGCCCACGTCGCCGTAGCGCGTGTAGTCGCCCGGCATCAGCTTCCAGCTCGACCACGGGTCCACGTTGCCGTAGTCGTACAGGTTGGGCCCGCGCCCGTCGGGCGAATACTCGTGCGGGTAGCCGAAGAAGTGCAGATCGGCGGTTCGGGCCGGGATCTCTCGAAGTGCGAGCGGCGCGTCGTCGGCGTGAACGGCCAGGAAGATCCGATCCCAGTAGAGCTCCATGTTGGTCCTAAGCCGGACCTTGCGATCGCCGGGCAGGATCTCGCCGGTCACGTCGAGCGTCATCATGTGGTTCAGGCCGGCCGGATAGCCGGCCTCGCGCACCAACTCCACCCATTGGCCGTCGCGGAGCACGTCGACGCTGGGCGCTTCCAGGCGCAAGCCGGCCTGCCCCGCGGCGTAGTTGGCCGACGAGTAGCCGTATTGGACCCACCCGTGGAGAAAGAGGATGAGCCGGGCGTCGAACGGTACGTCTTCGAGCCGGTCGCCGAAGTCGAGCTCCACGAAGTGGTCGCCGGCAAACCCGGCGAAACGCGTGTCGGGCTCGGTCGCCCCGGCGCAGCGCCGGTCGATCTCAAGCATTTCCTCGGTGACGTCGACGCCCCGATGGTCCACCGCCCGAACCGGGTCGATCGCCCGGCGGAAACAGAACACCTCGAACGGAGGCGGCGCGACGCCCACGGCCATCATCTCGTGCGGATAGACCTCGGTCCCCATCGGGTGGTCGGCGGCGATCAGCTTGGCCTCGTCGAGGTAGACGATTTCCTCCAACGGCTCCGTCACCTGGAGGACGTACTCGTCCCCCAGCGGCTTCAGGTGCGGGATGGGTAGGTATTCCGTCGGATCGGGCGTGGCGTAGGTGCCCGGGGCCACGAAGTAGCCGAGCCCCCCCACGCCGCCGAAGTCCGACACGAGCTCGAACCGGGTGCCGTTCCACGCGAACAGGTGGGGGCAGGACGTCGTCTTCCGCTGCACCTCGGCGAGCGTCATCGACCGATCGCCGGCCACTTCCACCTCGCCCTGGAGCACGCCGTCGGGCCAGATTACTCGGAGCCATTCCACGTTCGGGTTGTCGCCCAAGCCGGCGTGGACGCGAAGCGGCGGCATGGCCACCGGCCCGGACGGCACGCCGACGACAAACTGTTGGATCACCCGGCCCGTCTTCACTTCCACACGTGCCCCGATGGCCGAGTTGTTCGATCGGGCCATCCGGTCCTGCTCCCGCTTCCCCACCAGCTCGATCGCGATCCAATGGCCGCCCTGCGTGAGGTTTTCGAGGAGTACGGGCTGTTGGCCGGCAGCCGCCAGGAGCACGTCGCATCGCCCGTCGCCCGTGAAATCGGCCACCACCAGGCTGGCGTCGCCCCCGGTCTCGATGGCCGTCAAAAGGCCCGCCGGGTCGAGCTCCGCGGCACGCACGAACCGCTCCTGGGGCCAATCGTTCACCAGCAGGGCCGGCCCCCGGGTGCCGTCGGGGCGATGGGCATCGGCGATCACCAGGTCCAGATCGCCGTCGTTGTCCATGTCGGCGAACTGCCCGCCGGTCCCGCCGAGCCGGCCGCACTGGTCGGAGAACGCCTGATCCAGCTCGAACTGAAACCGGCCCTGGTTGACGTAAAGCCGGACCCCGTCGGTGGTGAACACGACGAGATCGCGGTCGCCGTCCTTGTCCGGGTCTCCGGAGGTCGCGCCGACAACGCCGCGTGCTTCGAGGCCCGTGGCTGCCGCGTCCCGCGCGGCGTATTCCCACTCGCGAAAGTTGACCCAACCGATCGGCTCGGCGTCGCCTGCGGGGAAGACCACCAGGTCGACGTCCCGGTCGTTGTCGAAATCGTCGTAGACGACCGCCGCGATCGGCGACTGTTCCAGGGCAAGGCCGAGCCGGGGGGCCACGTCCTCGAACGAGCCGTCGCGGTGGTTCGAGTAGATACTGCTCGGCGCGGCGACCGAATCGCCGCCCGCCGGGAGCGACCCCTCGGCCAGCCGAAACGCCGTGAAATCGAGGTCCCCGTCGCTGTCGGCGTCGAAGAGCCGAGCACAGGCGGTGAAACCGCGGGCATCCTCGGGGGCCGGCGATGCACCCGGGGCGAACTGGCCCTTCCCGTCGTTCTCCAGATAGAGATCTTCCCCGGCGCGGCCCAGCCACAGGTCGAGGTCACCGTCGTTGTCCACGTCGCCGAAGCAGGGCGAAACGCCCTGATCCGCAAGCGTGGGGCCGGGCGAAAACGCGCCCTTGCCGTCGTTCAGCCAGATCGACGTGCTGCCCCGGTCGTCCAGCCCCGCAAGGCACAGGTCCGGATCCCCGTCGCCGTCCACGTCACCCGCGGCGATGCCGGGCAGCCCGACCGATCCGCCCTCCCATTTCCAGGCCGACGCGGTCGCGTCGAGGGGCCTGGTCTCGGGCGAGAAGACGATCCGGGCGTGGGGCGTCGCTTCCGGCGGCGCGAGCGGGAGGCTGTCGGCGCCCAGGGCCAGGTAGTACTTGCCCGCGTAACCGTACGCCTCGCGGATCGTAAACGCGCCTTCGGCCAGCTCGGCCGCATTGAGCTTCTTGAACCGCTCGAACAGCGGCAAGGCCTTTTCCCGCTGCTTGCTGCGCATGTACTGCGAAGCCAGACGATACACGCCCGAGTTGAACCCCGGGTCCGCCTCGACGATCGCTTCGAGGACCTTCGCCGCCTCGTCGCCGCGACCGAGCGCCAAGAGCGTCTCGGCGTACTTGTAGGCGGCATGGGGATCGCCGGGGTCGCTCCGGCGCACGGCCTCGAAGCACTTCAGGGCCTCGTCGTTTTCCCCGAGGTGTTGGAAGTAGAGCCCCATCACGAACCGTGCGTGCAAGTGGCCCGGGTCCGACTCGATCACCTGCTCGAGCGCCTCGCGCGCGATCGTGAGGTGTTCGCCCTTTTCGAGATTGTAGTGGGCAAGGCCGAGGTTGAAGCGGGCGGCGTTCCAGTCCGGGGCCGACTCCAACACCCGCTCGAACGCCTCGGCCGCGTCCTTGTACTGCCGCTTCTCCAGCAAGGCCGCCCCCTTGTTGAACTCGGCCAGCGCCCGGGCCACGTCGGCGGTCACCACGGGCGCCGCTTCCTTGGGAACTTCCACCTTCGGCGCAGGCTCCGGCGGCGTGGTTCGACGGCAGCCTCCCACCAGCGCCACGCCTCCCAGCAGGCATCCGCTCACCCCGACAACCAGCGCCCACGCCACGCCCCTCACCAAGCCACCGGCCGAGTATTCTCGACGCGTTGTCATCCGTTTCTCCCGAATCGAGGATTCCACGGGAAAGGAATCGCCGTGACAAACACTCCCGTACAACACTGAATGATAGCAGGCTTTGGGGATAGGCGAAAGCAGACCGTGCGCGGACCCGGCCGGCAAACCAGCAGGAACAGGCGAGCGATCAGACCCCGGCGTACGCGCCGGCCAACGTGGCGATCGAGAAATCGTGGAAGCCGAAGATCTCCGACCTGGTCGGCTTGCCGCCGCAGACGGCGATCACCTCCCGGAAGATCTTCTCGCCGACTTCGCGGACGTCCTTCTCCCCCCGGGTGATCGTCGCCGCGTTGACGTCGATGATTTCCGCCAGCCGCTCGTACGTGCCGGGATTCCCCGTGATCTTTACGACCGGCGCGATCGGATAGCCGACCGGGCTGCCCTTGCCCGTGGTGAAGGCCACGACCTGGGCCCCGGCGGCGACCATGCCGGTCATCGAGGGGACGTCGAACCCGGTCCCGTCGACGAACACGAGCCCTTGGGCCCGAGGCGGCACGCCGTACTCGACGACCTCCGCGATCGGTGCCGATCCCGTCTTGCAGATACAGCCCAGGCTCTTCTCCTCCAGCGTGGTGAGCCCTCCGGCGACGTTGCCCGAGGTGAGGAAGTGCTCGCCGGGGGCCAAAAGCGGCACCATCCGCTCTTCGGCCCGGTCGATCGTCTGGACGATGCGTTGGGCCACCTGCTCGCTCACCGCACGACGAGCCAGCAGGTGTGCCGTGCCGATGGCCTCGGTCGTTTCCGAGAACATCGCGGAGCCGCCTTCGGCGAGGAGCCTGTCGACGGCGACGCCCAGCGCCGGGTTGGCGGCCAGCCCGCTGGTGGCGTCCGACCCGCCGCATTCCAAGGCGAGCGTGAGTCCGGCCAACCCGACTTCGGTCCGCTTTTCGCCCGAAGCCTTGCGGACCATCTTCTCCAGGATCGCCGTCCCCTCGCGGATCACCCGCGACACGCCGAGTTCCTGAATCACCAGGCGCTCGAGCGGTTTCCACGGGCACCGTTCGGCGATCTCCCGGGCGACCTTCTCGGAATCGCAGTTTTCACACCCCAGCCCCAACACCAGCGCACCGGCAACGTTCGGATGCGAGCCGAGCCCTGCCATCACCCGCTCCGTTCGGGCGACGTCCTCGCCGCAGGTGCAACCGCCGGCATGCGCGAGGGCCACGGCGCCGTCGACGGCGTCGGCCATGCGCCGGGCGATCTCGTTGGCACAGAGCACGGCGGGCAGCACGACCACGTGGTTGCGGACCCCGATTCGGCCGTCCGGCCGCAGGTAGCCGTTGACGTTCATTTCGCGCCCCCCTGGACCGCGCTTTCGACGTTGTGTACGTGGACGTGCTCGCCGCGGCGGATCGCCCGCGACGCCCGGCCGATCGCTTCGTGGTACTTGACGATCCGCTCCCCCGCCGCGATCTCTCGGACGGCGACCTTGTGGCCGAACGGGACGTCGTTGAGAACCGGCAACTCCTGCCGGCCCTCGGGGGTCATGAAGCGGACACGGTCGCCCGCCTGGGCCGCGTCGACCAACGTCACCACGTTGTCGCTCGCGTTGATCTGTATGGCAAGTCGGTTCGTCATCCGCGTGGCTGCTCCTGTGGGCACGGCCGAACTGGGTGGGAAGGCGCATTGTAGCTCGGCCCCATCATGGCGGCAACGACCGGTGAATCTTGCACCGGTTCAACGAGTCTGCTATGCATCGTGTTGTCCGGTGAAATCGGCGATTCCGACCGCCGGATTCCTCTGCCAGCGCGAATCAGAAAATCCCCAATTCGAAGAAGACAACAAACCATGACCCCGAAACAACGCGTGCACGCGGCCCTGCGGCGCGAGCCGGTCGACCGGGTGCCGATCTTCATGTGGTTCCACCCGGAGACTCGGACCCTGCTGGCCGGTTTGCTCGAGATTCCGCCGGCCTACCTGGACGACGTGATGGGCAACGACGTCCGCATGACGTGGGTGAACAACAACTACGCCATGGAAGGGATCGTACATGAACACGACGGCGAGAGCCACGTCGACTTCTGGGGCATCGAATGGACCAAGCAAGGCCCGTACAACCAGGTGACGCGGTTTCCTCTCTTGGACGCCTCGCCCGAGGAGCTTCGCCGGTATCGGTTCCCGATCGAGCACAAGGAGTTCCTCCTCTCGCGGATGGACCCGGTGGCGGCGGCCGCCGAGGAGTGCTTCATCGGCTGCGACGTGTCGCCCTGCGTGTTCGAGATGTACTGGCGTCTGCGGGGGCTGGATCGCACGCTGCTGGAGATGGCCGCCGAGCCGGAGCTGACCGAGGAGATGTTCGCCCGCTCGGCCGATTTCGCCGTCGAGCTGTCGGAGGCGGCCTGCCGGCGCTTCCCGCTCGACTGGCTCTGGTCGGGCGACGACGTGGCCAGCCAGTTGTCGATGATGATGAGCCCGGCCACGTGGCGGGCGATGATCAGGCCGCATCAGCAGCGGGTCTTCGACGTGGGCAAGGCCCACGGCCTCTGGGTC
>CAZDHR010000094.1:0-19009 GCA_964505295.1 uncultured Planctomycetaceae bacterium
GGGGAACACGTCGCCATACCAGTTGCGGCTGACGGTAGCGACCTGGTCGGGGACGACGACGTGGAGCCGTTGGGCCGGCTCGTCCCAGGCGAGCAGCACGCCCGCCTCCGAGTTGTGCATGTCGGCCACCACCGAGAAGAAGCCCACGATCCGCTCGATCATCGCACGGGGCATCTTCGGGTAGGCCACTTTCAGGAACGTGTCCTGCCGGGCCAGCGCCGAGGGCCAGCGTCGCGCGGGCACGCAACTGCGGAAGAACTTGTGGTTGCGGCAGACGAACAGCCCGTCGCCCGTCATCACGTAGAAGAACGTGTCATCGGGCCAGGCCATCCGGGGCTGGGTCTTCAGGTAGATGGGGGTGATAGGGCCGCTTTCGGGGCGCGTCACGACAGACTCCCTCGTATTCGGGTCAACGAGCGGGGATGGGGATCACTTGGGCTTACGGCGTCGCCGGTTGAACATCATGCGCGTCAGATCGCTCACGCCGAGGGCTCCCCCGTCGGCGATGCCGCGGTAGGCGTACATCCGGTCGATCACCTGGCGGAGCGACATGCCGGTCGTCAACCAGCCGATGTCCAACACGAAGAGCGGGTCCTCTTCGGTGGCTTTCTCCCAGTCCTCCACGGTCGCCACGCGCCGATCGACGCCGGTCGACTCCGTGAACCAACTGCTGCCCTCGTGCTCCTCGGATGAGTAGTTGAAACCGCTCTCCAATAAACACTTCATTAACACCTGGAACCCGGTTCGCATGCGCTGCTTCGAGTCGCGACAGCGGGCGACGTGCTCCGGGCTGATTTTGGCCGTGCAGATCCACGAAAGCGGCTTGCCCTCCTGGGGCGTGAACTTCGAGCAGTTCAACAGGGCCGGGTAGAGCAGCTCGTCGGTTTCGTCGTTCAAAGGGGCCGTGCGGAAGAAGCACTCGTTCTGCGGACTGAGCATGTCGCCCTCGAACGCCGCCAGCACGACCACGTACGGCAGCGCGATCCGCACCGCGCGATACTTGGTCTCGGGGCCGAACCGAGCCGGCGAATCGTCCGCGATCCACTTGAAGTTGTAGACGCGCGGGGGCGTCTCGTGCACCCAGATGGTCGTAGGGCCCTTCGAGTCGAGGTACTTGATTCCGTCGGGCAGGACGATGCGGCGGCTGGTCATCCGTCTTCGGTTGACCTCCTCGAGCAGGGCGTCGATCGTCATCGTCGCCGTCTGCCCCTCCGGCGAGACGGCGCGGACTTGATGGCCTTCAATGGTGATGGGGTCCATGGGGTTTGTTTCCCGTTGCGGGGGACACACTTCATGCAAGGGCGTTTGCATTGGTTTCCTGTCGAACCCTGCACGGCAGACGAGCCCCTTCCAAGCCCAGGGGTTGCAACCCCTGGGCTTCGAGGGAGCAATACGGGGGCGTTGGCTGCGCAGGATTCAGTGGTCGCTTGTGCAATCGCCCGACCCCTTCTCGCCCGCGTGGCGGACGAACATCAGCATCTGGCCGGGCCGGCAGACCGCGTCGTCGCCGACGGCGTGGCCGTCGATCTGCGCCTGGCTGTGCGGGTCGATGTCGAACCGGTCGGTGTACCGCGCCCGAATCTCGCCCACGGTCATGTTGCCCACGGGCAACTGCTCGGTGTGCAGCCCGTGGTTGACCGTGACCAATCCACCGGCGCCGCAGTTGTCGAAGACGTCGTCCTGGGCGCCGGGGCCGGGCGTGAACGTCTCTTGGTGTCTGGGTCGCGTGGTTTCGAGCATGGCTATCCTCCTTTCTCGTTTTGGGATACAGAACAGGGTGCACGATCCGTGGGATTCCGTCCGGTGTCCCTATTCCGGCCATTGACTTTGCATCACCGCGATCACGTCGTCGGGGCCGAGCTGGGATCGGCCGGCCCAGGCCGCCTCGGCCAAGGCGGCTCCGAGCAGACCAACCGCGGCGCCCGGCTGCGACGCCCCTTGCCCGTCGGTCATCCGCACGGCCGCCTCGATCGCCGGCTCGCTGACCTCAATCTCGTTGGCTTCGGCCAAGCGGCGGAGGACATCG
Organism: uncultured Planctomycetaceae bacterium; assembly: GCA_964505295.1. Lineage (GTDB taxonomy): Bacteria > Planctomycetota > Planctomycetia > Pirellulales > Thermoguttaceae > DATKZH01. The sequence goes on from CAZDHR010000094.1 coordinate 2,027, forward strand.
ATCGTCTGGGCCGTTTCGGGCGGGGGCACATAGACGGCGACGACCCTGCGGGCGGTGGCTTCGTCGTCGCGCAGCCGGGCCAACGCCGTTTCCGACCGGACCGTGGCGAACATCCGCAGCCCGCGCTCCAACGCGCCGGCCAGCAGGCAATGGCTGATCGGGGAGCCGGTCAGGCAGGCATCGAGGTCGCGCACCAACAGCAGCGAGCCGTCGCGGTCGGCGGCGGCGTCCAGAAGCCGCATCAAGGCGGCGTCGACCTCCTGGGCGAAGATGCAACCGGCGGCCAGCCCGGCGGCCGACACGCGCAAGACCTGCGTGACCATGCCGGCTTCCAGCAGCGGATGGACCGCAGCCAGCATCAGGTGGTCCAGCCCGCAGCCGGCCCTACCCCACAGCAAAGCGCTGCGGGGCAGGGTCGACCGGGTGGGGAGCACGGCAAGCTGTCGCGCGAGGCCTTGGCGAAAGCTCTCGGCGTAGGCCCTGCCGGCCATCTCGCCAGTGACGGGCTCTGCGACCGCGTCGAGCACGCTCGTCGCCGCCTCGGCCAGGGTCCGCGCTCGCATTTCGACGATGCGCCGGGCGAGCGCGGCCAAGGGGGAACCGAGGACCCCCAGCGCCGAGCAGACCGCCTCGTTGACCGTGCCCGGCAGCGGCGGCAACCGCAGTCTCCGCCAGTTGCGCCGGGACGGCCCGGCCAAAATCGTGTTGACCGTGCGGTCGGGGCCGTGGTAGGCCAGGTCGCCGTCGACGTAGACGGTCGCGCCCGACTCCATCCCCGTGCGTTGAAGGAGCAGGTTGGTTCGGGCCTTATTGAAACATCCCTGGGCGACCGGCACCGCGTGAAACCGCGCCGTCCACGGGTTCAGCGCCTCGGCGCGAGCCTGGTGCTGCTCCAGCAGGGCGGCCAGCCGGGGGTCCAACGCGGCCGACCAGCTTTCGGGGGGCGGGGGGCCGCGATCCGTATCTGACTTGGAGGCGTTCATGGGCTCCTCTCCAACTGGAAGGGCAGGACCGACGGCTGGTCGAGCCGGCGCACCGTCCCCACGCGAGCGCCGTCGGGGATGGTCAGGTAATGGTGGACGTTGTGCAGGTTGAGCTGGTCGACGAGGCTGCGGATCTGCCGGTGGATGCTCTCGACCACCATCTCGGCCGTCACGCCCGGGGCGTCGCAGCCGTGCAGCTCGGCGCGGCAGGCTTCCCGGGCAGCTTCCTGGACGGCCCGATCCACCAGCGCGCCGGTCATCAGGTCGCGCCGGTAGCGGACGTCTGGGGTGGTCGACCCAACATAGGTGATTTCCACTTGTCCGGGGTCGTGGCCGTTTTGGGAGAAGAGCCAGTCGGTCACCCGGTGGAGCACGCGGCGCTCGGCCTGGTCCTGCTCGCCCAGGTCGGCCCGGAGCTTGAGGCCGCGTAGGTGTTTTTCCAGCACGGCGATGAACCCCCGGCGGCTGAGCCGGCCGAAGCTCTCGGTCGTGCCCCCCACCCTCCGGGCGAGGGCCGTATCCACCAAATCGGGGAAGTTCGTGGTCGCCAGCACGATCACCAAGCGGTCCCGGAGCCTAGGGTTATTCACATCAAGCCGTTCCAGGGCCGTCGCTTGAACGCGCTCGCCGATCGGCTCGCCGGTGCCGCGGGCGCGGGCCAACGCGTCGAACTCCTCGCAGATGGCCAGCACGGGCGCCCGGTGCTCGGTGCCGTCGCAACCGACGAGCGGCTGGTCGGCGATCTCTTCCACCTCGTCGAAGAATCGGGCCAGCCGCTTCTCCGAGTCGCCGAACCACTTGGTGTAAATCTCCGAGGTCCGCAGCCGGAGGACGCGCGGCGGCAGCTCGTCGACCGGAATCCCGGTCACCTCGCTCATCACCTCGTACATCCTCCGCCAGAATGCGAAAATACTTAATGTTTTACCCGATCCGCTGACGCCGTGAAGGAGCTTCGTCTGAGCGACGCGAATCCGGTAGTCGGCCCCGATCTCCGGATGCTCCATGCACATCCGAACGTGGTCGGCCAATTCGTCGATGTAGGCGGGCGGGCAGCCGACGTCGCGGGCGACGACCACGTCGGGAACCGGCTCACGGACCAGGTACCAGTAGTGCGACAGGCCGTCGGCCGGCGGAATGTAGTCGACCGCGATGCGGCGGCGGCTGTCGACCAGGAACTTGCTTCCCGGCGGGATCTCGATCGCCGCCAACTCCTCGGCCAGGGCCTCCGAAAGCTGGAACACGTGCGGCTCGTGGTCGCGGACCACGACTTCCACCCGCTCGTCGTCGAGCCGCCGCTCGAACCGGGCCTCCTCGCCGATGGCGATCTGGCCGGGGTCGCGGCCCAGGATGGCCTTGGCCTGGCCGTCCAACAGCACCAGCTCGCCGCGGCGGAGCGACTCGGCCAGCTTGGAGTCGGGGACGACCGGATAGACCGTGCCGCCGTCTTCCAGGGCGACCCGGGCGCGGGGCGCGTTCCCGTCGGCGCCCGGCGGAAGCATCCCGAAGAACATCCCCGATCGCAGCGGCCCGTTGTGGAGCTCCTCGATCAGGGTCGAAAGCTCCTTGATCTTTTTCTCGTAGACGGCCTCCCCGTTTTGCTTGGCCGCCAGGTCGAACAGGCGGTTCATCGCCGCCATGTTGTCGGGGCTCGGCTCCATGCAGAGATGAGCCGTCATGTGCATCCGGTGCTCCAGGGGAATCGACGCGTCGGTCAGCGAGGCGACCATCTCCTGCGGCTGGTGTTTCTTTTTGGGGGGCATCGGCAGATTCTCCTCCCGGTCCGTTCTAGTCCGAACGACCGTTCCCGCCGGCTTCCCGGGTCGGGTCGAAATCCGAAATCACATAAAACGCCCGCTGCTTGAGGCGGTTCTCCCGCAGACTGAACAGGGCGTGGACGTGCTCGCCCCGGGCGTTGAGCCCGAAGATGTGACACACGTGCCACGGCTGCTTGGCAAACACGGCTTGCGACCAGGTGCGGTCGTCGTGGGAGACGAACACGCTGGTTAACTTGCACTCATGGGCCTTCTCGCACTCCTCGCACGAACCGCCCGGAAGGACGTTGTGCCCGTGGGCCTGCCCTACGATGCGGTACGCGCGCGTGGCGGGCTGCGACTGTTTGGCCCGGACCACCGTCTGGATGCGTGCCCAGGTCTTGCCGGTGTACTCCAGCGACAGGCTCGACCCCTCGGCGTCGCGGGCCTCGAGCACGTCGCAAATGACGACGAAGAGCTCGCCGGTTTCCGGGCAGGAGCAGAGCGGCCCGACGAGCACCCCGCCGGTCTCCGTGGGCGGCTGGTCATCGGCTCCTTTTCGGGCATAGCGTTGGGCTCGCAGCAGGGCGTCGGCCGTGTAGAAGATGGGCATCACGCGGTCGTCGACCTTGCCCACCGTCTCGGCACGCTCCACCAGCGGCCCGATCGGCACCGTCAAGCACTCCAAGGGCGTGTGCCTGGCCGTCACCGTGAAGTGCAGCCCGCAGTCGCCGGCCTCGGGCTCCGCCGGCCGGTGGCCAATCGCCATTTCATAGAAGTAGAGGTCCTCGGGCCTGAGGATCTCGGCGCCGAGCAGGGCCTGCGAGGCCCGGGTGGCGATGTCCTGGAACGCGTGCGTGGTCGGCTGCATGGAGCGGGCTCGGCCTTCGGGGTCCGACGCCTCGAACACGAGCTTCTCGACCTTCGACCCGGCCCCGTCGGCCAACCGGGCCGTAATCTGAAACGAGAGCGCCTCATAGGGCACGTCGGGCCGACCGGCCCGAAGCCAGCCGTCCAACCACAGTTGGGCATAAATGTCGGCGACGTCGCTATCGAGCACCGGCTCCCGGGCGATCTCGGGCCCGCCGTGCTCTCTGCGCAACACGACCGTCAAATCGGTAGGCCGGACCCTCATGGCGGCCGCCTCGCTCGCGGTCGCCTCGATCGCCTCGGTCAAGGCCGCATGGTCACTGTCGCTGCTCACCGTGTAATCCTCCCGGCGTGTACGCCACGGATCGCTTGTGTGCTTTCGAGGTTGGTTGGATGGGGCGGGGACGGCGAGCCGCCCCCGCCTCACATCCGGTCGCTGGCGCGTAGGGGTTCTTAGCCCAAATGGGTCTTGGGCGTGACCGTCAACTTGACGTCGGTCGCGCGATTGACCTGCTCGCCGATCGGCTTTTCGTCGTCGAGCAGGGCACTGTTGGAATCATCGCGCAAACCCCACGGGACGTTCGCCGGCAGCGACATCCGCGATGCCAGTGCCTTCGCAACCGTCCCCGCGGGGAGCCCGCACGCCACGTCGTCGACCTGGACCCGATGGGTCCCGGTCACGTCGGCGGCCTCGAACCGCAACACGCCAGCATCTCCCTTTCGGTCACTCATGAGGATTCATCCTCCTTTCTCTGAGCGGCTTCCCAGGCACGACACGTCACGCGAGCGTCGCTCAAGAAAGCCACGGACCAAAGGGACCAAGAGACTACCCACCGGACGGCGTCCAAGCCGATCGGAACCAGCGCCTCCAGCACGCCATGAGGCGCCCCGGTCAAATCGACCTCGGCCCGGACTTCAGGCCGCTGGGGCGCCCCCTCCATTCCGACCCTCACCATGCGCCACCGGCTCTGTGCGTCGGCCAGCACGCGCCCGAGCCAATCCCGCCGGGCCGGGGAGATCTCGTCCGGCAACTCCCCGGCCAACGGGAACGAGATCGCTAGCCGGCTCGGCTCGTGGATGAGCGATCCCTGTCGCAGAAGCGGCCCGGACTGGATGACCAGCCCCCGGCTCGGGACCCACGCCTCGACCTGCTCTCGCGGCGGACTCGTCCAGCCGTCGGGCACGTCGCCTTCGACGGTGGCGGCGGCCCAGTCCAAACAGGCTCGGAGAGGATCGTCGGCCTCTTCGCGGTCGTCGGCCCACGCATCGCCGCCTTCGATCGCCGCAAGCGGCAGATGAAACTCGCACCTGGCGCGTTTCGGCTTCCGCGGGACGACCATCTTCCACAGGCCCGGCCGCCCCAACCGGCCCGTGAGCATCTCGGCCTCCGGGTCGGCTTTCGGTTCGGCCTTCGTGCGCACGGTCACCCAGCGCCGGTCGAACGCGACGCGCAAGCCCCGGTGGCGGCAGCCCGAGCCCCCTCGCACACGGCCAAACCCGGCCGCCTCGACCGCCGCCTGCACGTCTCGGGGAGATTGCACGTTGGTCTCCATCGCCCGGGCTCCTCTTGTGGGTGGGGGTCAAGCGGCGTCGGCTTCCAGGAACCACGACTTCGCGAGCGGCGCGCGGTGGAGGTTGGCCGCCCACCACCGGGCCGCCTCGGCGTTGAACACGCCCGCCTCGTCGGCCTCGTTGACCTGCCGGATCTTCATCGCCAGGGCGTCGTAGGTCATCAGCACCAGCTCAACGGCCGGGACGTTGCACGGCAGCACCACGCCGAGACACAGCGGCTGCTCGCCGAGCGCCACGTTCGCGTGCCAGACCTCTTGCGGGTCGAGGATCTGCACGAAGCTCGGCCCGGGGAGACACTGGCGAAGCACCTCCCGCGGATACAACAACCCGACCAGCGCGTGATCGGCCACGCGGAGCACGTTGTTCGCGTCCGGCCGGCAGGGGACCGGCACCCGCACGAGCATCAGCGCACGCAGACTCTCCCGCAGGTCGACCATCTGCACCTCGAGCCGTCCCGGCGGCGCGATCTGCCCGAGGGCCAACAGGTCGCGGGCCTCGGCCAGCTTGCGCACGCGCCAGGCCGCGTCGCCGCCGTTGGCCCGAGACGCCTGGTCCAGGATCCACTGATTGCGCTGGTTGAGCCTGACCGTCGGCAGCGACCGGAGCCCCGCCTGGCCGCGCGCCACGGAGCCGTTCTCGCAGATCGGAGTGACCAACATCGTTACACCTCCTGCCGACATAAGAGACTTCGCCCGCCGCTCCGCACGACGACCCATTCCACGCTCTCGGCGCCCAGCCGTTCGAGGGGCTCTTCGACGAGCGTCGCCAGGACGGCGGCCGGCGTCGGGCGGTGGGAGTAGAACCGTTGCGGTCGGAGCGCTTGCCCACACTGCGAGCACCGCGCTACCACCGCCCCCGGCTCACAGAATCGCCGCACCGGCTGCGTGACCCCGCAGCAGACCACCTGCTCGGCGAACGTGAGCTCGTCGACCAGGAAGGAGAGATCGTCCGGAGGCGTCGACCCGTCGAAGCCGGCCTCCAGAGCGATCTTGCGCAGGCTCATGGGGGGGATCGGACCGGGCACGCCGGCGTGATCCCAGGCCACGTGCTCGCATCGACACGCAGGATTTCTCACAAGCGACGAACTGGACACTTGAGTTTTGTAACCGCAGTACTCCAGCACCGAGTCGCCCGGCGACGGGCCGAGCCCGAGCACGTGCCGCAGAAGCTGCGTCATCGCCATCTCGGCGCTCATCGCGCAGAGGAAGCTGACCGACATGGTCGGCGCCGTGGTCACTTGGCCCCGGTGGTGTCCGTTCCCCCCACAACTGAACGTCGTCTCCCGGTTCACGTGGTCCCACTCGGCCGTGCCGAAGCCGCAAGCGGGGCAAGGGCCCGAGCCGTCGTCGTTGCGCCAAAAACGAACCTGGGCGACCAACGTGTCGCCGTGCACCGACGCCTGCACCAACGGCTTGCGATGGTGGATCGAGCGCTGTCCGACCTCGATCTCCGCGGCCAGGTTGTCGGTGGCCATCACCACCAGGTCGACCCCGGCAAAAGCCGAAAGCGGAAGCGACTGAACCGGGCCGGCGAACGCCGAGACCCGCGTTTTCGGACTGATCGCCTTGGCCACCCGGCCGAAGTAGTCCACCTTCGCAAGCCCGATCCCCCTCGGCTCCATGGGGTGCGTCAGCAGGCTTTCCGGCTTGAGGCGCGCGGGGTCAACCAGCCAAAGCGAGCCGACCTGAAGACGTGCCAGATGAAGCACGATGTTTGCGCCCACGCTGCCGCAGCCGATCACCATCACGCCGAGCGCGTCGAGGCGCGGTCCGGCCGGCTCGGCCAGGCCGATGAACGCGGGAAGCCGCGCCTCCCGCGCAGGGACTCGCGCCGGGCCCGCCGGCGTGGGGCCGCCGAGCCGGATCTCCGCGAACGGGGCGCGGCGCGGGCTAGCACTGCGGGACATATTCATACCTCGGTTCGATCGCGATGAGCTGACGGCAGTGGTGGCACCCCGACATCAGCCGGGCGCATTCCAACGGCCCGAGCTCCTTGTTGCTTGCCGTCGCTTCGCTCTCGCAATGGAACGGCGTGCCACAATGGGGGCAAACATAGGCGATTGTGGCGGGCGAAAACTCGATCCGGCAGTAGGAGCACGGCTTGCCAATGAACTCCGCGGGCGGCGGACCGACGTGCGGCCGGGTGAACCGCGAAACGTGCAGCACCCACTCGCCGTCGACGCGCAGCGCATCGCCCACGCGGAGGATGGCCACCGGCGGCATGGGGAGACCGTTCCGCCGGACCCCGTCGCTGGGAAGCGCCACGAGATGCGCCTGGCGCTCGTACGGAATCGTCTCCAACACGCTCGCCAGGGCCTTTGTTGGGGGGGGCGTCGTCAACACTTCGGGTGGCTTGCCCGGCTCTGTCGCCAGATAAGCGGTGCCGGACGAGGGGACCTCGATCCAGGGGAGGCGGGGCGGCCCCGCCTCACCGTTCCTCGAGCACTGGTCGAAGCCGCACTCGTGCGACGGGACCTCGAGGAAGAATCCGAAATGCTGTGCGTCATCCAACACCGTGATAACCTCCGATTTCCGAGCGTGAAGCGGTCGGCCTCCCTCCGAGGCGCTCGATCGAGTTGCTTCTCACACAGTTCTGCCAGGTTCTCTCTCTTTGTGGAACGAACGACGCACGACTGCGGCGAAGGCACAAAAAAAGGTTGGCCGGAGCACCGGCGATTTCCCGCAACGGGAAATCGGGGCTCCAGCCAACCTCGTCTTGGCGTACGCCGGCTGACTGGCCGTGAGTTAAGTTGTCATCGGTCGGTTCTCATGGGGAAGCGGTCGTGCCGATCAGCGCGGCCTGCCGCTCCTACCAACCCGTGTTTTGCGTGAGCCGTGCCCGTCGCGCGCCCGTCCGAGAGAGAGCACGAAGAGCCGAGCCAGGTCGGGTATTTCCTGCTCGATCCTGAACTTCTCCGTGACCCAGACCCTGTCAAGGACCCCGTCGGAGAACCAGATCGTCACGTCGCCGAAGCGGACGATGCAGCGCTGGAGCGTCTCTTGCAGCGTGGCACGGAGAATGTGCCTTGCCTCGACGAGGCCCACCTCCGGGAGGACCACGGGCGGCCCGTCGGGGCAGACAGGGGAGGGGTCGAACATCTCCAAGTTGACGCGAGTCACCTTCCCCTCGTGCCGCTTGGCGGTGATCGTGCCGTCGAGGAAGCCCACTTCGGCCGCCCGTTCTCTCACACGGCCGCAGAAATCGCGGGCATACTGAGAGGCTAGCTCCAGCTCGTGTCGATCCATCGCAAACCCCCCGGTGCCCTCCCTCTGGATGGACGGAGCCGCCCGACGGCCGGCGGCTGTCTCTCCCGGTCCACCATCATCGTACCAGGACCAGCCGTTACGTCAAGCGCCGTTATGTAAGTTTTGCTTCCGCGGGGGGGAGGGCGTCTTCCCGGAAGCGAAAGAAGTCCAAGGAATCCCCTTGACCTAGGGGAGGGCAAATCCGACCCGCGACATCGGCTTCGTCTGTCACTTCCACGTTCCATAACCGCATGCAGTGCAAGCATTTCTGTCACGGCCCCCCGATCGGCCGCCCGCCCGGCCGGTATTGGGAAATTTGCCTTCCCGTAGGCCGGGTTCGGGGCAGACAGATTTCCCCGGCCCGATTTCCTGCCCCCCTTTGGGGAAGATTTTCCGCCACGGGGGACGCCGCCTTTCGGCGGGTTCGGCCATTGTCATTTCGCACCAGGACTGCTACAAATGGCTCAGGAGCGTGGCCGAGAAGCCGTGCGGAGAACCCTCGGCTCACTCGCCCGCCAATAGGGAGCACGCCTTCCGCGGCAAGGTTCGCGATGACAGGAAGTGCGGTCGTCGCGCAACACGGTGCCACGCTCGCCGATGCCGGAAATCTCCGCGGCCGATACCGTACGAAGGAGGGGACGGCGATGAAAATCAGCTTCCGGCTCCAGGAGCTGCTCCGAGAGCACCACGATCTGGAAAGGGGGGTGATCAAGCGGATAGCGGAAGCGACTTCTCTGGAACGGCACCAGGTGGCCGCGGTGCTCGCCAACAAGGCCAAGTACATCTCGATGGATACGCTGGCCGGCGTCTGCCAGTACCTCATCGAGCGTCACGGCGTCGACCGGGCCGACCTGCCCGGCAAGCTGTTCCGAATCGAGCCGGAGCGGTTCTCCGCCCTCGTAGCCAATCGGAAGCACGTCGAGATCTGCACGGGAACGTGGACCGAGCGGAAGAAGCCCCTCAAGAACCAAGGCGACGTCGCCGAGGACGCCGGCGCGCCGCAAGAAGGGAGACTTCCCCGGCGACGCTGGGTGATGGCGTCCGACTCTTACCTTCAGGGCATTTTGCTTCATGAAATGTTCGCACTAGAGCACGAACGTCATCCGGAATCCGTGGAGCAACGGCTCGTCTCTGCGTACACCGGGCAGGTGGGCCTGGAGAAGATCGAGCGGGAAGCGAAATCGGTGTGCCGCGAGTTCCGCGATCGGATCGAAGACCGCGCGCTGATCTGCCTGGGCAGCGTGAAGTCGAACGTGGTCATCGAGGCCGCGATCGCGGACGCCTTCCACACGGAGCCCTTCGTCAGCCAGGACGGGGTGAAGCGCCTCAAGGATCGAAGCTGCCCTTTCTTCTTCCGCTACCGGGACGACGATCCCCAGCCCCCCTCCTGCCACGGCGGCCTCCAGCTTGCCCGGTCCAGGCAGTCCGACCAGCCGGGGATCTACTACGAGGCGGCGGGCGGCTGGAAGTGCTGTCCCTCGAACCGGGAAGAGGACGCGGCGCTGGTGTTCTACGTGTACCACGTGCCCCGGGGACGGCTGGAGATGGTGTTGGGGGGGTTTTCCGGCCGGGCCACCCACTGCCTGGGTTCGAGTCTCCGGTCGATCGCCGGGCGACTCTGGCCGCCGAGCTACGACACCCGCGAGTTACAGGTCGGCGCGTTCATCGTCCGATTCGAGTTCAGCGACGCCGACGCCCCGTCGGAGGACAACCGCGACACCGAGTCGATGTATCGCGCGTCGAAGAGCCGGGTCATCCCGCTGGAAGCGAAGGTGCTCCGACAGAAGTTGGAGAGAAAGCCGGCGAGGGGGTGACGGGGATGAGGGGGTGACAAGGTGACGGGGTGATTGGGTCGGGGGAGGAGGCGGGGAAGGGGCTGGGGGCGAAGTGGTCACGGGGTGAAGGCTGAATTGGTGACGGAGTCACGGCTTCTTCTTGTCACCCCCGTCACCTTGTCACCCCGTCACCTTGTCACCCCTCGCTCGCTCACCCCGTTACGGGTCCCCCGGCTAGGGCCCGCTTTCGCCGCCGCCCTGGGCCGACGTCTTCCGGAACAGCTCGTGCACCTTTTCGACGACGAGCTTCTCCACGGATGGGGCAAAGGGGCCGGGAAGCGTCGTGTAACGCATCGCATCGCCGCCTTCGTATCCACCCTCTTCGAGAACCTTCCGCGACGGGAGGTAGCCGAACACGTCGTTCGAGTAGCCGGCGACCCAGACCGGCGCCCCGGCCAGCTCCGACTTCAACCGAAGCGAGTAGTCAACCACGACCTCGCCGGCCATCGCGACCAGGGTCAGATCGTCGCCGAAGCGGACGACCTGGACGAGGTACGGGTAGGTGGTGCGAATTTGGCCGTTCTCCTCCAGCTCCCCGAGCAGCGCTTGCGCGTGTCGGCGCTCGTACTTGTTCTTCGAATCGGCCTGCTTCTCGAGCTCCTCACGGGCGGGCGGCTCGGCGAACTGGAGCGTGACCTCTTCGATCGCCGCCCGAATCGGGCCGCGCACCGGCCTGGGGCGCGAGACGAGCGCGGCTTCGACCCCGTTGGCCAACGCCCGCCCGTGCTGCTCGGCCAACTCCAAGGTCCGCCGCGGCTGGGGGTTCTGATCGCCGCCGCAGCCGGCCATGAACAGGGCCATCGTCCCGGGATGGGCTTCCTCCAGGTAGGCCTGCGCAAACCCGGGATAGTCGCCGCAGAACTGATAGAAGCTGAGCGTCGTGGAGTGGCAGGCGTAGCCGAACAACACGGCCACCAGCTTGTCGTCCGGTGAGTCGACCCGCAGAACGGGCACGTCGTGATCGACCCGGCCGTCCGGATTGGGGCGATTCTGGAAACCCCGCTCGGTCGGCAGGCGACGGTTCATGGCGAAGCCGGCCCGGGCGTGCGTGTAGCTCAGCTTGGCGGGGGCCAGGTTGCCGACGGCCTGCTCGACGAGCCCCAGCAGTTTCCCTTGGAGCGCCTCGCAATACTGCTCGGCCTGTTCCACGCGCTCCGGGGCCAGGTCGTAGAGTGCGGCCTTCGACGCGCGCAGCTCCGGCCCGCAGTGCGTGTGCGACGCATTCAGAAGCAACCCTTCCGGCGGGAGCTTGCACCGCTTTGCCACCTCCGCCACCAGCCAGTCGCGCAACGGCCGCCGGATCCCGATGAGATCAAGCGTGACGATCACCAGACGCGTGCCTTGCGGGTCTTCCAGGGCGAGCGCCTTGGCGTAGAGGTCGTGGACTTTGCCCTCCGAGGGCTTGTCGCGGGCGGCATAGCCGGCCATCCACATCGGCTTCTCCGGGGTAATCACCACCGACGCGACGCCGGCCTTCCACTCGGCTTCGGGAGCCTCGGCCCCCGCCGAAAGCTCGGAACAGAAAGCGGACCACGCGACGGCGACCATTACCCACAAACCCCATCCAGCGCAGATTCGATCGAACATCGCAGCACCTCCACGCAAGAAAGCCCTCGTTGAAAGAACCGTGTGGATCCTACAACGCGCGGAGCGCGGATGCAATCGAGACGCAGCCCGAGCGCCCCTGCTACCTCGGGGACAGGGTGAACGAGCCGCCGGCGGGCGGGCGCGGCACCTCGGCCGACAAGCTCACCGCGAGACGCAGCCCGGCTCGACCGGCACGCGGCGATACTGGTCGCCGTGGGGAGTGGTTTCGTCGAAGTTCGAGGTCACGTCGAAGTCGACGTTTCCCAGGGCCCACGACAGACCGGCGTAGGCGATCTGCTGAAACGTCGGGTTGCCCCAGATGTCTTCGCGGTGTCCGAGCGACGTGTAGAACACGCGACCTTGGCCGTACATCCTGGCCCAGGTGCCGGGGACGGGCGGCCGGTCGTAGACGTTGCCCTGCATTCCCTCGGTTTCCAGGGCGAGGATCACGTGCATGTCGCGCGATAGCTTCTTGAACACGTACCATTCCTCGAACAAGCGGAAGGAGCCGGGGAGGCCCTCCAGCCCCGGGAATTTGGGTGACGTGACTCGCATCTCCGCTTCCTGCTCGAGCCCGTGGCCGCAGAACTCGGCCCCGATCATCTCGACGTACGGATCGACGGAGTCGCCGTAGAACGTATCGGCGGCGGCGTGGAAGCCGACGAACGGCTTGCCCGCCGCGATCGCTTCCAGAAGACGCTGCTTCCCCTCGGGCGACATCGGCGGCGTGGCGTAGCGCTTGTCCTTCCGAGTGAGGTCGCCGAGCGTGTAGAAGACGAAGCAGTCGTACTGATCGAGGTCGCCTTCAAACACGCGGCCGTCCTTGGTGCACTCGACTTCGACGCCGACCCGCTCTCCCATCTCTGACAGCGTGATCTCCGACCAGCTCATCAGGCCGCCGTGCCGGCAGACAGGCGAATGCTCGAATCCAATCGTTCGTGTGAAATAAAGCGCTCTCTGCGTCGTTTTCTCACGCGGGGGCGTCCAGCCGCGCGGCAGGCGTGGGAGCGTCTTCGGAAGCGTGGACATTTCTCATTTCCTCTCTTTGCGGTGCGCGCAAGGAGTGCTTGCGCACGGGATCTTCTTCCTACCGTTGGGCGTGGTTTGTCCTTCTTCCCCAACGCCCATATCGAGCCGGCCTTCTTGGCGCAGCCCCGGTCAACAACGGCGTCTCGCAGGAGAGACGACGACCCCGCGAGCGAGCGCACAGGTTGCACAACGTCTCGCGGGCAAAGAGAGTCACAAGAGAAACCTGCAAAGAACGGCGCAGACTTGCGTTGCGCGGACACCACCAGGGAAGCCGTCGGACGTCGCGAGTCGCTGCGACGTCGGTGTGGACGCACGACTCGAGCAATCGGCCGGAGGGACGGGAACCCACTCCTTGCCCGGCTTCTTGAGATTCGTCAATCCAACCCGCAAGGCCGCGACGGCATGCCACTTCGTGTGGCATTTGCAGGTCCCGCAGCCGATGCCGTCGGAGGGCCGCGCTCTGTTGACACAGCACGGGCAGTGTCCGGCAGGCACGATACTCGCGGAATCGCCGATGGGAAGCCCATCAGACGCGGCGATTGCGCCGGCACCCCGCGGCTTTGCCGTCTCGCCGCTTGCTGTCGCCGGGGTCGCGCAGCAGGGGCAGCGGCACGTGCTCGCCAGCACGGCCTGGAGCTGTGCCGGGAGGATCATGGCCAAGACGGCGACGCTCGCAATGAAATCTCGGAAGCGACGCATGGGCTGGTAGGGGGCCTTTTCAGGGCTTTTCGCAAACGGCAAACTTGGAGACTACTTTGGATGGAGTTTCGGCCGGCGGTCGGTGAGCCGATCGGCCTTGAATTCAAACCGCGGCAGCGAGCCGCCGGGCACGACCTCGATATCCACCCGGATCCCGAGCAGTGATTTGAGCTTACGCGCGACTCGCCCCTTTCGTTCCGCGTCGCTCAGCGAGGCGGTTTCCGAACCTGGCTCGACGGTCACCTTTACTTGATCCATGTCGCCGACGCGGTCGATCTCCACGCGGAACTCGTCGCCGACCTCCGGCTGGCACCGGATGGCGTCCTCGATCGCGGCGGGGAAGAACAACAGGCCGCGGATCTTGATCAGCTTGTCGTGCCTGCCCTGGAGCCCTCCGACCGCCCGGGCGTGCGTGCGCCCACACTCGCACGGCTCGGTGGTGATCGTGATCCAGTCGCCCATCACGTAACGGAGGATCGGCTGTGCCTCGCTGTAGAGGTTGCTGACGATCAACACGCCGGGCTTTCCTTCAGGGACCGGCTGGTACGTCTCCGGGTCGAGCGCCTCGGGGATGTAGACGTCCTCCATCATGTGGGAGTCAACCGGCCGGTCCTTTCGTTTCACGAGCTGGGAGCAGGTGTACCCCAGGGGCGGCATGGCCACCTCGGTGCAGCCGAAATGGTCGTGCATCTCCGCGCCCCAGAGCTCTTCGACGCGTTTCTTCGTAGCAGGCACACAGGCGCCCGGCTCGCCGGAGCAACAGAGGAGCCGAATGGAGCTGTCACGCGGCGACATGCCCCACTTTTCCATCTTACGGCCGAAGTACAGGGCATACGACGGCGTGCACATCAGCACGGTGGGCCGGTAATTCTCGATGAACATCGCCCGACGCTCCGTGTTCGCTCCGCCCCCGGAGATCAGCGGGACGCCCATGTGGTGCAGGGCGTAGTGCATGCTCCAGAAGCCGACCGACGTGCCATACGAGAAGCAGGGGAAAGCGATATCGCCGTGGCCGATGCCCATGGCGTACAGCCCTCGGGCCCCCAGGTAGGACCAGATGTCGCGATCGAAGGTCGTGTGGCGGAACACACGTGGACACTTGGCCGTCGTGCCCGAAGTGCTGAAGAACATCCAGCCCCGTTCGAGCCAGTCCTGCTGGCGGAGGGGCGAGAATGTGCCCCACGGGGGGTTCTCTTCCTGGTCCTTCAACCACTCTTCCCGGTGGGTAATGGGAATCTTGGGGAGGTCGTCGATCCCTCGGACTGAATCGGGCCCGAGGCCCGCCTCTTCGTATTTCCGGCGATAGAAACTGCTGCACTCCCACAAATAACGGTAGGCCAGCGCCAGCTTCTCGCTCTGGATCTCCCGGAGCCGGTCCCGGGGACAAGTCTCCAGCTCCGGCGCCCAGCAGCGATCGTTGGCCGGCGCGTCGTAGTGCGGGGTGTAACTCCGCACCAGGTCGCGCCAACGCTGGCGGATGTCGTTCATGCGGACCGTCCGACTTATTGGGAGGCAGAGTACATAAATTCCAGAAGCTAAGCATACAGCACAAGATGGCGAAATTCAATCCCCTGCCTTCCGCGCAGGGCCGCCCCCAAGAGGCTGTCGGCTCGGCAGGACCCGTTTGGCAACTAAAGCTTTCAGAATGATGATTCTCTGGCGTCTTGGTCCAGAGAACGAAGCCCGCGGCAAGCGACTCCTCCGACTGCGCCCCCCCCGGAAGGTGCACGCGGGTCGCCGGCCGGGCGAAGAAGGAGCCAGGTACCCCGCCCGTGGAATCAGCCCCGCGTCTTATGGAAAACGGGGCGAATGAGTCCGCTCAGAAAGCGCCCGGCACGGCCAGCCGCGCGAGCGGTCCGTCCAAGTTGAGCTGACGGGCGCCACGGTTGGCTTGTTCAACCGTGGTTCCGGCACTGCTGGGCAAGCCAGCCGTGACACCCAACGTGCAAAATCGAGGGGGACGGACCACGAGCGCTACTCGCCCTATTGCACCTTCCGCACCACGCCCACCACCACGCCGAGCACCCGGGCGTTCTTGACGTAGATCGGCTTCATCGTGGAGTTGGCCGGCTCCAGGCGGATCCGTTTCTTCTCGGGATACCAGCGTTTGAGCGTGGCCTCGTTTTCTTCGGTCAGCGCAACGACGATCTGGCCGCGGCGGGCGGTTCGCTGGCGACGCACCACCACGTAGTCGCCGTCGGCGATCTGATCGTCGACCATCGAGTCGCCGTTGACCTCGAGCACGAACAGGTTCTTGTTCTTGCTGTCGAACACGTCGCCGAAGTCGACCCGCTCGTCCTGCTCGATGGCCTCGTGCAAAACGCCTGCGGCGATCCGCCCCGCCAAAGGCAATCCCCGCTCCTCGATCGGCTCGGCCGCCAATTGGATCGCCCGCGACATGTTCGGCTCGCGCGTGATCAGCCCCTTCTTCTCCAGGGCCTTCAAGTGGCACATCACGCCGTTGGGCGAGCTGATGCCGAAGTGCTCTCCGATCTCGCGGACCGTGGGCCCGTAGCCCCGATTGCGGATCTTGTCGCGGATGAACTCGTACACCCGGCGTTGCTTGTCCGTGACTTGTCCGTGCGGCTCCATGTGGGACTCCCCCTGTTTCGCGAGACGGATTGACCGGCCAAGGGCTCCTGCCCTGGACAATCGTACAATATACGGGTGTACAGAGTCAAGAGGAGCCGATTAGGGAGGGGGGCCCGGGGCCCTGCCAGGGCGCTGTGGCTGAGCGACGGTGTTGCCGTTTTTCGCTCGCCGCGGCCTCTGATGGCAAACCCACCCCGCCATATTGGTGGTATCGGCCCGATTGTGTTGGCTGCACCGCTCGCTTGCAGCGGGTGAGCGCCACTGGTATGTTGATGATCGGCGCTTTTTGGGGTCCCGCTTTGAAGAGCCGAATGGTCTCTGTGCTGGCCGCGTCATGGCAGCTTCCAACGCACAATGCCGTTGCTCTCCCACGAGGGCATTGTGGGCGGCTCTGGCAGCGACTGCGCTCGGTCTCGCGATGGGTGGGTGTGGCGGCCAGGCTGCCTCTGTGTGCGGCCAGATCAGTGTCGACGGCAAACCGGTCCAGAACGGCACCGTCCGTCTGGATCCGGTAAAGGGGACGCCGGGACCTTCCGCGGCCGCGCCGATTCGGGCAGGTCGCTACGAACTGGCTCGTCGCCAAGGCCTGCGGGCCGGCAGACACTCCGTGCTGATTGTGGCGGCACGGGAGAGGGGCGGAACGGGCCAGCGGCCGGGCATCTCGCCAGGCAACTCACGTCCGAAAGGAAAGCCGGACGCGACCGTCCAGGCTGACGTCGTGCAATACAGCGCGACGGTGGAGGTCGCGCCCGGCGAGAACACGAAGGGTATCTGTCCATTTTGAAAACTGGGCTTTGTGGAGATTTCGGAATCGTTTAGG